>JBMLRK010000342.1:0-2389 GCA_049241065.1 Spirosomataceae bacterium
TTTTCTCACACGTAAAATAAGCCTATTTCTGGAACAATCTACACAGATGTTTTGTAATTATTCTAGTCCTATTACATTGGTTTAAAGGACGCACTTCTTTATTTTGTTTGCGTTTATTTAAACCCGATTTGTATCTTTACTAGTTCTGTAACGAAATGATATGTTTGATGAATAGATTTTTTGCTTCTTTTTGGGTGTTCTTGTGTCTTGTTCATGCGTCTATCGACGGTATGGGGCAAGCTCCTGTGTTGAATTTTAAACATATTACCGACGACCAAGGCTTGTCGAATACCTCTGTAGAAGTTATTTTTCAAGATAGTAGGGGCTTTATTTGGTTTGGAACACGGGACGGACTCAATCGTTTTGATGGTTATTCCATTCAGATTTACCGTCACGATGCCACGCAAGCCTACAGCCTAAGCAATAATTACATCAAATGTATTTATGAAGACCAACAGCATCGACTTTGGATTGGTACGAGTAAAGGCTTAAATTATTTTGACCAAGAACATCAGCAGTTTATTCACTTTTTGGATAAAACAGAAATAAATGCCCTTTGTGAAGATACCCATAAAAATCTGCTAGTTGCCACGGCTAAAGAAGGACTTGGTTGGTTGGATGAAACTAAGAAAACGCTAAACTCTGTTTCTTTTTTACCTGCAAAAAGTGTTTTACAAGTCTTTGATTTTGCCAAAGATAAACAGCAAAATTTGTGGATGGCTACCAATAAAGGCTTATTGCTATTGAACGAAAAAACTAAGAAAACCCGTCTTGTCCCAAGCACAGAACTGTATAAATTAGCAATTGATGCCCAACAACATATTTGGGCTGCCTCGCATAGTGAAGGGTTGCTATCCTTTGATAACCAGCGAAATAGCTTTGTGTCGTTTAGGCATAATGATAATAATCCCACCAGTTTAGGAAGCGATAATGTAACGAGTTTATGGATAGATGCCCAACAAAAACTCTGGGTAGGTTGTCTGAATGGCGGATTGAATCTATATAATCCGATTGAAAAAAACTTCCATAATTACGAACGTGAACCCGAAAAACCACGGAGTCTATCTCAAAAAAGTGTACAGTCGATTTTGGAAGATAAGCAAGGGAATCTTTGGGTTGGTACACTGCGGGGTGGGGTGAATTTATACATTCCTGCGGCAGAAAAGTTTCAATTATACCGTCAAGGACTTGATAAAAATAGCTTGAGTTATAATGACATTCGGGCTTTTTGTGAAGATACGAAAGGTAATATTTGGGTCGGAGCTGATGGGGGAGGACTAAACCTCTTCAACCGAAAAACGGGGACTTTTAGTCATTACAGACATAAACCAAGTGACCCTTCGAGTATTGGTTCGGATGCCATTATGAGCATTACCGAAGACCGAAAAGGAAGCCTTTGGGTTGCTACTTATGGCGGAGGACTGAACCTTTTTCAAGCAGCTTCGGGGACGTTTAAGCGTTTTGTAAATAAACCCAACGACCCGACTTCCATTAGTTCTAATTTTGTTCAAAAAGCTTTTGAAGATAGTAAAGGAAACTTTTGGGTAGCAACCTATGGCGGAGGACTCAATCGCTTGGATAGAACTAGTCAGACATTCAGTCGCATAGAGAAAGATGCACAAAATCAGACACGTTTTACAGGAAAAAAAATCATTGCCATTAACGAAGACAAAGACCAAAATGTATGGATTTGTACGGAAGATGGCGGACTGAATCGCTACGATTTACGAACGAATAAATTTTCTCATTATTTCAACGAAGAGGGTGTAGAACAAGATTTAGTAGTCATTTTTACCGATCATAAAAAACGCTTATGGATTGGTAAGAAAGGTTTGTATCTGTTTGATAAACAGCAAAATAAATTTGAATTGTATCAAGATAAAGCAGGTTTTTCGAAAGAATTTATCAAAGGCATTGTAGAGGATAGCAAGGGGAATTTATGGATTACCTCTTCTAATGGACTAACCCGTTTTAATCCCGAAACCCAGCAATATAAAAAGTTCAATACCCGTGACGGTTTGCAGGGCTTAGAGTTTGAAGATAATTCCTGTTTGAGTACCAAAGACGGGCAATTGTTCTTTGGCGGAGTAAATGGATTTAACTGTTTTTATCCTGATAAAATTCGAGGAAATCGCTTTGTTCCTGCCGTTTTTGTAACCGATTTTCAGGTTTCAAACAAATCAGTAAATCCCCATGACGAAGATTCTCCTTTAGAAAAAGAAATTAGTTTTACGGACGAAATTCACCTGCGTTATGACCAAGCTACGTTCTCTTTTTCCTTTTCGGCTCTCAATTACGTGGTTTCTGAAAATAACCAATACGCCTATCGGTTGGACGGCTTGGAAGACGCATGGATTACGGCTGGTACAGAACGCAAAGCCAATTATAC
>JBMLRK010000342.1:2489-4202 GCA_049241065.1 Spirosomataceae bacterium
TTTCAGTTACAATTACAGTTTTTTACTAACATTAGTCACGAATTTCGTACACCCTTGAGCTTGATTTTGGGGCCTTTGGAACGGATCAAACAACTCAATACAAATCAAGAATTTGCTCATTATTACCAAACAATTTTCAGAAATGCCAACCGTCTGATGAGTTTGATTAACGAATTGATGGATTTCCGAAAAGTAGAATCGGGTGTCTTAAAACTGAATGTAAAAGAAAATAATCTAATTCTTTTTGTCGAAGAAATCATCGACGAGTTCAAAGACTTATCGCTTAAAAAACAGCTTATATTTGAAATAAAGGACGATTTTGACTATACTAAAGTCTGGTTTGATGCCAAGATTTTAGAGAAAATCATTTTGAATTTATTGAATAACTCCTTTAAATATTCGGGAGAAGATGCTCAAATCAAGGTGAGTTTAATGGCATCGTTGGATAATTTCACCCCTGCTTTTGCCAACGAATTGATTCTTAAAGAAAGCAAACGAGCCAAACAATATGTCTATGTAAAAGTAGCCGACAATGGCATTGGTATTTCTAAGGAATCCATCGCTCATTTGTTTGAACGCTACTACCGCATTGCTTCTGCCCATTTGGGTTCTGGGGTTGGGCTTGCCTTCGTAAAAAGCTTAACCAATTTGCACAAAGGAGATATTTACGTATATAGCGAACGGAACGAAGGCACAGAAATTATCATTGCGATTCCTGCCAATGAAACCAGTTATACACAGGCTGAACGTGCAGCGGCGATAGAACAGGAGGGAGGAATCTTGTTTGAGTCGAACCCCGTGGCATTTATTCCGACGTTGGAAGAAAATTACGAACCTAAGCCACAGGCAGTTCATACGAACCAACAAACGAGTATCTTATTGGTGGACGATAACCCCGAATTGCGTCAGTTTTTGGTAGATACCCTACAAGAAGATTATCGTATTTACGAAGCTCAAGACGGAATTGAAGGCTTAGAAGTTGCCCGAAATATGATGCCCGACTTGATTATCAGCGACGTGATGATGCCCAGAATGGACGGGATTGAATTTTGTAAAATTGTCAAAAATGAGCTAGAAACCAGTCATATTCCTTTTGTAATGCTAACCGCCAAAGAAGCACTAACTTCCAAAATTGAAGGAGTGCGTTCGGGGGCAGATATTTACTTGGCAAAACCCGTGAGTATCGACCTCTTACGCTTATCAATTCGGAATGTTTTTGAGCAACAGCAAAAGGTAAAAGACCGTTATCGGAAAGACTATTACGTAGAAGCCCGTAGTTTGGTCAACAGTAACAAAGACCAAGAATTCATGGATAAATTACATCAAATTCTGGAAACAAACATTGAGAATCCAGCCCTTGATGTTGAGTTTTTATGTAACGAAATAGGCGTAAGTAAGACCAATTTATACCAAAAAATCAAGACCATCACAGGACAATCCATTGCCGAATTTATCCGTACTTTTCGTTTAAAAAAGGCGGTTCAATTGATGCTCCACGAAGATATTCTATTAGCTGAAATCACCTATCGTGTTGGTTTTCAAGACCCATCTTATTTCAGTAAAGTCTTCAAAAAAGAATTTGGCAAAACCCCAAGTCAGTTTTTGGAGGAGTTGGGGTAGGGGAATGGCTTGGTCAACTTTTTGAAAAGTTGACTAAGCTGATAACTGATTTATAGACTGTGACATAACTTCTTGGAACGAAACCTTATAGGT
>JBMLRK010000343.1:0-2802 GCA_049241065.1 Spirosomataceae bacterium
ATTTTGGAAGTTCGTGAAGACCTAAGTGGCTGTTGGTGGGGAGAATAACCTCGCAGTTAAAAGCGTTACAAACGCAAAGCCACGCCACACCCGATTGTGAATCGAGGTGAGCGAAGCAGTCGAGGAATTAGCTTCTCCCAAGTCCCATCGGGACGACCGAATTAGTAATCAGGGATTTTAATCCCTGATTTGCTGTTGAGAAGCGTTATAAATGCAAGTCCACGCCACGCTCGATTATAAATCGGGGTGAGCTTTCATAATCTCTTCAATCCCAAGCTTTATTACTTTTACCTCTTCAACAATCTTTGCGATTATCTCTTCAGTCGTATATCCATAGTTAGAAAAATGCTTAACAGCTAACCACGCATGATGACTATTGTCGTCATAGCCCATCTTCCCTTTTAAAAAGTCCATTATTGCTGCTTGGTGTGGATATTCCTTTTCGTTGTACATTAGGGAGAAATCTTTATGTCGAATAGCCACATAGCCCATTTCACTTTTTGTAACAGAAATCATAATATCTTCTGTAAGTGAATATCTCTCTGAGTTCCCTTTTTCGAAATTGCTTAGTCCTATTTCTCCGAATTTTTCTGATATTCTCTGAGGGACTTCAATTTTGTTCGTAATGACCTGTATTTCTTGAGCAAGTACTTGCTTAATCTCATCCTCCGAGAAATCTTTGTTGGGGTTATCAAACAAATACTTCAAACATTTTCCGACAAGGTTCATTTCTTCAATCGTATAAGCAGGACGGCTTGCAGTATGTCTAATTGAATATACAGGAATTCCATTGTATTTCCCAAACGACAGAAGATTATGTGGTAGTAATGGTTTGATTTCAAAGTTGCCTTTATCTTTGAGCGGTTTAATACACCCCTCACCACCTAAACATAAAATATGTTTAGGTCGCAATATCTCAATCAATTCTATCGTCTTTGGCGTACATTCGTCTAAAATGTTAGGTAAATCTTTTTCTTTCTTTGTTGCAAAGAGGGTGAGATTAGAGAACACAAATCGAGACTTATCTTGTAAAATATCGTTGATTCCGCCTCTGTTAAAAATATTGTTTAACCTTTGCCAAAATCTCCAAGTATTCCGCTTCTCCCATGTAGGGTTTCCTTTTAATAAGGTAGCACCATCCATTCTGCCATTTACCCCCCATTCTTGCCAAAGTTTAATAGAAATTTGTCCTTCATAGCTTCCTTCTGAACCAGGATTGATTGCCAAAATCAACAATTCAGGTGATTGTTCTATGTCATTTAGGTTTGATTGCGTATAAAAAGAAATATCATACTTTTTATCACTTTTTGCCTTATGATGGTAGAAATCGGCAGTCCTATCTGCCCACTCGTAGAGTTCTTGCTTCATTGTTTTTTCCTCTTTCATAAACGGTCTTTTTTGTTAAATTTGGTTTTATGCAAATACAACTTCTGTGTATCCGCACCGAACATTGTGCGTAAGTAACTCCTGTTTTTCGTTAAAAGATGTAGGTAAGGTGTTTACTATTTACTAAGATTTATAAGTTAAAATAGGGGTAGAACATTAATGTCTTAAAAGAGGCGTAAACGAGTAGGATACTTGTTATCAAGGTGTTGTATCAATTTGCACAGGTATTTTTCATAGTTAAATAAGTTTAAAGGTTTAATGTATTGTATTATTGTTGTTCTCTTGACTAGCGATACGGGAGCAAATCGTTTTCCGTCCTCATACCTACCACCTCATACCTAAAAAAGCTATCACAGGTATAAATTCAGGGAGTTTTGTAATTCGTTTTTTATTCGTTCGACCAATACTTCGGGTGCTAATACTTTCACATTGCTCGAATGTGAGAGGATTTCCATGACAAAATCTTGGGTAATTCGTAAGTATAGACGAATCCGAAGTTCTTGTTCGTTATCTACTAGAATTTGCTGGCTTTCGTGTAAGGATAATGTTTTGATATATTTTCCTTGAAAAGGAGAAAAGGCTAAGATGATTTCTTGCGGTTCTTGATTCTCATGGTTAATAATACCAAAACAGTGGCGATAGCTTTCTTGGATGTCGTAGTTTTCTGGAAAATCAAAGGTTTTATTCGTGATTTCCAAGTTAAATAGACGGTCTAAGGCAAATCGTTTGATAGCGTTATCTTTGCAATCTTTACCAATCAAATACCAACGGTACTTAAATTCTTTTAAGGCATAAGGTTCGATTAAGGTTTCACTTTCTTGTCCCTCCGAAAACTTCTGATACCGAAACCGTACTTGCGTATTTTCTTTAATGGCATGAATCAGTTTTGGTAAATTTTCGGTGCCTTGTGGCTTTCTGTTTTCTAGTAACAAATGAGGGCTTATGCTTTGTGCCAATTGCAGGGAGTTAAAAACTTCAAAGTACTCCATACTTTGCATAATAGTATTGCGTTGTCCTTCATTTTCTTCGATGTAATATCCTTTGCGACTAGCAGAGTATTCGATATTAATCTGAAAGATATTTCGGATTTCTTTTTTATCTCGCTCAAAGGTTCTTTTCGAGAAACCGACGTTGAGTGTATCATCAAGGGTTTGAAGAAAATTTAGTTCACGTTCAATATGATTTTCCAATTCCTGATAGGTACAATATTTATGCAACCTAAGTTGCTTGATGATGATTGAATAACGTGCAATGTATCCTATTTTGGACATAATAAATCTGTTTAGACCTCTTTCCTCTTAACTTCATAACAAAAGTAGGGGCTAGGTCTGCCAATCTATGACGTAGTAATTTTTTATTTCAAAAATTTAGGCTCTTTTTTCGTTCTTTGTTCTCTTTTTCCTGCTATAAGCACCA
>JBMLRK010000344.1:0-2743 GCA_049241065.1 Spirosomataceae bacterium
GTATAAATTATAAGTAGTTAAGTAGTCGTCAGTTTAAAGTTAAATGTTCAAAGGTTTCGATAAACCACTATCAAGTAAGTACCCCGACATATTTAACCGCATAGATACATAGAAAAGATAGTTGTATAAAAGGTAATCAGCTACTTATGCTCACTATGTCAATATTTATTTTTCTCATAAAAACTGATAGCTAGATTATTAAATTCAACATCCAGAATTTTTCATTACTATTAAATTTGTCCAACAAAACAAGTTATTACTTTGTTACAAAAGTCCATTACCCTTGACCTACTAAATGCTGAGCAACGAAATACAATTAGTCCTTGCTTGTAAACGCAACGACCCCAAAGCCCAAACCGCCTTTTATAATTTATATAAGGGGCGGCTTTTAGGCATTTGTAGGCGTTATGCACGCACGGAAGCCGAAGCCGAAGATATATTTCAAGAAGCATTCATAAAAATATTCAAAAACCTTCATCAACTCGACAAAGTAGAATCGGTTAACGCTTGGGTTAAATCATCCGTCATTCGAACTGCCATTGATAGCTATAGAAGCACACTCCATGAACGAGACCATATAGGTTATGAAGGCATCTCTGAAGAAACAAACGACGAAAATATTTTCTCTGCCCTGAGTCGAGAACAAATACTAAAAAGTATTAATGAACTCCCGAATGGGTATCGAATGATTATTAACCTTGCCCTCATAGACGGCTATACGCACGCTGAAATTGCGGATATGCTCCAAATCTCGGAAGGTACTTCTAAATCACAATTATCACGAGCTCGTGAACTGTTAAAAACAACCTTAATAAAGTTAGGCTATCAGGCACATACCACTAGAGTTGCATAAACTCCTAATGAAGACAATATGGAAAATCCAGAAAAAGACATACTCAAAAATCTACTCCAAGAGACCTTCTCGGATTGGGAACCTGAGCCATCCAATCAATCGTGGCACACTATTCAGCAGGCAATCCAGCCTGCACAAGTGGGCATTGGTACTTGGATGAAACGCTGGTTTCTTCCATCGGCAGGGCTATTTCTTTTAATCGGTAGTCTGCTTGTTTGGCAAACAGAAGCAAACCATTCTCAGCTTTTTGCAAAAAGCTCCAATAAGCTATCTCCGATTGAATCGAACCAAAAGGATATGCTGTACACTTCAAGTACCAAACAAAAGGAAGCTGTTTCGGTGGCAACAGTTCAGCCTAAAAGCCAAGAATCCGCTGAAATAGTTCGTGAAGTATCGCAGAGAAATAACCCAACAGAAAAAATAAGCCATCAAAGCAAGGTAGTGCGTAACAGTTACCTCCTTACAAAAAGCACAAAGGTAAAATCAGTATTTGATAACGATTCTCCAGAAGCTCTTACTGGATTAGCAGGCTCGTCCAGTACACAGAAATCTAGCGAATTTATAGCTAATAATCCGTTAATTGAAGTACAAGAAACAAGGTCTTCAAATAACCTTTTAGAGATAAACGAACTGTCTGAGAAAAAACTCACCTATTTTCATAATGGGTTAGAGTTACCAAAGTTGAGTGCGATTATACTCAGTAAAGACCCTAAGCCAATACGTAAAGAACGTATTTTTAGTTTAAGCGTTACCCCATTACAGACTTATCGAATTATCACGGTAACTACTAATGAGGTGCTTAAACTCCAACGTAGTAGCTTGTTTAATTCAGAAAGAAATGGGGTTGCAATAGCGTTAGGCACTAGTCAACCGATTCAGAAAAATTTATATCTGAGAACTAACCTTTCTTACCTAATGATGAAACAATGGGCTCAGTACCAAGTAAGTACAGATGGTGTCTTGGTAAATAACACCAAAGCGTCTAACACGATTGAAACCATCTTGGAAACTAAAGTAGAAAGTGAAACCCTTGAAATGTTTGGGTTAAAAGCTGATTTTCAACAATTTATTCGTGAGTCAGGTCGTAACCGTTATTTCCTAAGCCTCGGGCCACAAGTAATGTACGACCCGACAAATCGCCAGGCAAATATATTTATCAATGCTTCGGCAGGTTTTCAGCATACGGTTAATAACAATTATTTTATTACCATAGAGCCAGTTGCTTCTTACTCTATCAATAACATCAACGATAAAAATAGCCTTCTACAAACGAACGTTTATAACCTTGGGTTAAAAATGGGACTAAGTTTTAGAAGCAGATAGTACATTAAAACGAAACATGGCCACAAGTAATGGTTCTTGTGGTTTTGTTTCTAGTATCATCAAATCACTTATGAAAACAGTAATTTCTTTAACACTTATTTTAGTTATATTCTCTAAAAATTGTAAGGCACAAATTCAACCGAAGGTATTGTGGGAGCATAGCATCTATGGTTTTTCTTCTGTCAATATCCGTGATTTTCCTAGCTCTAGTATTTGGTTAAAAAGTTCAACCAAAGGAAACACCGTGATTAAATATTACTATAATACTCAATATACGGATAAAACACCTGCCTATGGAGATGGATTAGCTGTTATTAATAATAATGGAAAACTTAAATGGGAATTATCAAATTATCTTAAAAATCCAACTACACCAACCAGATCTATACATCCAAACTATGTTGTTATTTCAAACTCTCTGGCCTTAGCAGATAGTGCATTTCTCTTCAATAATAATTTTGATTTTGTTAGATCTTTTGATACTAAATCATCTTCCACTAGCTACATGTTAGAATTTGATAGCGGATTAATACAATGTGATTTACAAAATAAAATAACAAAATTTGA
>JBMLRK010000345.1:0-1140 GCA_049241065.1 Spirosomataceae bacterium
GTACACTACTAATCCAAAATTCATAATCCAAAATCCCTACTATTCCTTTCTCAAAATAACCGTAATAAGCAGATAGCCTTCTGAAGAGAGTCCACTTTGATGAAAGCTGGCTATTTCATAGCCTTCTGCCAGTCGCTTGTTGATTTCTTCGTAAAGACCCGTGTAGCCTTCTGTACGACCAAGTTGGTCGCTTTCGGGACGAGCGTGCGAATTGCCGATTGCAGATGGACGAACACTGTAGGTATAAATTGCAGAAGATGCCATAGTTTTAAGTAAATGAGTGTCGAAGGGTATGAATGATTTTTGCGAACCGTCATCCGCATTGCACAAATGACGGTTTGTTCCACTACAAATAATTCCAAGTAGTCAGTAGCTCAACTCCCTCTTGATTCCGTTGTTTTGAATAGTCCACACTAATAATGTTAAAGGTACGCTTCAAGGAAAAATCTTCCCAATGCAGGGAATTACTGACCTTTGCCTTGAACTGGTAGGTAATATTCGTGAAACTATTGGTCGTGTTGGTTCGCTCTAAAGTAGCGGAAACTGAGATGGCTATTTCGTTTTCTTGGTAACCATTGCTGAGGAGTTTTTTGATATACGTCTGTATTTTCTCCTCAAAGATAGTCAGCTCTTTTTTGTCGTCTTCTAATCCATTTGTTTGGCGATGGATAAAGTAATAAAGCTTTTTTTCGGGCGTAGTTGTTAAGTGTTTTTCAATCATAATGGCATAAATTAAGGTAACGTTTCAGGCTTCTATGTAACGAATCAACTAAGTACTATTATTGTTCAAAGGCTTGGAAATAAGCGTTTTTGGTTCACTGGAGATGGGCTTGCTACTTAGGAATTTGGGCAAACGTATCTTACCTGACAAACGTAAGTAAAAAAGCAGAAATCAAAAAACGATTGGTATTATTTTATGATACACTTGCCTAATTTATTGATATTAGTCGGGTCGAGCGGATTAAAATTAGGGGATAGAAAAGATTAAATTCATTTTTGAGATTTGCTCCGCTCTGTAATTGGGGTATTTTTGTTTAGCGACTTTGTCGCACTACTTGAATAAGCTAAACGCTTGATATGGATTTTTACCGTTTGATAAGTTGGGGGAATTAAAAATGAGATAGGTTAGGGAATGACGAG
>JBMLRK010000345.1:1150-1377 GCA_049241065.1 Spirosomataceae bacterium
ATTGGGCAATAAAAAGACTTTTGAGAAACAATCGTATCGACGACCGAGCCAACTTCGCTGTGCTTGAAGGTTTTCTCAGTGAACTTTTGTTTGACAATATTAAAATCGAACAAATCCTTGAAAGTGAAAGCAATCAAGAGACAGACGATGACAAATTTAATCGGGTTGATATTTTAACACATAATTCAAAGAACGAACTTGTCATTATAGAGATACAAAGCAGTTAT
>JBMLRK010000345.1:1387-7424 GCA_049241065.1 Spirosomataceae bacterium
TATGAAATCGACTACTTTCAGAGAATGGCTTATGGTGTTTCAAAAAGTATCACAGAAAATCTAAAACTTGGACAGAAATATTCTGAAATCAAAAAAGTGATTTCAGTAAACATTGTTTATTTCAACCTCGGACAAGGACAGGACTACATCTATAAAGGGAAAACTGATTTTATTGGGCTTCACCAAAAAGATGTCTTAGGACTTTCAGAGAAACAAAAAACAACATTCGTAAAAGAAGAAGTTTCTGATATTTTTCCAGAATATTATTTATTGAAAGTCAATCAATTTAACGATAACGCCAAAGACACGCTAGATGAATGGGTTTATTTCTTGAAAAATAGCGAAGTTAAAGATGAGTTTAAAGCAAAAGGGCTAAAAGAAGCAGGTGAAGTTTTAGACATAATGCGGTTACCCAAAGACGACGAATATGGCTACAATCGCTACCTTGATAGTTTACATCTAAAAGCCAGCGAAATTTTCACATTGCAAACGGAAGCCGAATTCAAATTAAAGGAAGACATTGCAAAAAATGGAATATTAGAAGGTTTATCCAATGAGCTTTTAGCTAAGTTGACAAACCTGTCAATTACCCGAATTGAAGAATTAAGAAACGAATTGAAACATAAATCTTAGCCCCACTCACCCCGCTTCACAGTCGGGGTGTTTTTGTTTAGCGATTGTATTGTACTTATCTAAATAGACATGAACTAAACGCTTGATGGAGTTTAAATTGAGTGTCATTATGAAAGTTTAGGTAAATTCAAGGATTAAGTATGAAAAATTGTATTTGTTTTTCTATGTTTGCATATAAACAAGTTTAACTTTACCTCATAACATAAATGGAAAACCTCACACCCGTTATTATAATCAAAAATCTCATTAAGGTTTATGATGCTACGCTAGTCTTAAACGACATCAATTTAGAGTTTTACGCAGGACAAATCACTGGATACATTGGCCCCAATGGTGCTGGTAAAAGTACAACGCTCAAAATCCTTATCGGAATGTTGGAAGACTTCACGGGCGAAGTCTCTGTGCTTGGCTTTGATGTACGAAAGGATGCGATGGAAATCAAAAAAAGGATTGGCTACGTACCAGAAAATGCCATGCTTTACGAAGTGCTTACACCAATGGAATACCTGCTTTTTGTGGGTAGATTGTACCAAATGGAAGATTATATAATCGAAAAAAGGGCAACCGAATTACTTTCTATTTTAGGGCTAAAAGAGGTGTTGGATAAACGGATGAATACTTTTTCAAAAGGGATGAAGCAAAAAGTATTGTTAATCGCAGGAATGATTCATAATCCCGAAATCATCTTTTTAGATGAACCGTTATCGGGACTAGATGCTAATGCCGTGATTTTGGTCAAAGAAATTTTGGCAAAACTCAAAGAGGCGGGCAAAACAATCATTTACTCTTCACACATCATGGAGGTTGTTGAGAAGCTTTCAGACCGCATCGTGATTATCAACAAAGGACAGGTTGTAGCCGATGGGACATTTACAGAATTAAAGGAAAATGCTTCATCACTCTCATTAGAAGGTATTTTTAGTACTTTGACAGGTAATAGTGAGGAAGACCAATCGCTTTCTAATGAATTTGTTTCTGTTCTTGCATCACATTAAAAGACCTATCAACTATGACCAAGTGCGTATTGTTTCTTATCGACCAGCTTCAATGGCTTTTCCGATTACTGAAAATTGATTTTCCTTCTCTTCGTACAATTGTAGAGGTAAAAATGATGATGGAAAATCGAAGACCTCACTCGCTACATCAAAAAAATGCTAAAAAAGAGCAAAACAATAGCTTTATTGAATCCTTGGGATTGCAAGTGGTGTTTAGTTTTATCTTTGGAGCAATGCTATTGTTCTTCGAGAAAACGGCTTACAATCTTTATCTCTACAATTTCGCTTTCATTATGTTCATGATTGCCTTCAATATGATTTCAGATTTTATTGAAGTGCTTTTTGATACCACCGACAATATCATTCTCATTCCTCGCCCTGTAGAAAGTAGGGTTATTTGGATGGCTCGACTGATTCATATTTCAGTCTTTATTATCACAATTACCTTAGCGAATTCCTTGGGGTCAATTGTGTTTACATGCATAAAACTAGGCTTTTTAGCGGGTTTGATCTATTTTGTCAGTGTCATTTTACTTTGTCTGATAACCATTTTCATAACAGGAATTTTATACCTATTATTGACCAAAATAGTAAGTGGTGAACGCCTCAAAGACATCATAGGCTATGCTCAGATTTTCTTTACTATTTCACTGATGGTGGGTTATCAAATAGGCGTAAGATTTGTTTCGACTATTTTAAAATCACAAGAAATACAAATCTCTTGGTGGCATTATTTGACACCCCCAGCTTGGTTTGCGGGTTTGATGGAGGTGGTAGCAAATCATCATTTTGAAACACCCTATTTAGTATTTATTACCTTGATTCTGATAGTACCTTTTGTAAGTTTATTTTTGATGAACCATTATTTAGCTCCCGTGTTTGCTAAAAGTTTATCCGAATATGGAACACCAGAAAAGACTGAAAAAACTGCTCAAACGGTTCAAAAGAGTGATATTTTAGTGTATTTATCAAAGAAATGTACCAAAGGTTCACTCGAAAAGGCGGCCTTTACCTTCGTTTGGAAAATCACAAGCCGAGATCGAAAATTTAAAATCAGAGCCTATCCAATTTTCGGTTTGATGATTTATTACGCTATTAAATTATTTTTGGAAGAAAGTAGCATTGGCTTCAATAAATGGATGGTTTTATATTATGCCAGTGTTTGTATTTATGGTGTAAGCCAACAAATCTTCTATTCGGACGATTGGAAAGCAGCTTGGATTTTTAAGAATTCACCCATTCAACAACCTGGCGATATTCTTTATGGTGGCTTGAAGGTAATTATCATCAAATGGGCAATTCCTACTTATATGTTAATCGGAATATTGATGTATTATAAGTTTGGTTTTGAAATCATTGATGATGTCATTTTCGCTTTTGTGAATACACTTTTATGTCTAGGCGTTACCGTTTCGAAAGTTGAATTTGCCATGCCATTTTCCCAAAGTATTACAGAGCAAAACAAGGCGGCTAAGAATTTTTCGAGGATTATTTTGTTGCTTTTAGTAGTACCTATTATGGGAGGTATTCACTTTTTTATCAGTAAAGTCCCCTACGGTGTACTCATATTTACGTTTATTTTCTCAATAATTACCTGGATTTTATTAAAAGAATATCGAAAAATAACGTGGGAGAAAATACAAGGGTAATGCACTTGTCGTTGTTTGTGTCTCACCGACAACTCTTTGCAAAAATTCCTTGTCAGCTTCTTAACTGACAAGGAATTTTTCACTATAACGTAAATCTCATCCTTTGGCTTAAAACTTCACACCTGCTGAGATATAAAATGTTCGTCCATCGGCAGGTAGTATTCCTGGGCCAGGGTAGCCACCTGCTCTACGAGTAAAATAACGTTCGTCCGTTAAATTATTTACTCCCGCTTTTAGGTTGTAGTGTTGCAAGAATTTGAAATTTGCAGATAAATCTTGTACCTGATAGGCAGGTATTAAACCCGTTGTAGCCGCACTATTCGGTAATTCCGTATTCGCTGCATCAGCGTATGATTTGCCAATATCGCTCATTTGCCAAGTGGCAGAGAAGCCTTTTTTACTATAAGTGACACCAAAACGATTGATTTTTTGCGGGGCATTTTCTACCCATTTTCCTGCTAAATTGTTTTCCGTTATCTTCCCATTACTTACCGACGTAGTTTTAAAATCACGGTAGGTAGCATCAATAAAGGCGATTGAAGCAAAAATACTCAAAGAACCTAATTTTGCTTTTGGTAACAATGCTTTTAACGCATCAAATTCAACGTATCCTTCAAATCCCTGACTTACCGAACGCCCCAAATTAGTTCTGAACTGGAATAACTGCCCCGCTGCGTTGTTCTGGCTGATAGTACCTATACGATTGTTGTAGTTCAAGTAAAAATAATCAACATCAAAGTTTAGATAGTTTCCTATTTTTCCTCGATAGCCTAAATCAAAATTAAAACCTCTAGCATCTTGTAAATTTTCATCAATGACATCGGTGGTAGCAGGTGGCGTTAAATCTGAAATTAATACAGGACGATAAGCCTGTGAAATATTTGAATACAACTCTGTTTGCTCTGTTACATGAAACTCAGCACCTCCCCCAAACAACATAAAAGTACGAGAACGATTGATAGGGCTAAGGTTATTCGCTTGTCCGTTTACCACACTAAAACGTCCTTGCATATTGGCATCAATATGCTCTAATCTTGCCCCAGCAGTCACTAAGAAGCGATTACTGAATCGGAAAATGTTCTCCACAAAAGCAGCGGTATTGACATTTTTAAACGCTAAATCTCTTGGGTAACTACTTTCAATAAGGTCAAAATTCATATCTGAACCTGTAGTGCCTTTTCCTAATTGCTGACGGTCGATATTACCATTGTAGTATCTCACGCCCGTTGCTAACGTATTATTTTTACCGAATAATTTATAATCCGTAATAAGGCGAAGTTCAGAACCATAATTATTGTAGTAATCTCTGTCCACCTGACGATTCAGTAAGTCGTCTTTTTCAGTGATGGCTTTGGTGAAACCTACGCTACTACGTTCGGCTACTAGTCCGAAAGCCTTGAAACTCAATTTTGTTTTGTCATTAAATACGTATTCAGCATGAAGCGAAGGGATTAACCACGGAGTGCTAAACCAATTACGACTTCTTACACTTTGGCGAGCGTCTTGACTAAACTGAGCATCTGTAAGCCCACCTGCTTGTTGTGACTGAAAAGTCATATACGTAACTTCAGCTCCGATTTTTAGCTTATTACTCACGGCATAATCAAGGGCTACGTGAGCGTGGTCGGTATTGAAATAACTATTGTTTCGCCATCCATTACCCACTCTTTTTTGGTAATAAGCCGTGTAACTAAGTTTCCCTTCTGTGCCACCAATGTAGTTGAAGGTACTAAAAAGCCCATTGCTTCCTGTGGTATTCTGCGATTCAACCGTAAAACGAGTAGAAATATCTGGTTTTCTCATTACAAAATTCATCAATCCACCAAACTGAGGGCCATATTGTAAAGAAGACGCACCTCTGATAATTTCAATTCTATCTACCACTTCCATTGGAGGCGTATAATACGCTTCTGGATAACCCATAGGATCAGGAGTGATGTCATACCCATTCATTCTGACATTAAATTCCCAAGAACGGTTAGGGCTTAATCCACGAGAAGCCACTCCCAACTGAATACCCGAACCATCATTTTCCCATACCGAAATACCCGGCGTTCTGCTGAATACTTGACGAGCGTTATTCATTGCTAAGTTAGCATTGATATTATCCAACAGAATTACTTCATTTTTCTTCGCAGCATTTATCGTATAGCCCTCTACTTCAGCAAGGTGTTCGTTTCCTCTGATGCCTCGGTTAGCGGTCACATTGATGTCGTTAAGCAGATGGGAGAAATCATCCATTTGAAAATCTACCGTTTTAGTCTCATTCTCTGAAACCACGATAGTCCTTTCTTGGGTTTTGAACCCTACACTTGAAACCACCACGGTATAGCTACCAGCAGGAACGGATTTTATCGTATAATTACCTGTTTTATTGGTTTGTACACCTCGAACTGTCCCTTTTAAGATTACGTTTGCTCCAACAATTGCCTCCTTGTTGCCTGTTTGAACAACGTTGCCAATGATGCCAGATTTTTGTCCGAATATGGTCGTTTGAAAAATAAAAAATAATAAGATACTGTTTAAAAGAGCGTTCATGTTTTTTGATTTTATTTAGACTAATTCTAAAAGTGTTCAAAATTATTATACGAAATTTATCCGTGCAAGGATTTATTTAGATTTTTTCTAAATAAAAAAATGTATTTTTACTAATCCTGCTTAAACGCTTGATATGGATTTTTACCGTTTAATAAGTTGGTGGGATTAAAATTGAGATAGGTTAGGGAATGAGGAGAAATGATATTAAATTGAGTTATTAAT
>JBMLRK010000346.1:0-5359 GCA_049241065.1 Spirosomataceae bacterium
CGGAAGTCGCCAGAGCCATCTTTTGCCACCACTAAATCGTGTTGTACTTTGAGTGGTTGCTGGCCATTGGTATTGAAAACAGTAACCACAATAATGCTTAGTAAAAACAAACGGATGAGTGTACGATTTAACATTACGAAACGTTTAAGATTGAGTATAAATTTATTTTTGTTTTCCTTTGGCTATGATATTAAACATACACTAGCTTTACAAGGTATTCTATTAACCGATTAACTAACAAAATATACCCTCGAAAATGATGAAGTATTTTATTCTAACCATCCTGTGTTGTCTCCTTTTTAGTTCTTACGCTCAAAAAGAATTTGTTTCAGGTTACATAGTCACTGCAAAAGGTGATACCCTACGTGGTGAAATTGATAACCGTAAGTGGGTTAAAAATCCAACCTCTGTTATTTTCCGAGAAATAGGTAAGTCCTACGAAAAGTATGATGCCGATAACCTCAACGGATTTGGTGTTACTAACGAAAATGTTTATGTTAAAAAGCGTGTCTCTGTAGATGTAACTCCTTATTTAGAAGGTAGATTATTGAATACAAGAGAACGCAAAATTGTCAAAGATTCAGTATTGCTACTCAAACAGTTCATTAAGGGACGGATTAGTTTGTATTATTTTAAGGATGAGACTTCTAAACCCCACTTTTATATCCAGAAAATGGATGGTCCTTTGGAGGAATTAATTAATCACAAATATCTACAAACGATAGGAGATAAAACGTTTGAACGAAATGTTGAACTTTACAATGCTCAATTGTTTGATTTGTGTCAAGATTGTTCTCTTTATACCGGCAAAGCCTTGACTTATAGTTTTACAGAAGAGGATATTGCTCCTGCAATTTTGAAATACAATGCTTTTTTCGGGGATAATACCGCAAAAGTTACTTCTGCCAAAGAGAAGTTGAGTGTGGATTTTTATATCAAGGCAATAGGAGGAGGATTCAGTTATGAAATCATGGATAGGTACGAAAGGTTTTTCAAAAGTGGACTTCTTACCACGGCATTTGGTGGTGGTGTCTTAATCGAGTTGCCATCTGAGAGAAAAAAGGTAGGGGTTAAGATTGATTTGTTATATCAGGTTTATTCAGAGGGTGTTAGGTCAATGTTTCCGTCCTATTATGTTGTCCCCAAAAATAAAGCTTACTTAACTTTACGGCTGACACCGCAATATTCCTTCTATAAAAAGCCAAGCAAAAAATTGGAGCTTTTTGTAAATGGAGGACTTGACTATCAGAGAAAGTTGGGTAATCAAGGTAACTTTGATTATGACAAGACAGAGAAGTATATATTAGGTTATAAATTGGGACTTGGGGTGAGAAAGAAAAGCTTTGAGCTAGAGTTGAGTTCACTGAATTCTGATGGAGGTATCAACGTTTATACCGATTATTTAGGTAGTTTACATCAAACATGCTTGTCTTTGGCATATTATTTTAGATAATCTTCAGGATTATGAAGAGAGTAATGTGTGTCTTTTTAGGTTCTATTGTTTTGATTATGAGGGGTGTATCTTTATTGGCTACGGTTGATGATGGTACACTTTTTTATTGAAGAACCTGTTTTAACTTTTTAAAAAATTATTCTTTTTTAAGAATTTTGCTGTTTTTTTATGCCTGATTTACTGGTATAAATTTGATGAATAGATGACTTAATGGTGCAAGTTGCTCCCCAAATAGAAATAATTTAGGTAAATTAGTCCTTTATTTAGTTTAGAAATCAATACTCAAATGACACAAACCATATCAACTACGCCGCCCGTACGTCAATTTCTTGGAACTGATTTTGAATTGACTACTTGGGAAAGTGTGAAGCCTTTTTACGATGATTTAGTGAATCGTCCGATTGAAAATGCGGAGGAGTTACGTACTTTTTTCTTGAATCGTTCGGAATTGGAAAGCTACCTTTCTGAAAACTTCGCATGGCGTTATATCAAAATGACTTGTAATACGGCTGATAAAGAAATTAAGGCTCATTTTGACCAATTTGTAGCCGAAATTCAACCGCCTTTGGCAGAGTACGACGATGTCTTGAATAAGAAAACCTTAGAAAGTCCGTTCTTGGATGAACTCATGGACGATTCAAAAGGTTGGGCAGCTTTGGACATTACGATTCGTGGAATGAAAAAATCAACGGAGATTTTTAGAAATGAAAACATTCCACTTTTTACTGAAATTCAACACCTTTCGAGCGAGTATCAAGCAATTAACGGAGGCTTGACAGTTGAAATGAATGGCGAGGTAAAGACGCTTCAACAAATGGGTGTTTTCTTGGAAAATGGCGACCGTACTTTGCGTGAAGAAGCCTATTTCAAAATCCAAAATCGTCGTTTTGAAGAACATGAAAAACTAGACGAATTGTTTAATAAATTGGTAGCTCTTCGTCACCAAGTTGCTCAAAATGCAGGATTTGATAATTTTAGAGATTATAGTTTTGCAGCACTCAAACGCTTTGATTATGCAGTAGCAGACTGCTATACTTTCCACGATGCCATTGCCGAAACCGTTGTGCCTCTGTTGAATAACTTGGCAACAGAGCGTAAAGCAACGTTGGGTTTAGAGAGTTTACGTCCGTGGGATAAATCGGTGGATACACAAAACCGTCCTTCTTTGCATCCATTCAACGGGGGAGAGGATTTGTTGAATAAAAGCATTGCTTGCTTTACGAAACTAGATCCGTTTTTAGGACAATGCCTTGAGTTGATGAAAGGCATGGGGCGTTTGGATTTAGAATCAAGAGTCGGAAAAGCACCAGGTGGATACAATTATCCTTTGGAAGAAACAGGCTTCCCGTTCATCTTTATGAATGCGTCTTCGTTGATGCGTGACGTGATTACGATGTTGCACGAAGGCGGTCATGCGGTGCATTCGATTGTTACTAAAGACTTAGCTTTGAATACCTTCCGTAACTTCCCGTCGGAAGTGGCTGAGTTGGCTTCGATGTCGATGGAGTTAATCACAATGGATTTCTGGGATGTGTATTTTGATAATGAAGAGGAATTAAAACGTGCTAAAATCCAACATTTAGAAGATATTATCAGTACCCTTCCGTGGGTGGCAACGGTCGATAAATTCCAACACTGGATTTATGAAAACCCAACGCATACGGTAGAAGATCGTAAGCAAGCGTGGTTAAGTATCTACGAAAAATTCACGGATAGTGTAACAGATTGGGCTGGTTTAGAAAACTTCAAAACATGGATGTGGCATCGTCAGTTGCATATTTTTGAATTACCTTTCTACTACATCGAATACGGGATTGCTCAATTAGGGGCAATTGGTGTGTGGAAAAACTATAAAGAGAATCCACAAAAAGGCTTAGAAGGCTATTTGAACGCTCTTCGTTTGGGTTATACCAAACCGATGGGAACAATTTACGAAGCGGCCAATATTCCATTCGATTTCTCAAAAGAGCATATTGCTTCGTTGATGGATTTTGTACAAGCAGAATTAGCTGAGTTGAAAAAATAAGTATTGAAAGTATTCAAAAAAAGCCGTTCAGTTATCGTGCTGAACGGCTTTTTTTATATTCAAAATGATAGACTCAAGCACAAAGATAGGGTTACGTTATCGGCACTTTGTGCCTATGTGCCTTTGGAACTCTGTGCCTATAGAGAGTTAACCTACTAATTCTAATAAATCGGCATCTTCTAAACGCTTACGTTCGTCCGCCATTAATAAGAAACGAGTATAGATTTTATCTAAATCTGGTTTCTCAAATTGGAATCCTAATAATTGTAAACGGTGGCGTAATGCCGCACGACCCGAACGAGAAGTCAAGATAATGTCAGATGAATTAACTCCAACATCTTCTGGACGCATAATTTCGTAGTTCTCAGCATGTTTCAAGAAACCGTCTTGGTGAATTCCTGATGAGTGAGCGAACGCATTTGCTCCAACAACCGCTTTGTTTGGCTGTACATTGATACCCATCAAGTTAGAAACTAACTGAGACGTTGGATATAAATATTGAGGGTTAATACCCGTTGTCATGTTCAAATCTTTATGAACATTCAAAATCATAGCAACCTCTTCTAACGACGTATTTCCTGCACGTTCACCGATACCGTTAATTGTTACTTCTACTTGTCTTGCACCTGCTTGAATACCTGCAATGGTATTGGCTGTTGCTAAACCCAAGTCGTTATGGTTGTGCATTGAGATAATTGCTTTGTGAATGTTGGGTACATTCTCAAACAAGTAGCTAATGCGTTGGTGCATTTGGTGAGGTAATAAATAACCTGTGGTATCAGGTAAGTTCACAACCGTAGCCCCTGCATTGATAACCGCTTCTGTCAATTGAGCTAAGAATTGAATATCTGCACGACCTGCATCTTCAGCGAAAAATTCTACGTCTTCCACAAAACTTTTGGCGTATTTAACCGCCCAAACGCCTTTTTCAAGAATTTGCTCTCTTGTTGAATTGAATTTATGCTTGATATGAACATCCGAAGAACCAATACCTGTGTGGATACGTGGTCTTTTAGCGTGTTTCAACGCTGCTGCTGCTGCATCAATATCTTCTTTTTTGGCACGAGTAAGTCCGCATACAGTTGCATTTTTAACGAGTTTCGCAATTTCCTCTACTGAACGAAAATCACCTGGAGAAGAGATTGGGAAACCTGCTTCAATGATGTCAACGCCCAATAACTCTAGTTGTTCAGCAACTTGTAATTTTTCCTCGGTGTTTAATTGGCATCCAGGAACTTGCTCACCATCACGTAAAGTTGTGTCGAAAATCTGAATTCTGTTACTCATGATTGTTGGGATAAACTCGATTGATTAAAGATATAAAATGGATTGATAACCTATTTTGTGGTTATTCCACTTTTCGAAATTAAGTTAAATTCTTTGGTTTGCAAAAAAAGCAATACTATTAAAGAGCCAAAATTGACATATTTTTTAGAAAAAAAGGCTAGTTAATGGGTGTAAATTACACTAATTATAGACTTTTATTCTAGTTAGATTGCTTTATAGCCTTTTTAATACCAACCTATTAGTTTTTTTTTCTTTCTGAGTATTAATTTCTTTAACAAGAGTGTTTTTTACCATCTTTTATTTTTTTTAGTAAAACCGTCTTTTTTTTTAAGGTATGTTTTATTTTTTTTGTTTCATTTTTTGCTTGTAATTATTTGATTATTAGTTACTTATGTTAATTTTCATTAATATATGTTAATCCTTGTTTTTTATATTATTATCAAAAGATAATTTGGTAAAAAGTAGTAGTAGTTTTCGCTAGTTTGATACAGGTATTTTTAATGATTAGTGAGAAATATGGTATGTTTTTTGTCCGAAATTAGGCAGGTGTACTTTGGCTAGTTGTATTTATAATTTTAACATATTCTAAAAGT
>JBMLRK010000347.1:0-1313 GCA_049241065.1 Spirosomataceae bacterium
ACCAGATTACGGGAAGTATGCGTTTGAGTGTTTTGTTTTTAACCTTGATTTTTGCCATCGGTTTCGGCTTATTATCTCGTACTAAAGCCATTCATTCGGTTTAGATTTTAGTCCTATAAAGTGTATTTTAAACCTGACAGATTTTTGAAATCTGTCAGGTTTTTTGAAATAATATGTGTATTAGGTACGCCTTAATATCTTACAAATTTAGCAGTGTCCCTCCAATCCAAAATCCAACATTCAAAATCCAAAATCTCCCTAGATTTCCAAAATCAGTTTTTCCTTTTGCTCTTTGTACTCTTCTGGTAAGGAATCGAAAATGCTTGTTTTAAGAGCCTTTAAAATGGCTGATTTCATAAAGTTTTTATGCGTTACTAAACTTACCTCACGGACAGGAGCAGGAGTGCGGAATTTGCGAATCATATTGGTTTGATGTTCGACAAAATCCATGGTTGCTAAGGCTGGTAAAATCGTGATACCCTGATTTCGTTCTACCATTTTGCGAAGGGTTTCCAGACTTCCCGCCTGATATTCAAACTGATGATGTCCGATTGATTTGCGTTTTAATTCACAGAGGTTTTCAATTTGCGAACGTAAGCAATGTCCTTCTTCCAATAGCCATAATTCTCTAGGGTCAATTTCTTCTGAGAGTGCATACTCCTTTTGGTACAAGCTATTTTCTTTCGAAACATACAAGACTAACTCTTCGTAGAAAATAGGATATTCCATCAACGATGCGTTCAGAAGTGGCGTTGCCAACAAACCAATATCCAAATCGCCTTTTTGAAGGGCTTCAATGATGCGTTCGGTTGTTAATTCTTTGATTTTAAGTTCAACTTTTGGATATTTTGTCAAGAACTCATTCAAAAATAAGGGTAATAAATAGGGGGCAATCGTCGGAATAATACCCAATCGAATTTCACCTGCAATCTCATTTTTTTCGGCACTGATTAAGGCTTTTATCTGATTAAATTCAGAGAGTGTGACACGAGCCTGCTCAATAATTTCTCGTCCAATTTGGGTTACTCGTACAGGGTGACTACTTCTATCAAATATTTTTACGCCTAACTCATCTTCAATTTTTTGTATTTGCATACTCAATGTCGGCTGTGTAACGCAACAAAAGTCAGCTGCTTGAACAAAATTTCGGTGGTTATCTAAGGAAATAATATACTCTAATTGGGTGATTGTCATTTATTTAAACTTGTGTATAGTTTTTGTCTATAATGTTATAGTGAATATCAATTTGATTGTAAGGTCTTTTGTTCAGACCTTTGCACCTCCAAAAGGGCAGGGGAGATTCTTGATTAATG
>JBMLRK010000348.1:0-15023 GCA_049241065.1 Spirosomataceae bacterium
ATTGTCCCATCTTTCAAGGAAAGATTTTTCTTTTCATTCCCTACGAAAACACTACCAATGATTTCTGAATCAGGGCGGGCATCTTGAATATCACTAATGCTCATGTTCGACGCAATACGTAGTTTTTCAGTCCGTAGTTGGAGGGCGGTTCTTTGGGTAAAGGCTTGGGAGGTGATGAGTAAGCAAAGCAAAGAGAGGCTTCTTAGGAGTAATTTTCTGTAAGAAAAATGCTGGCTCTTCATCGTTGTTGAATCGTAGATTAAACCTGACAGATTTTAGAAATCTGTCAGGTTTAAATAAGATGTGTATGTCGGGTTGTTCTCAAAAACCGTATAGACTTGAAGAGTTTTACAAAGAAGGTCTCAATCGAATATTGAATGGGTTTTCAATATGTTCTTTGCTATTATCTAAAATCAAACGAGCCGTTGTTTTTCCCATGATGTTGAAATCGGTAGAAATCGTCGTGATTCCATTCAAAATCAGGCGTTTGAGGGGTGTTTCGTTATAAGAAATAATCCCAACTTGTTGACCCAAAATAAAGTTTTTCTCCATGACTTTATCAATTAAATTGACCAAATCATTTTCCATTAAATTGATATATGCAGTCCCTTCTTTGATGTCTTCGTTTTCTAACGAGTGAATAATACGGTGTTCAAAAGCAAAATCTCGACAAAAGTTAATAAAGCCTTTCGTGATTTCACTTGGGAAATAACTGTTTTCTGGAAAAATAATGGCTAATTCTGTGTATTTCGATAAGGCTTCACTCGCTTGTTTCAGCGATTTATAAATATCTTGCTCGAAGTTCTCATAAACAGCTCCATATTCTCCTGTTACTTGAGGAATGGCTTTATCAACCAATATCAACTTATCTTTTGGAAGCGTATCAATAATTCGGTAGGCTTTATCCTGACAATCATAAAAGTGCGGAATGATGACAAAATGCGTATAATCATGCTTCCGATCCGCAATCAGACGTAAGAAGAGATTAATGTCGTTGTTGTAAATATAAAAATCAATGGCCGCTTTATCGCCAAGAGCCTCTACCAACGAATCGTACAGAATTTTTTTGTGTGTACTCAATTTATTGAACAACAAAAAAATCTTTAAATCTTGCGATGTCTCATTACTCTTAATAAAATAGCCTTTTCCTGGCACAGAGTCCAGTACCCCTAAATTTTTCAGGTAATTATAGCCTTTTTCAACGGTTACTCTTGAAATATTAAATTCAAAACTAACTTCATTGATAGACGGCATCATATCGCCTTTTTTGATGATTCCCTTTTTGATACCTTCCAACACAGAGTTTCCCAGTTGTTGATATTTTAGGGTTGATGAAAACTCATCGATGCGAATCGCTTCTAAAATTTTAGACCTTTTCATGTTATTATAATCGTATTAAGCATCATCAGTTTTGCAAAAACTGATAAATTGGGTTCTAGTGAACAGCGTTGAAAAACGCCGTATTTTTACTCAAAGATACTCTTCCAAATATGCTTATATACGTCCGTTGCTAAAATTTCTTGGTTTTTTACAGCATTATCTGAAATCAAGACAGGATAATAAGCTTTACCAGCACCAATGCCCCCATGTGAACCCTTTACTAAATTGGCATCCAATGGAATAACATCCATCAAATAACGGAACCCCATTAGTTTACGGGCTAATTTATATGCCGCACGTAATTTGATAAATGGATTTTTGGGGTTCATAAACAGTTCTACGGGGTCATAACCAGGCTTACGGTGGATGTCCACTAAGCGAGCATAATCGGGAGCTTTAGCATCGTCGAACCAGTAATAATAGGTAAACCAACTGTCCGTTTCCGCCACCACAACCAAATCTCCTGAGCGTTCGTGATTGAGGTGATGTTCCTTTTTACCTTCTTCATCCAAGACCATCGCAATACCTTCCGTATTTTCTAAAATGGTTTTGATACGCTCTTTTTCGCTTAAATCTTGAATATAAACATGAGCAATTTGGTGGTCAGCAGTGGCAAAGGCTTTGGAAATTCCTGCATCCAACAATTCATAATAGCGTTCTGTACGAACCGAAAGTAAGCCATGTTCTCGTAAAATACGGTTGATATGGATAGGACGATTTACATCATTAATTCCATATTCTGAAAGAATGATGATGCGAGTGTCTTGTGCTTCAAAATGGGTAACAAGTTGTTCTACCAACCGATCAGTTTCGCCTAATTCTTTGCTAATATTGGTAAAATCCACTCCAAATTTCTGTAAACAGTAATCCAAATGGGGTAAATATACCAAATTTAGGGTTGGGTTATGGGCTTTATCTACCCAGATAGCGGCATCTGCAATCCATTGCGAAGATTTAATATTGGCATTAGGCCCCCAAAAACTAAACAACGGAAATTGCCCTAAGGCAGCCTGTAATTCATCCCTCAAACTGGCTGGTTGTGTGTAGCAGTCAGGAGCTTTTACTCCGTCTGCATGATATTGAGGACGAGGCGTAACGGTATAGTCTGCACTCGAATACATATTATACCACCAACAAATTTTAGCACAGGTAAAATCAGGATTTTGCTTTTTGGCAGCTTCCCAGATTTTTTCAGCTTTCACCAACTTGTTGGATTGTTTCCAGAATTTCACATCGGCTTCGTCACGGTCATACCAACCATTTCCCACAATGCCATGAACATCAGGAAACTCTCCTGTCAAATAACAACTTTGTGCCGTGGTGGTTACAGCAGGCAACACAGGTTTGATGGTACTTAACGAATGGCGTTCGGTATATTTTTTCAAAAAAGGAGTATGCTCACCAATAAGGCTTTGGCTTAGTCCTACTACATTGATAACTACGGTCTTTTGCATTTTATTTTTGTTCTAAAACCCCTAATGTCCATTGGATTTCACGAATAATAGACTCATTTAAAGGGGCTTGTACTTCGGCAGGAAGTACACCCCACGTATAGGTTTCTATTTCTAAATGATTGGTAAAGCCAGCATTCCGATGAATTGCTAAGGTGTTTACAATATCCTTTTGGGTTGAATCTAGCAAACCGTAAGTTTCTAAAAACAAAGGTACATGAAAATGCACTCGCCATTCTTGATACGTATTTTCTTGAAACGCATCAATCGCCAAGCCCAAGTCTGCAAATTTTTCAAAACCTCCGTCTTTCCGTAACGCCGCTACCTGATGCAAATAACTTGGTTCGTTATAGGCAGCAATGGCTTTCAATTTTGCTTGTTCGTCTTGGCTAAAATCTACTTTAATAGCCGAACTAATTTGAATTTTACCCACCTTAATTCCTTCTTCTCTCAGGCGGTTTACAGCCGTTTGAGGGTCTTCAAAACTTACCGCAAAATGGCAAATATCATAACATAGTTGAATATGCGTTGTGATAATTTCCAAGGCTTCGTCTGCTTTAATGCCTTGAAGGGCAAAGTGTTGAATCGCTGCGGGTCTTAGTACGTTAACATACCATTCGATAAAATCCGTTCCATTGTCAAAAATACCATCTGGTTCGGGTTCAATGTCCAAGTGTAAAATTTTTCCTGTTGTTGCACGAATCGCCACCAACTCATCCACTACTTTGAGGATATTGTTGGTTGATATAGCAATGGCTTCTTGCAAACTTTCGGGCGAATCCCACCAAAAGCGATACGATAGGGGAGAGGTTGAAATGCCTCCTTCTACTAACTCTTCTGGAAGTAGTTTTGCAAGTAAGTGAAACAATCGAATGGTATAAGATAGTCGTTCCTCGGTTGTCCAGTCGGGGGCGTGTACTTGGTCTTTTACAACGGTATCGTGGAAGCCTCCATAAGGGAATCCATTCATCGTAAATACATAACAATTGGTAGCCTGAAGCCATTGTTGAAAGGCTGAAAATACGCTTTCATCACCCAAATCAATACTTGCTTGATTAGCAAGGCGAAGGCCAATTCCAAAGTGGCTGTCTGGGCAAACAGCTTGTTTAATACTAGGAATGTTTTCTTGTAAAATAGAAAAATGCTGTTGCCATTCTTCGCCTGAATGAATGTTACTGCAATAGGTCAACTGTCCGAAAGAATGTTGCATACAATTTGAATTAAGGGAATAAAGATGCAAAATAAGGGATTCTTTGGCTGAAACAAATGATTACCTCAACTGTTCTGCTCTGTCATGATAACGTTCCCGATAACGATTGCATTGAAATATACAAAGTAATATTTGTATATTTATATTATATATTTCTATTTTGGTATTGAATAATTTTTTCATTATAAACTAGTAATTTTCTTATGTATAGGCCACTTAAAGCTTCCAGTGACGAAGAACTGCTACTTCTTTTAGTAGAAGATAGTGAGGTAGCGTTTGAAGAAATTTACAGACGTTATTTTCAGAAATTATATAGTCAAGCTAAACGCCGTTTGTATGATTTGCAACAAACGGAAGACATTGTGCATGATTTATTTTTGAACTTGTGGGTAAATCGTCATAAAGTTAAAATCGAATCGCTTCCCAATTATTTGATGCGTAGTATCAAATATCGAGTATTAGATGAATTAGATCATCAAACAGTGAAGCAAAATTTTCTGGATTATCAATCGTTTACGCCTCCCGTTTCTAACGTCACCGAAGAACATATTTTGTATTCGGATGCGATGAATTTATTTCAAGAAAATCTCGTGTATTTACCCGAAAAATGCAGAGAAGTATTTATGTTGAGTAGAAGTGGGCTTTCTCAAAAGGAAATCGCCCTTCAATTAGGTATTTCTGAAAATACCGTAGAGAATCATATCGCCAAAGCATTACGTTTATTAAAGTCCCGCATGGCCGAATATATTAGCCCTAATGCCCTATTTCCCATCTTCTTCTTTCTTTTTCAAAAATAATTTCAAAAATAATTACATTCTAGTAGTGGAAACCTATTTGCCAACCGACATCTTGTGTGTGGGGTAAATGGTATTTTACGGATAATAAATATTAACATATATGAACCTCAATGAGTTAAGAAGCGATGATGATATAATTAAATCGCTCAAAGAAAAATATACTCCCGATGAATTAGAGAAATTATTGAAGTGGTACAATGCTTTTGATGATAGTTTGACTGAATCGGAGGACGAATTGGCTAACGTAGAAGAAAAAGTTTGGGACCGTCTTCAATCCTATAATGACGACTTGAATAAAGAGGAGGAGTACGAAGAATCACAGGAGTTTATGATTCCTTGGAAATCTTGGTCGCTAATAGGTTTAGCCGCCACCATGCTATTAGTTGCTGGTTTATGGTTTTTGGGTGAAAAGAACGAGATACATAGCAAAAACGAAATTGTTACGCTTCAGGAGGTTGCTCCTGCTGAACAAGTTCAATGGACTACGTTCAAAAATACAGAAAAGTCGATTTATGAATTGGCTTTACCCGATGGAAGTAAAGTATGGTTGAATCCTGCGACAACGATTTCATACAAGATTACCAAGAATGCTCCTACTAGAGATATTTATTTGGATGGAGAAGCCTTTTTTGACGTAAAACCGAATAAAGATCAACCTTTTCATGTCAAAAATAAAGGCTTAAATGTAGTGGTGCTTGGTACTAGTTTTAACGTAGTTGCTTCTGCCCAAAAAGACAAGTACGAAGTATCAGTAGTAACGGGTAAAGTGCGAGTGAATTATCAGGACCCAAATCACAGCGACCGAGTAAATCAGGTAATTATTACGCCACAGCAGCAGGTAGTTATCAAGAAAGAAGAGAATACCGTAGTTACGCATGATTTTGCGGTAGAGAAAGTTGTTCATCATCAATTATGGGAACCCATCACCATTGATTTTGACGAAGTTAGTTTAGATAAAGTATTAAGCAAGTTGGAAGCAGAATATGGCGTAACCATCCGAACTCCCAACGCAACGATTCGTAAATGTACCTTGTTTGCCAATTTTAACAACCAACGTTTACCTGTTATGTTAGACATAATCTGTAGTTCATTAGGTGCAAATTACCAGATTGACGGCAATGAAATTACCATTATGGGTGAAGGATGTATGTAAAATGAATCATTATTTTAGGAAGAATACCCAAGTTTACTACCAATTTATATAACAAAAAGAGCTGAAGTGTTACCAGCACTTCAGCTCGAAATTACCCCAATCAATTTCCGAGTGATTTTTATGAGTAATTGTAGATTTCAAAAACAAAATCGTACAAAGCAAATTTATGGAAAAACAATTTATTAAGACAACATTTTTCAAAATCATGAAGATAACTGTCCTACAGTTTGCATTCGCAATAGCCTTCATGGTGACATCTTATGCCAAAGATGCCCACGCTCAAGAAGTTCTTAGCAAGACTGTAACTATTTCGGTTAAAAACACCAATATCAAAGGAGTTCTGAAAGAATTACAACGTGAATCGGGTGTACCTTTTGTTTTTAGCTCAAAGAATAATATTTCTCAAGCTTCTAATTTAAGTTTAGTAGCGACCAACGAAAGCCTTCAGAATGTACTGAGCCGCTTTTTAACGCCTTTAAATTTGGGCTATAAAGTTGTTCATAATTCGATTGTGCTGACTCCTACCTTGAATTTTGAAGAGAGAAAGGAAATTCCCAGTACAACAATTATCGAAAGCGAAACCGTTAAAGCAGTCATCGACAATCCTGTCAAGGGTAAAGTCGTGGATGCAGAAACTTCTGAGCCTCTTCCTGGGGTAACGGTAAAAATTAAAGGCTCTCCAAAGGGAACTACTACCGATGGCAAAGGAAATTACTCACTAAACGTTCCGAAAGGTGCAATTCTAGTTTTCTCTTTTGTAGGGATGAAAAGCCAAGAAATTGCTGTGGATGGAAAAACAGAAGTGAATGTTTCGTTAGCTTCTGATAACAGCGTTTTAGAAGAGGTTTCTGTGGTAAGTGATGGTTATGGCGTAGTAAAGAAAACAGATATGACAGGTTCGGTGGTAAGTATGTCTGCTCGTGACCTAAAAAATATTCCTATTACGAGTGCCGCACAAGCAATGGCTGGTCGTATGGCTGGGGTAAGTGTACAAACTACCGATGGTTCTCCTGACGCAGACGTAGTAATTCGTGTACGTGGAGGCGGGTCTGTAACGCAAGATAACTCTCCTTTGTATGTAGTGGATGGTTTTATTGTGAGTAGCATTAGAGATGTAGCTCCGACTGATATTGAGTCAATCAACGTATTGAAAGATGCAGCAGCAACGGCTATCTATGGAGCTCAGGCTGCTAATGGTGTAATCGTTATTACTACTAAAAAACCAAAAGCAGGCAAGACTTCGGTATCGTATAATGGCTTTATTCAATTCAAAACACTTCCTACGGACAGAAAGTATAAGGTATTATCTCCTTATGAATATGTGTCGGCAAACTATGAATTAGCAAAGTTGAGTTCAGTAAGTGCGTTGAGATCTTTTGAAAAGTTTTATGGGAAGTACGATGATTTAGATTTATACAAAAATAAGAAAGGAACAGACTGGCAAGACGAACTGTTTGGCTCTCCACGAATTTCGCAGCAACATAATATTAGTATAGGCGGAGGTAGTGAGACAACCATGTATAATGTTAGTGTAACCAATAATACCGATCAAGGGTTATTAACGGGTAATGCCTACACTCGTAACATCATTAACTTCAAATTGAATCATAAATTAACGAATAATCTGAAATTTGATGCCAACGCTCGTATTACGAGTACGGAGGTAAATGGAGCTGGTACGGCTGGTGCTCAATTAAACATCAAAGAGGCAGTACAAACTCGCCCAACAAATGGTATTGCAGATGAATTAGACATTGATTTAACCAATCCTGATTCGGATGATGATTATGCTTCATTTTTGACAGCCTTGACAAGCCCAACAAAGTTATTAGAACAAGATTGGCGTAAAAGAAATACGAATGACTATATTTTAAGTGCGGGTTTGACATGGACAATTATTAAAAATTTAGATTTCAAAACGACCTTAACAGGAAGTAAAACCTATGACAAAACCCTACGTTTTTATGGTCCACTAACAGGAGAATCATTCAATAACGGAGGTAGTTTGCCAATTGGTGTTATTAATACAACTGAGACAAACTCGGTTCGTTTATTGAATACGATTGGATATATTTTACCTTCTAAAACAAAGCATAAATTAGATATTTTGTTAGGTCAAGAAACGTATTCAATCACAGGGGCTTCAAGTATGTTGCGTGCTGAAGATTTTCGTGCTTCAATTACCCCAGAAGCTTTGTTTGCGAATGTGGCTTTAGGAAGAGCGGATCAAATTAGTTCAGCAGATGCTACTCCAATGAACAGACTCTCTGGATTTGGTCGTTTTAACTACCAGTTCAAAGACCGTTACTTAGCAACCTTTACATTCCGTGCAGATGCTTCTAGTAAATTTCAAGGAGATAATAAAGTTGGATACTTTCCAGCGGCTGCGTTGGGATGGAAGTTGTCTGAAGAAAAAATATTCAAACGTATTAAAGCAATTGACGAGTTAAAGTTAAGAGTAAGTTATGGTGCAACAGGTAATGACCGTATTGATGCTACTGCAACTTCTAATTTGTTATCGCCAACAACTTTACGTGGACCTGGTTTCGGTAATACGTTTAATACCTATTACACACCTGCAAGTACAACCTTGGCGAATCCGAATTTGAAATGGGAAACGACTATTAATAAAAATATTGGACTTGATTTTGGCTTGTTTAAGCAGCGTTTAACAGGTAGTATTGATTTGTATGACAACACAACCAAAGATTTGTTATTGAAGTCGGCTATTTCAACAAGTTCTGGTTTTACAGAACAATGGAACAACATTGGTAGTACTTCTAATAGAGGAGCGGAACTATCTTTGAATGCCTACTTGATTGATAATGATGACTTTACGTTATCTGCTAATTTCAATGTCGGTAAAAATGTTACTAAAATCATTGCTCTTGATGGAACAAACTCACGCTTTGCACAATCAAACTGGGCAAGTACTGACTTAAAAGAGCGAGACGATTATTATTTACAGGTTGATGGTAGTATTGGTGACATTTATGGATATGTGTCTAACGGATTCTATACTTCTGATGATTTTGCTAGTTATAATGCTTCAACAGGAAGATATACGCTAAAAGATGGAGTACCGAATAACGCAGGTATTACAGGAGGAACATTAAGACCTGGAATGCTCAAATTGACAGATCTTAATGATGATAAAGTCATTGATAGTAAAGACCGTAAAGTAATTGGAAATACATTGCCAGAGGCTCAAGGAGGATTTGGTCTTAATGCCAAATATAAGGGATTTGATGCGTCTATTTTCTTTAACTGGTCTTATGGCAATGATGTCTATAATGCAGGTAAATTACAATATACTATGTTCCGCCGTGTAACCTATGGAAACTTGTTAGATATGATGAATTCAGCAGACCGTTATACGTATATTGATACAGATGGAAAATATACAGGAACTGCGGGTGGAGTGGTAACTGACTTGGCTCAACTAGCACAACTAAATGCTGGAAAAACGCTTTGGTCTCCAGCAGGATTCAGTACTACAGGTCCAGTTGTTTTACACCAATGGGCTGTTGAAGATGGTTCGTTTATTCGTTTGAACAACTTAAATTTTGGGTACTCGCTTCCTAAAAAACTAATCTCGAAGTTGGGAATGTCTCAATGTCGTTTTTATGTAACAGGAAATAACTTGTATTTATGGACAAAATATACAGGCTATGACCCAGAAGTAAATACAAATAAAAGCAATGCACTTACACCAGGTTTAGATTATTCATCTTTTCCTAAGAGCCGCTCTTATACCATGGGTGTAAATATCTCCTTCTAGTTGGATGTACAGATAAACCAAGGTAATTGTATCAATTAAGATGTACTATAAATAGACTTATCGTTGAGGGTCTTTATAAATAGCAATAAAATGAAGAAAAGTATTTTAATATTAGGAGCATCATTATCCTTATTAATGACATCCTGCAAAGATTTTCTTGAACCTGAATCGCTTTCTACTTTTGATAGTAAGTATGTTTACTCCAATGTAGATGATGCTCGCAAAGGGGTAAATGCCATCTATGAACCTTTTAGTCAGGATGCCTTTCGCTCTCGTTTGTCTAACAACATGGCTGGTAATACGGATATTGAGGCACAGAGTGGCTGGTCTTCTTCGGCAGATCGTTATCAACTCTGGAATTTAGATGCTCAATCAACAAATGGGGATTTAAGAGTGGTTTGGAATGCTGCCTATACTTCTATTCGTAATTGCAATATGGCAATCGAAGGGATTTTAGCAGGTGAGGCATACAACGTAGGGGATGTCGCTACAAAGAAAAAAATGAATAATATGCTCGGTGAAGCATATACCATTCGTGCATACTGGTATAGTATGCTTGCTTTTACGTTTGGTGATGTACCCAACGTGAGAGAAGCTCCTAAACCGGGAATGGATTTTAATTTGCCTAAAACAGACCGTAATGAAATTTTAACTCAATGTATTCAAGATTTGATTGCCATTGAAGATAAAATGTCTTGGGCTGACGAAACCTTATATGGGATAGAACAGGTAAATAGAGAATATACCTTAGCTATGATTGCTCGTTTGGCATTACAACGTGGGGGATATTACCTAACACCTGCCTTGAAAATGGAACGTAAAACGGATTACTTGGATTACTACAAAATTGCAAGAGACTATGCTCAGAAATTAGTTACCTTGAAAGACCGTGCTTTACCAACAGATTATCGTCAAGTATTCTTAAACGAAGCCAAATTTGTTACTCCGACCAACAGCGATATTCTCTTTGAAATTCCCTTTGCAGATGGCTCTGGTGATGTAGGCTGGAACATTGGTGTAACCGTTGAAGGAGGAGCTACTGCTCAACATAGTTACGGGTCTGGAGGTAATTATATGCGTGTTCCTGCTTCGTACTATTTCTCATTTGATACCTTAGATATTCGCCGTGATGTTACGTGTGCATTGTATAAAATTAATACAAGTGGTGTTCAAACATTTGTTACGAATAGTATGAACATTGCTCAAGGAAAATGGAATCGTTGGTGGTTAAGCAAAGCTCCTGGGGCAGCTTCTGCAAAAGGAACAGGTATCAACTGGCCAATGATGCGTTATTCTGACGTATTATTGATGTTGGCAGAAGCTGAAAACGAATTGAATGGTCCAACAGCAACAGCTAAAAATGCCTTTACTCGTGTGCGTCAACGTGCATTTGCTTCAAAATATTGGTCAACAAAAGTAGATGCTTATGTAAGTGCTGTGGGTACTTCAAAAGCCGCCTTCTTTAACGCAATCGTGGACGAACGTGCTTGGGAGTTTGGTGGAGAGATGATTCGTAAATATGAATTGATTCGTTGGAATTTGTATGCTAAGAAGGCTCAAGAAACAGAAGAAACACTTGTTCAAATGGCTAATTCAGCAGCTAATGGGCAGGGGAAATATGCAGACTTGCCTGATTATATGTATTGGAAATTAGATGCAAGTGGAAACTTTACCGTCTTGAATCCTAACCGTAAATACATAGGAACGCCAGATGCAAGCTGGACTCGTCAATCTTTCCTTGCTAGTTTGGGAACTTCAACACCGTCTGGCTGGACCATTCAGGAATGGGTTGTTAAAGACTGGGTTAACTACTATAAAGGACCAGCTGCGGGAGTTGCACGCTATGTGTTCCCAATCCCTTCTGAAGCGGTATTGAACAGTCAAGGAGTTTTGGATAATAATGGGTATAACTTCACAAAATAATACCCAATAACAAAATGAATGTGAAAGATGAGTACATCGCAGTCACTATTGTAAGAGGCTAATCTTTCACATTCATTTTGCCAAATATCATTACTTAATTCAAGAAGTGAATAGGCAAGTTTATTGAGTTTGCATTGAAATAAACGAGGTGTAGCCCTTTAACCTTTGTCCAAATCGGTTGTATTATCTTAAGAAGTAAACATTCTTAGTTAAATCAAACAAAATTTACATAGAAACATGAATTATAAGCATATAATAAAATCATTAGGTGTGGTCGCACTCGGTGTTGCTACACTGTTTGCTTGCAAGCCAGAAGACGAAATTGTAGAACAAAATCGTCTGTTCATGCCTGTACTTAAATCAGAGCTATCTGCTTTGAATAATACAATCACAGTCAATATCGCACGAGCAAAATCAGCAACAGGCTACGTCTTAGAAGTAAGTAGAGATACCTTTAAAACAGTAGATTATAAGTTGAAAGTTGATACCAACTACGTAGTATTAAATGCAAGTAAACTTAATAATGACCCTCTTTTGTGGAATACCTATTATCAAGTTAGAGCAAAAGCCTTAGCCCCGGATTCAGCTTATAATAGTAAAATGTCTGATTTAGGGGTTGTAAAAACGGAGAAATTCCCTAGTATCTTAACGACTCCAACCTCAGCGGATTTATTGGACGCAATGGTACGAATGAAATGGGCTACCTCGACAGGAATTAAAATTACTCAGGTGAAAGCCTTTGCAAAGGCGGATTTGAAACTAGCAACCCCATTAGCAACCTATGATATTGCAGCAGCTGATCAAACAGTGGGGTTAACCATTATTAAAAAGTTGAAACCGCTTACAACTTATCAACTGGCTATTTATGATGCCTCTGGGAAATTACAAGGCTGGGAGAATTATACAACCATTGCACAGGGAGTTGATACTAGTCAACCTAACGTGATTGATTTATCAGAAAGTGATGACCCGAACGCTTTGGCTACCGCACTGCCAAATGTAGTAGAAGGTGGAATTATCGTCTTGAAAAAAGGGGGTGTTTATACCTTATCAACGACGGTGCCATTTACTAAATCAGTAACGATTACAAGTGCTTACGGTTTTGGTGACCAGAAAACCCTTATTAATACTACTGGTGGCGGACTTATTGGTGATGGAGCTAAAATTGACTATATCCGTTTCGTAAACCTTGAAATTAAGGGAGCTGATATAGGAGCTAGTTACGTATTTAACCCAGATAAAACGGTAAATACGAGTCTTGCAGAATTGACGTTCGATAATTGTATCTTGTCTAATATGCGTGGACTGTTAAGAATTAGACGTTTGATGTTCATTACTAATTTCAATATCAAAAACTCAATCGTTTATTCAATTGGTAACTATGGTATTCTAACAACGGATACAGATGGTGTAGGAAATGCTGCGGTTGATAATATTGCGTTTACGAACAGCACATTTAGTAAAATCAACGTATTCTTGACATCAAGACAAAACTCGAAAACTGTTACATTAGAAAGTTGTACGTTTAACGAAATAGGGGCATTAAGCACGACAGCAGCTGCACATTTATTTAACTGGAGAGGAACAACGACAGCTTTAAATAATATTACAGGAGGCGTAAAAATTGCTAACTGTATTTTTGGACAACCTTGGAATGATAACGCATCTACAGCGAACTTAGCCATTCGTTCTAAAAATGCAGTCTCTGCAATTAATCCATTAGGCTCTACCAATTTTACGATTACAAATACCTACGGAACAGCTGATTTCTTGCAAACAACAGCCAATGAAATTGGAGGATTACCGTCAAATAGCTACAGCAAAAAAGCTACTGATTTATGGACAAATCCAAATGGTACTTACAATGGAGCGAACTTTACATTGAAAGATGCCACATTTGCTGGTAAACGTGACGCAGGTGACCCTCGTTGGAGAGTGCAATAATAAATATTAATGTTGAATTTTGAATGATGGATTTTGGATTAACCATACTAGTTACGGCTTTCTAAGATTGCCTAAATAAAGTAGTTAAGTATTGCGATAGAATATAATAGATATAAGTGGTTGATTATTAAAAATTAACCAAACTATGTTTTCTACTGTTTCTATGTGGTTAAATCTGTCGGAGTTCTTAATCCAAAATTTAAAATTCAGAATTCAACCTTACAATTCGAGTATTCTATATCGATTTTTCCTTTTGAATATAAGCTCCCTGTCTTCAGGGAGCTTTTTTTAAACAACAAACTCCATTATGATGTTTCAAAAAATCACTTGTATCACCTTTTCTTGCTTGTTTAGTTTAGTAGCCTTGGCTTGTAAGACGAGCCATGCAACCAATACAACGGTTGCTTTTGACCAAGAAGCCCCCAAAGATTCAGTTGCTGAACGTATGTTAATTTACCAACGAGACAATGGCGGATGGCCACAACCTGGAGGTGATGCGATTAATTACGAAAAGGTACTTTCTCCTGAACTGAAAAAAACATTGCTTTCGGAAAAAAAGGTGTACGATACCACCATCGACGATAAAGCAACAACTAGAGAAATCAACTGGTTAGTGACCGCTTATAAGAAAACAAAGAATCCAGCCTATATCAAAGCGGCAGAAAGAGGTATTGCTTACCTAATCGACGCTCAAAATAAAGCAGGTGGCTGGGGGCAGTTTTTCCCTGATACCAGTGGTTACCATAAACACATTACGTACAACGATAATGCCATGATTGACGTAATGACCGTAATGAAACGTACTGCCGACGGACTAGGAGATTTTACTTATGTGGATAAAAACTTAGTTCCTCAAGCTAAAAAGTCATTGGAAAAAGGAATTCAATGTATCCTGAAAACCCAGTACGTTCAACATGGGAAATTAACCGCATGGTGTGCTCAACACGACCGAGTAACCTTATTACCTGCCAAAGCTCGCAAGTTTGAGTTGCCTTCGTTGAGTGGTGGCGAAACCGTAGGGATTCTTAATTTTTTGATGGATATTAATAATCCTTCTCCTGCAATTAAGAAAGCTATTAATGCCGGAGCAGCGTGGTTGGAGTCTGCTAAATTGGTGGGAATTAAAGTAGTCGAAGTAAAAGACCCATCTCAGCCAAGAGGAAAAGATCGTATTGTAACGCAAGACCCGACTTCAACAATTTGGGCAAGGTTTTATGACTTAGATACCAATAAGCCTTTCTTTACAGGACGTGATAGTGTACCTAGAGCAAACCTTGCAGACATCGAAAACGAACGTCGTGCAGGTTACGCATATTATGGAAGCTGGCCTGCCAAATTATTGGCTACAGATTACCCTGCTTGGCTTGCTAAATGGGGGAAATAA
>JBMLRK010000349.1:0-4371 GCA_049241065.1 Spirosomataceae bacterium
AGTGTCAAAAAGGATAAACACTTTATGAAACTCCGTAGATGATTGACAATCAGGGATGGGGTCAACGGGTTTTAACCCGTTGTAATTAAGATAATAACAACAACGGGTTAAAACCCGTTGACCCCTTTTTGGCTATCTCCAAGCTTTATAAGCGTTAATCAATCCATTTGTTGAAGAGTCATGTGATGTTACTGCTTCTTCAGTTTTCAATTCTGGTAAAATTTGGTTAGCTAATTGCTTTCCTAATTCTACGCCCCATTGGTCAAAGCTATAAATATTCCAGATAACACCTTGAACGAAAATTTTATGTTCGTACATCGCAATTAAGCTACCCAATGTTCTTGGAGTCAATTGTTTGAACAAAATCGAGTTAGTAGGGCGATTTCCTTTGAATACTTTAAACGGCACTAGAGTAGCCACTTCTGCTTCTGTTTTCCCAGCTTTTACAAATTCTGCCACTACTTCTTCACGAGTCTTACCGTTCATTAGGGCTTCTGTTTGAGCAAAGAAATTAGACAGCAATAAGGTATGATGTTCACCCGTTGGGTTATGGCTTACTGCTGGAGCAAGGAAATCACAAGGGACTAATTTTGTTCCTTGGTGAATCAACTGATAGAAAGCGTGTTGTCCGTTAGTACCTGGTTCTCCCCAAATAATTGGGCCAGTTTGGTATTCAACAGCTTCGCCATCACGTCCTACATATTTACCGTTCGACTCCATGTCTCCTTGTTGGAAATACGCAGCAAAACGGTGCATATATTGGTCATAAGGTAATAATGCTTGCGACTCTGCTCCGAAGAAATTATTATACCAGATACCTAATAAGGCTAAAATAACAGGAATATTTTCGTTGAAATCGGTTGTACGGAAGTGTTTATCCATTGAATGAGCTCCTTCCAACAATTCGATGAAGTTCTCAAAGCCAAGTGATAACACAATAGAAAGACCAATTGCTGACCATAAAGAATAACGACCACCAACCCAGTCCCAGAAGCCAAACATATTGGCTGCATCAATACCGAATTTCACTACTTCTTTTTCGTTGGTAGAAATTGCTACGAAATGTTTTGCCACCGTTTCAGCAGAACCGCCATTAGAAACAAACCAATCACGAGCAGAATGAGCGTTCGCCATGGTTTCTTGCGTCGTAAACGTTTTAGAAGCAATCAAAAACAAGGTTGTTTCTGGATTTACTTTCTTCAAAATTTCCACAATGTGCGTTCCATCAACGTTTGAAACGAAATGTACATTCAGGTGGTTTTTGTATGGTTTCAAGGCTTCAGTAACCATAACTGGACCTAAGTCAGAACCACCAATACCAATATTTACAACATCTGTAATTGCTTTATCAGAATAACCTTTCCATTCTCCGCCAATTACTTTTTCAGAGAATACCTTCATTTTCGCAAGAACCTCATTGACCGCTGGCATCACATCGGCATCGTTTACTGCTACTGGCGTATTCGAACGATTACGTAAAGCCGTATGAAGTACAGCACGTCCTTCCGTTTGGTTAATCAAATCACCCGTAAACATACGCTCAATGGCATCATCCAACTCACATTCGTTGGCTAAAGCAATCAATGCAGCCTTGGTGGTATCGTTGATGATATTTTTAGAGTAATCTACTAGAATATCTTCAAAACGAACTGAAAACTTTTCGAAGCGAGAGGCATCATTTGCAAAAAGTTCTTTAATCGAGGTAGCATCAATTTCTGCTTTATGTTTTGTTAGAAACTGAAAAGCATGAGTTTGATTGAATGGAACAGATTTTAACATGGTTGATTTGTAATTTTTAGGGATATATAAAAGGTAGCTTTTTGTAGTTACAATTAGCTTAATTTAACTATGAACGGCTTTTAAAGGCCTTTTGCATTACTACAAAAGTACAAAATAGTTTACAAAAAATAAGATAAGTCCGTAGGTGTATTTAGGAACTAATGCCCAATACATAGGTCTTCGAGTTCGTCTATTGAACCGAGGAAGGCATTGAAATCTACCCCACCATCAATCCCATTTACCCATGCTTTCTTATTATGCTGCCAAAACCATAAGTTTCCGTGATAACCTTTCAAGTTTTCATTAGAATAATCGGCAATCCACAAGGGATAATCGTCGTAATTTCCCTCAATAAATTTCTTATAGAAATTCGGATTGGTATAAATAATGGGTTTCTTGTGATAGTGTTCTTCTACGATACGTAACCACGTACCAATTTCATCAATTATCTGGCTATCGGGTTTCAACGAATTTTGTTCTATATCCAATACGGGAGCAAAATCTCCCTCTTCTAATTCAACCGAATTGATAAAGTTTTTGGCTTGCGGCTCTGGGTCACGCCATGGAATATAGAAATGATATGCTCCTCGTTTCAGTCCCGACTTTTTAACGTGTTCCCAATTGCGTTCAAACTGTCGGTCTGCGTGGGTCACTCCTTCCGTAGCTTTCAAAAAGGCGAATTCTATCCGCAAATCATCTCCGCCAAAACGGATTTTACGTACTGTTTTCCAATCGACTTCTCCATTATGATGCGACACATCAATCCCGTGAACTTTGTATTTTAAAGGAACTGAAATCCCCAATTTAAAGACCTTTCTCCACTGGTTAGGGTTGGCTCTAAAAAGTCGGTAATACGTCCAAATGGTAAAAAGCATGAATAGGAAGGTCCAGATAATGAACCTTAAACGACGGGGCAAAGAATAAAAGCGGTTTCTGAGGACTCTAAAAACATTCATAAGTACAAAAATAGAAAAAAAGGCAAAAGAAAGTATCATTTACCTTCTTTTGCCTTTTTTTTTAACGAAATAATTATCAACTCACACGATTCTTTGAATGAGTGATTCGACTTTTTCTTATAAATTCGGTTGTGGAGTCGTACGTAAATACGGTTTCACAATCGTAAATCCTTTCGGGAATTTAGCAGCAGCATCTTCCGTTTTCACGGCTGGCGTGATAATTACATCGTCACCTTCTTTCCAATCAGCAGGAGTTGCGACTTGATAATTTGCTGTCAACTGTAACGAATCAATAACACGTAATAATTCTTGGAAATTACGTCCTGTTGAAGCTGGATAAGTAAGCGTCAATTTAATTTTCTTATCTGGTCCAATAATAAATACCGAACGAACCGTTGCTTTTTCAGAAGCATTTGGGTGAATCATATCGTACAACGTTGCTACCGTACGATTTTCATCTGCAATAATTGGGAAGTTCATTTTTACACCATTTACTTCCTCAATATCTGGAATCCATCTGTTGTGAGATTCTAAGTTATCTACCGAAACAGCTATCGTTTTAACTCCTCTTTTGGTAAACTCACCATTTAACAAAGCTGTTTTTCCTAACTCTGTTGTACAAACTGGCGTAAAATCTGCTGGGTGACTGAATAACATTGCCCAAGAGTCGCCAATCCATTCATGAAAATTTATTGTTCCTTGCGTAGTGTCCGCTGTAAAATCAGGGGCAATATCGCCTAATCTTAATGACATAGTAGTAATGGTTTTATAAATTAAAATGTTTTGTTACGAGTATCCGCCAACTTACCAGTCGAAATAAAAAGCACAAGTGACATCAACCTTTACTCTACTAAGTTACAAGATTAATTAAAGATTAGTTCATTTTAACTAAAAAAATATCAATCTTATTGACAAATGATTTGCCAAGCGATTGCCTTCCTTATCTAAACGTCCAACTAAACAGGTTTCTCGATAATAAAATTATGATTTGTATAAATACAAATATCCGCTGCAATGGTCAGTCCTTCACGCACCATTTCTTCTGCCGATAAATGAGGTGCATGTTTACGAAGAGCCAGAGCCGCCGAAAGAGCATAATTACTCCCAGAGCCAATGGCTGCTATTCCATTTTCTGGTTCTAGTACATCACCTGTTCCTGAGATAATCAGCGTTTCTTCCTTGTTAGCCACAATCATCATGGCTTCTAATTTTCTAAGATAACGATCTGTACGCCAATCCTTTGCCAACTCGATACTGGCACGTTTCATGTTTCCCCCATAGGCACTTAATTTTTCCTCAAAACGCTCCAAAAGGGTAAAAGCATCGGCAGTTGAACCTGCAAAACCTGTTACGATTTTACCATCCAACATTTTACGAATTTTACGTACATGATTTTTAGCAACGGTATTTCCCATCGTTGCTTGTCCGTCAGCCCCAATGGCTACTTCGCCATTATGAACTACCGCCAAAACGGTTGTTGATCTAATTTTTTCCATTTGTTTTTTGTCTTTTTATCAAAAAACCCCATGCTGTAGGCATAGGGTTCTGAGAGGATTATTGCTTATTAGAAGCTATTTCCATGTATTAGTTTTTGTATAAAACCGCTTTAACAGCTTCTACAGTACGTTTTACACTT
>JBMLRK010000350.1:0-1616 GCA_049241065.1 Spirosomataceae bacterium
ATTACGTGCTTAATTTTTGCGACCAAACCTGTTGAATTCACCCTCCAGTTCTTGTAACTGCTTTTGAGTAGCCTTGAGCTTCTCTTCCAATAACTGGGTGTATTTCTTGTTGACTTCATAGAGTTCTTCTAAACGCTCCAATGCTTTTTGATTGCTCTCCCTCGTAACCTTACTCGCATGTTCACTCGCATCCGCAGTTTCTTTACTCGCACTTTCACTTCGTAGCATCGTTCCTTTACCCGTCAAAGCCCAATCGGGATTTAAATCTTCGTATATCCGCAGAATATTTTCTAAACGGTCAACGCCAATGGTTTTCCCTGGTTTGAGCTGGCTGGTAAATGCACCGTTTGAAATGCCTATACTCGCTTCAAAGGCTCGTAAACTAAGCCCTTTATAATCAATGTATTGTTTAATTCGAAATAAGGTATCGGACATAAAATAGAATAAATGCAGAAAAAACCACACAAAAAGTTGACAATAAAGAATATATCTTGCACTTTTGTTCAAAAATAGTGAACAAAAGAGTACCTAATCACAAAATAATGGAAAAATGGAGCAAAAACAATCACCTACGACTCATTATCATTACTGCCTTAGCTAAAAAGTATGGCTTTACCAATCGCTATATTGCTGATATTGTAGCCCTCCGTAAAACAACAGCTAAGGGTGAGCAGATTCTTCAGGATTATACGACCCTTACATCCAAGCTATCTGCCACTTTAATCAATTTTCTTGAAGAACAGCGTTAAACGCTTAAGATGGCTTTTCCCAAAGCTATGTATGCAACGCTTTCTTTCCTTACACGTATCATATTTCAACCTTAAACAAATGACTTCCTTTACAAAACTACCTACCTATCCATTCGAATTTATCTGCTTTGATAAACAACGAAAAACCTTCATCTCCGACGAGCAAGAGCTGGACTTAATTCCCGTAAGTCAATTACTCTTAAAGAAACGTAGATACATTCCCTTGCAGAAAGTTGGCAAAGACAAGAAGAAGAATCCCTTGTACCTCTATGACATTGTGAGTAATGGCGATGGACAACGCTTTTTTATTGATTTTCAGGATGGCAGCTTGCAGCTTCGTTCCTTAGATGTTCCCGATAGGTTAATGGCGTATTACCCGACTGCCGTGGAGAAATTGATTCTCAAAGAAGGCAGTATGTTACTTGATTTGGAGTTAAACCCTTCAAGACTCATTCCGCAGGAATAGACTATAAATATTTTATTCACCCTGACTACTAATATATTATCATTAATCCTTTTTTCAATTTTATTCATCATGAGCCATACGCCTTCATTCCCTTGGACAGACTTTTTCCTTTACACTGGCATTTGTACACTGGCGTGTTGGGCTAGTTTCTTTTTCTACGACTACTTCATTACGGGTAGTCAAGTGAAGGAGAACATTTACGACAATCCCATCGCTAAAAAGGCAAAGAGTGTAGATACCAGACCTCAAATTACTACGGATACCGTAGAGTTTGATTCTATGCTCAAGACAAAGTGAGCTTCTTGGGTTTCATTAGTAACTATTTTATTATTTATAAATAACTGTATCTAAAATTAATATCAAAATATGAAAACGATGTATTTCAAAAGAACCTCCCTTTC
>JBMLRK010000351.1:0-1321 GCA_049241065.1 Spirosomataceae bacterium
TATTAGGATGGATTTTATAGAACTAAGCACAAGGTTACATCACGATATAATTATTCAAAAACTATGAAAAAACGCTACCAAGTATTATTAGTCCTCTCTATTTTATCGGTAATAACCTTTTTAGATCGCATTGCCTTTTCCACGGCAGGCGAACGCATCACCAAAGAATTAGGCTTTACTGCCGTTCAATGGGGATGGATTTTAGGCTCGTTCACGCTTGCTTATGCACTTTTTGAAATACCCACAGGTTTTTTAGGAGATAAATTTGGGGCAAAAAATATCCTAATTCGAGTAGTACTTTGGTGGTCATTTTTTACGGTACTAACAGGCTTTTCAACAGGGTTTATAATGATGCTAATTATCCGATTTCTGTTTGGAATAGGAGAGGCAGGTGCATATCCCAACATGGCAATTGTTGCTTCTAAATGGTTTCCTGCCGCAGAACGTGGACGAGTGCAAGCGGTTATTTGGGGGGCTTCTCGTATTGGAGCAGGTTTAACGCCTTTTATCATTATTCCCATTCAACAAAAATATGGTTGGCAAGCATCGTTTTATTTTCTAGGGGCTATTGGAATCGTGTGGGTTATTTTTTGGCAATTTTGGCACAAAGAAGACCCTTCGCAAGCAACCGATATTGCCAAAGATGAATTGGACGAAATCTTGACCAAACGCCAATTAAGTAGCCACGATGCAGGCACTTCAATTTTTAAACTATTGAAAAATAAGAACCTTGGTTTCTTAATGATGATGTATGCCTGTTATGCGATGGGGGTTTATTTTTTCCAAAGTTGGTTACCAAAATATTTGCAACAAGGTCGAGGGATTAGCGAAGAACAACTTAAATATTTTTCTTCAGCTCCTTTCTTTTTGGCAGCGATTGGCTGTTTAGCAGGAGGATTTATTAGTGATCGATTAGTCGTAAAATATGGTAGAAAATGGGGGAGAAGAATCGTTCCGATGATTGGTTTAGGGCTTTCTGGAGTATTCTTAATCATCGCAGCGTTAACAACAAACAACACAGTTGCCATTATTTTATTATCAATCGGGATGGCAAGTATGGACGTGACCGCTCCAGTAGCATGGGCGGTGTCAATGGATATTGGAGGAAAGCGAAGCGGTTCTATCTCTGGGGCTATGAACTCCGCAGGATTATTGGCTGCCTATTGCAGTACCGTACTTTTCGGGTATTTGGCAACTAATTTTGGCTATCATTTTCCCGTGATTCTGTTGGGAGGAATCGCCTTGATTGGAAGTTTCTTATGGTCTAAAATTGATGCTGAACAACCAGTTGAAGCTGTGTGAAAGTAAACTGCTGGACGGG
>JBMLRK010000352.1:0-5502 GCA_049241065.1 Spirosomataceae bacterium
AAGAAATGGTTATGGAAAATATAGGTAAAATTTATTACAAAGCATATAAAACATTATGCGTTTACAATATGAGAGTTGGCTATGACCAAGAAGATGCACCTTTTTATTCTTTGGCAATAATGAGTATGCCTTTGGGTTTAGTATTGTCAGGTTTAACAGTTTATTTATTTCCTGATATCATGAAAAAAGAGGTAGCATTAAACCTTATGTATTATAAAAACAATATTCCTTTATTTCATGTAATAGGAATATTGTTGTGCTTTTTTTCTTTACTTGTAAATTATGGAATAATCAGTAAACTGAAAAATCAGTATGAATTAACGACAATTCGATACAATAACCTCACTGTTTTTACAATTATAATGGTTTTAATTCATTTATTAAGTCTTGGAATAATGCTATGTTGTTTGTTAATAATTAAACCTTAATCCCCTACTGAACAAGATTTGTAATCTCGTTCAGTAGGGCAACTGATTTTCAATCAGCAACAATCTACTTAATTTAGCTTAGTCAACTTCTAAAAGTTGACTAAGCTTTTTTATTTACTATACAAATTCTTCACCACGTTTGCCTGCTTCTGCTACAAAGTTTTTCACTTGTTGTTCTTGATCTTTTTCACAAATCATCAATACGTTATTGTATTCTGCCACAATGTATCCGTCTAATCCTTGTACAACTACAAGGCGGTCTTTAGGCGTTTTAACGATGCTGTTACGTACTTCAAATGACATGATATTTCCGTCAAATACATTCTGATTTTCATCTTTATCCGATACTTCGTATAATGATTTCCAAGTACCTAAATCAGACCAACCAATATCTCCCAAGACTACCGAAACGTTATCTGCTTTTTCCATAATAGCATAGTCAATCGAAATACCTTCACAAGTTGGATACACTTCGTTAATAAATGCCTTTTCAGATTCCGTATAATACTTATCCATTCCACCCTCAAAAATAGCAGCTAATTCTGGGCTATGTGTTTCAAACGCTTGTTTGATGGCTTTTGCAGTCCAGATAAAAATACCAGCATTCCATACGTAAGTGCCACTTGCTACAAATACTTGAGCTAGTTCAAGATTCGGTTTTTCTCTGAAACGTAATACAGGGTGAACTTCGCTTTCGTCTTGACGTTCAAATTGGATGTATCCATAACCAGTATCAGGGCGTGTAGGTGTAATGCCTAAGGTAACAATATTCTGATTGGTAGCAGTTTCTTCAATAGCCGTTAAGATTCTTGTTTTAAAAGCCTCTTCTTTCAAGATAATATGGTCGGCAGGAGCAACAACAATATTTGCATCAGGATTTTGCTTATGAATTTTGTAGCAAGCATACGCCACACATGGAGCTGTGTTTTTGCGACAAGGTTCTGTTAAGATTTGCTCATCCGTCAAAAAAGGAAGTTGTTCCTTAATCAAATCCACATAACTATCACTCGTTACAACATATACATTTTTTTGAGGGCAAACACCTTCAAAACGATCAGCGGTTTGTTGTAACAACGTTCTTCCTGTTCCTAAAACATCATGAAATTGTTTTGGGTTATTGGTACGGCTGAAAGGCCAAAAGCGAGTTCCAACGCCTCCGCACATAATTACGACATAATTATTTTCCATTTTGATATTGTTTTAGGTAAGTTATCTCTTTAGTATCGACATCTAAAATTGATAAATATAATTTTTAGGTGATTTTTTATGAAAAAAATGCTTGCTTTTGCAAGGAATTTGTAAATTATTAGTTAGATTTACCGATGACAAAACTATTAAAAATAATCATAGAAAGAACGATTATGTTCATATAATGAGTAATCGGTAAATATTGAGATGAAAATAATCGTTTTGTTGAGTAATTATCAAAATTACGTGGATAATTTCTTTACCATTAACCACTTATCCAATGTAATGTCAGAAGTGTCTATACTTTATTGAGTGCTGCTTTATTATTAATTCAGTGATTCTTTATTCATTTCAACTAATTATTAACATTATGAAACTTACTTTTACCAAGAACAGCTTGTTATTTGCACTGTTGTTTTTATTCAACACAGCCGCATTAATGGCTCAGACTAAGCTCAGAGGAAAAGTATCTGATGCAGGAACGAATGAACCTCTTACAGGGGTTAGTATTGCTATTAAAGGAAAAATGATTGGTACAATTACCGATACCAAAGGAAATTTTGCTCTTTCAACTACTACTCCAACGCCGTTTACGGTGGTTGTTTCAAGTGTAGGTTATTCTACTCAAGAAATCAAAGTTAATGATCAATCTACACTTGACATTAAATTGGAAGAAAAAACTACGTTAGGAGATGAGGTCGTTGTTTCTGCTTCTCGTATAGAAGAAAGTGTGATGAAATCGCCCGTTACGGTAGAAAAAATGGATTTGCGTGCGATTCAAAATACGCCTTCAGCGACTTTTTATGATGGTTTGAAAAACCTAAAAGGGGTAGAGGTAAGCACACAATCTTTAACGTTTAGCAGTGTTAACACTCGTGGTTTCAATGCCAATGGTAACGTTCGTATGGTTCAATTGATTGATGGAATGGACAATGCGGCTCCAGGCTTAAACTTCTCGGTAGGTAATATTGTAGGGATTTCAGAACTCGATTTAGAAAGTGCTGAATTACTACCAGGAGCAGCTTCTGCTCTTTATGGCCCCAATGCCTTGAATGGTATTTTATTGATGAATTCAAAGAGTCCGTTCTTATATCAAGGATTAAGTGCAGCCGTAAAAGTGGGTGTCATGAGTGAAAGTGGACGTACAACCGCAACAACGGGTTTTCAAGACGTATCTATCCGCTATGCCAAAGCCTTCAACAATAAATTGGCATTTAAGGCAAATGTCTCTTATTTGAAAGCAGACGACTGGCAAGCCTACGATACTCGTGACCAAAGCTCGTTAGCTACTTTGAACACAGGAACAAAAGCCAATAATCCGAATTATAATGGCGTGAACATTTATGGAGATGAAAACTCTACAGGTGCAGGGTTGGCAAGTTTACGTGGCCCTTTCAATACCATATTTAGTTTACCTGCTCCCGTATTACAATCGTTTAATGCGGATGCTGCTGCTCTAGTTGCAGGCGTAAAACAATTTTCTGGAGCAACAGGTATTCCTGTTTCTCAGTTGATAAACGACGTTTTATTACCTAATCAACAAGTATCTCGTACGGGTTATGCTGAAAAAGACTTGGTAGATTACGGAACAAAGAGTTTGAAACTAAATGCTTCTTTACACTATCGTTTTAACGAAAAATTAGAAGGTATTGTGCAAGCAAACTGGGGACAAGGAACAAGTGTTTATACAGGAAATGACCGTTATTCACTGCGTGATTTTATTATTGGGCAATACAAAATTGAGTTAAAAGGTTCAGACTTTTTTGTAAGAGCTTATACCACCCAAGAACGCTCAGGTGATTCGTATGCGATTGGTACATTGGGTACGATTGTAAACGAAGCTTGGAAGCCAAGTGCTCCTGCTAATCCGAACGATTTAGCTTCAGTTGCTGGTGCATGGTATCCTCAATATGCTCTTGCTTATTCGGGTGGTGCTTTCCCTGCATTTGCAAAAGCCTTTCAAACTGCAATGGCTGGTGGGCAGTCTGGTACAGCAGCTTACCAAACAGCATTGGGCGTAGTAGCTGCTAATTCAGCCGCTTTGAATGGTGCTGCTCGGGCTTATGCTGATCAAGGACGTTTAGTACCTGGTTCTCCTAATTGGGATGCTACTTTGGCGGCGGTAAAAAGCAAAACTATTCCGAATGGTGCGAAATTTAATGACAAAACAAACTTGTACCATTTAGAAGGAATGTATAATCTAACAAAAGCCTTAGATAATGTTGCTGAGGTAATTGTTGGAGGAAACTATCGTGTGTATCAATTAAACTCGGGTGGTTCATTATTTGCTACGAAAGAGTTTGATGCAAAAAACAATAGAAGTAATCCTTTAGCCGATGAGTTTACGATTTCTGAATATGGGCTATATACTCAAATTGCTAAAGCGTTATTTGACCAGAAATTTAAGTTATCAGGTTCATTACGTTATGATAAAAATGAAAATTTTGAAGGACAATATACCCCACGTATCTCAGGCGTATTTTCACCAACAAAAAATCATAACATTCGTTTGTCGTACCAAACAGGTTTCCGTATTCCGACAACCCAAAACCAATTTATTGAGTTATCCACGCCTCAAGCGATGCTAATTGGTGGTTTGCCATTGTTTGAAGACCGTTATAAATTATCGGGTAATAGCTATACTTATACGTCTATTTTGGCAAATCCTTCTGACCCAACTAAATGGCAAAAATATGTGCGTAAAGATTATAAACCTGAACGTGTTGCTACTTGGGAGATTGGTTATAAAGGACAACTTGGTAAGAAATTGTTCGTAGATGCGTACTATTATAGAAGTACTTTTACCAATTTTGACGTAACACAAATTGTCGTAAAACCAAATGCTGATGGAACAAGAGCAGTATATTCATTCCCAACAAATGCTGACCAAGATATTGTTACCGAAGGTTGGGCATTGGGCGGAGACTATTCAATTGGTCAAGGTTTTGTCTTAGGTTCAAACGTATCGTACAACGCAATTGTGGATAAAGGTAATTTAACACCAACGCAAATTGGTTACAACACACCTCCTTATCGTGTGAATGTTAATTTAGCTAATAAAAATGTCGCTAAAACGGGTGTCGGCTTTAACGTTGCATTCCGTTACCAAGATCCATTTGTATGGCAGTCAACGTTTGTAGGAACTAGTCTTGGTAATTCAGAAGGAAGTTATATTCCATCATTCACAACCTTAGACGCACAACTTAATAAGAAAATTGCTTCTATTAAGTCGATTGTCAAACTAGGAGGAACAAACTTACTAGGAACAAAATATTCAAACTCATGGGGTAATCCATCTGTTGGATCTATGTTTTATGTAAGCTTAGTTTTCGATGAGTTGTTGAATAAATAAGGTGCATTTTTAAATTTTAAATGATGGATTTTGGATGTTGAATTAATTTGGGATATTTAGTTTTCTACCAAATATCAGTTGATTCTAAATAAAAAAGGCGGTTAGGAAAATCCTGACCGCTTTTTTTATTATCAAAGATGTGAATCCAACATTCAAAATTCAACTAGATATATTGATTAATAATATTTTCCAATAATTCTTGTTTTCCGCTAGTTCTAGCTGGTTCGCCATCTGCTAATGCGATTGTACGTAAATCTTCAAGTGTTAATTTACCAGCTTCAAATTCAGCACCTTTTCCTGCATCAAAAGAAGCATAACGGTCAGAACGGATTTTCTTATAAGCTGATTTCTCTAAGATGCTATCTGCAATCACCAATGAACGAGCAAATGTGTCCATACCACCAATGTGTGCATAGAAAATGTCATTCAAATCTGTAGAGTTACGACGGATTTTAGCATCGAAGTTGATACCTCCATGCGTGATACCTTTTCCTTCTAAAATGATTAACATAGACTCTGTTAATTCATTCAAGT
>JBMLRK010000353.1:0-2265 GCA_049241065.1 Spirosomataceae bacterium
CAGTTATGGCAATGGAAACAAGCCAGTAATTAACAATTACAAGGTTGCAGTTCCTACAAGCTGGGTGCTACACTCAAGTTCAATTTGGAAGATTGACATTTCAAATACAGCAAATTTTACAGGTAGTCCAATTGTTGATACTAACGTAGGTCATCTTCGAATTAATGAAATGACCGTAAAATCGAAGAGAGTTTTTGCCCTAAATTCAATGCTCAACGATTGGGATTTCTATTGCGATGGAACGTTCCTGTATGTTTTGATTGACAACCCTGCTAACTACAAGGTAGAGTTTGCAGTCCGTGGAAATGTTGTCAATGGATTTCATGGACTTCAAATATACTCATTTGATTTGTTTGGAGGTGGTTCGCACGGTGTAAGCTTTGGAAACCATCATTCAACTGTAGTTAGTGGCATCAATATTACAAATTTTGGTGGTAGTGTATTGCCAGGTTATCCCGTGCCTAACACCCGATACGGTAATGGAGTACAGTACTTTGGGGGAAACTCTGATGCACAGGTCGATTCTTGTGTAATTGAAAACGTCTACGATGTTGCATTCACTTTGCAGGGTGACTTGCAGATGGATTTTGCTAACATCAAGATGAAAAACAACAAGGTAAAAAACTGCTCACAAGGATTTGAAGTATGGGTAAGAAATTCAGTTGGAAATGACTTTGGTTTTGTCAATTGTAGCTTTGAATCTAATATCGTAGATGATTGTGGCTTTGGAGAAATAACCGTAGGTAGACCACAAGCTTATAATTTGGTGAATTTGCTAGAATACCACATGCAAACGACCAAACTAGATATTGTTATAAAGAATAATACATTCTCTAATCCTAAAGATGCACATATCTACACTTCAAATCCAAATCCGTTATTTAAGACTGACGAAAATGTAGTTAACCTAATCAAAGGTACTCCCTTCATTTCAGGAAACACCAAAAAGCCTATTACGGTCAATCGTGAAAGAAAATCAAGGTTTTCCTACAAGGTCAATAATCCACAAAATGCAATCGAGGTATTAAGTCGAACTAGTGCCGACACAATAGGTCAAGAGGAAAAGTTGAGGATTAACACACTTAGAAACTTTCGTAATAAGTCTGATATTGGATTGTTAAGAAGGTTGCAAGAACAATTAATCGACTCTATCAATACTGTTAATGATAGTCTTAATTATGCCACTAATGCACAATATGTTTCAACGTGGGTAACAGCTAATGACCCAACTAAATATGCCAAATTAGCAGAGTTCAATATCAAAGGTCAGTACAATCGAATCGATTGGCTTTGTGATTACATGTTATGGGGAGATTCTGAATTTCCTGCTGGTGGCTCTGGTCGTGTGAAAATTCAGATTGTTCCAGATACTACATTCTCAACCGTTCAAGCTCAAATCGACGTTATCGAAGATTTGAAAATGAATGTAGCGAACATTTCAGCAAATGACTTCGTATTGGTCATTGAATCTCTCTCAAGTGCAAACTATACCTGTAAAGCAAGTCTTTGGTTCAACATTGGAAAGAACAATTATATAAGATTAGCCATAAAACCAATTTTGACGCTAAGTGCAGGAACGAATACCAATAAGGCTATCTATTTCAATAACTTCATGGATGTGCTCCCTACAGGGTTAAGCTCAGTAAGAGACTTAGGCAAAGATGGAACTGCAACACTTGTAAACGGTACTGTTACAGTTCAAAACTATGGCATTAGAGCTAAGTCACAGGTATTTATAACTGTTAAATCAAGTTCAGGCACTAGAGGTTTCTTGACCGTTACAATCAATGCAGGTACGGGATTTACCGTAACAAGTAGTTCGAATACTGATAACAGTACCTTCGATTATTTTATTAAAAACTAAAAATCAAAATGGATAAGAGACTATATAATTCAGGAATCATCGCTATTCCACTGAAAAGAAAAACGGAAGATTTAGGAATTATGCACCCGAATTTTCTTGTATTTGATTCTCAGGATTCAAAATCAAACACATTGGCTGTCAATATTGTCAATGGATTAGAGGAAGAACAAGACTGTGTTCGAACGCAATTTAGGCTTGTTTTAAGAGAAATTCTTCCCCAGTTAGCAACCAAACCAGTTGAGTTGATAGAGAGGATTGTACTTCCTTCTGAAGTATTATTTATGCCTGTTCAAATGTTACCAGTAATTTTTACGCATCAATCCATCAAAGAAAATCTAGCAATAGTTAATCTAGCCCTATCAAGGTTTTCTTTTAGGGGCGTATTAACAAACTTGTTACTT
>JBMLRK010000354.1:0-4569 GCA_049241065.1 Spirosomataceae bacterium
CTGTTAAACAAATACGATTTTATTTTAGTATAAAGAACACTCAAAATCAGACCAACTGAATATAGAAATTTAATTTAATCTTAAAAAAGTGCTAGATTGGATTGAGAGTGAATACTATTGAATTGTTTTTGATTAACATATCTATTTGATTGCTACATAAATTTGTACTATTATTTAATAGAATAGTCAAATTATGCTCATTCAACACAAATTCCCAAATCCATTAAAGGGCTGGTCAGTAAATCGTGAAGAAATTCAGTTTATTGGCGAAGGACTTCAACGTCCAGAATGTATCTTAACTGAACCTGATGGCTCAGTGTGGAGTGCCGATGCCCGTGGGGGATTGGTGAAGATGAGTCACAACGCTCAGACCTTGCTTGTTCCTTCTGTTAACGTGACTTCGGGTGATGCTGGGATTCATGCTCGTTACATTACAGCTCAGGGTTCGTTGCCGAATGGTGTTTGTTTCGACAAAAATGGTGATTTTATCATTGCCAATTGGGGAACAAATCAGATTGAGCGAATGACTCGGGAGGGTAAAATGACTACGCTTCTTAGCGAAATTGACGGGCAACCCTTGGGTAAAGCTAATTTCCCATTACGTGATTCTAAAGGAAGAATTTGGTTTACAGTAACAACAAGAACTGAACCTTGGTCGGATCAAATCAATACTCGTGCTACAGATGGCTACATTGCCTTGATGGATGAAAACGGGGTGAGAATTGTAGCGGATGGCTTTTGCGGAACAAACGAAATTCGTTTCGACGATAACGAAGAATGGCTGTATGTGGTAGAAAGTACCGCTTGGAAAATATCCAGATTACGGGTAAAACCCAATGGCGATTTATACGGTCGTGAAGTATATGGCCCTGAAAAGCTAGGTGGATTTCCTGATGGATTTGCCTTTGATACGTTCGGGAATCTTTGGATTACCCTCATTTTTACCGATGAACTTGTTGCGATTACGCCTGATGGAGAGGTCATCACGCTACTAGATGACAGCAACCCTACAACGAAAAAACAATTGTTTGAGGCTTATGATAAGCAATGCGTTACTCCAGAAATTTTGGTAGCAACGCAAGGAACGCTATGCCCTTGGATGGCGAGTTTGAGCTTCGGAGGGGCAGACTTAAAAACGGTTTATTTGGGGAGTTTACGAGGTACTCGTGTTCCTTTTTTCCAAAGTCCAGTAGCGGGTCAAAAAATGATTCATTGGAAATAAGATAGGTTTTAAATATTTGATAATGAAGGACTTATTTAGTTTAAAAAGGAAAGTTGCTTTAATTACAGGAGCCAGTTCGGGCATGGGAAAAGCCATTTCCGAAGCCATGGGATACCAACAAGCTCGTGTAGTAATTTCAAGTAATGAACCCGAACAATTAACAAAAGTAGTGCAAGAATTTCAAGCCTTAGGAATAGAGATCATCGGGATTGCTTGCGATATGGCGAAAGGCGAAGAGATTGAAAACCTTGTCAACCAAACGCTGCACGCTTTCGAGAAAATAGATATTCTAGTGAATTGCGTAGGCATGGCTCCGACGGGTTCATTTTTAGATACAACATCGCAAAGTTTTGATAAAACGATGCAACTGAATATCCAAGCTGCGATGTACCTGACGCAATTAGTTATTCCACAAATGCAGTTGCAAAAAGATGGATCAATTATCTATCTGGCAAGCATTGCGGGAGTTCGTGGAAATCGACATTTGGGCTTATATGGAATTTCAAAAGCGGGGTTAATTGAAATGGCTCGCAATTTGGCTGTTGAATTTGGCCCTGATAACATTCGAGTAAATACGATTTCCCCAGGGATGATTCAAACACCTTTTTCTGAAGGATTAATGAGTAATCCTGTTTTTATGGAAAAGCGATTAGCCCAAACACCTTTACGAAAAGTGGGTCAGGTGGCTGAAATTGCAGGCGTGGCAGTGATGTTAGCGTCCAAAGCAGGCGGATTTATTACGGGACAAAATATCATTGTAGATGGCGGAACAACCATTAGCGATGGAAACTAGGGGCGAATGAGTTTTAACCCGTTCACATTTAGATGTTAGCCCATTCAAAAACAATCTCAAAAAATATGAAAAGATTTGAAAATAAAGTTTGCTTAGTAACAGGTGCAGCCTCTGGAATTGGTCGAGCAACAGCAGTATCTTTTGGCTTAGAAGGTGGCAAAGTGGTGGTGGCAGATATTAATGAAGAAGCTGGTTTAGAAGTAGTAAGTGAAATTGAACAACAAGGAGGAGAAGCCATTTTTGTAAAATGCAATATTGCCGAACGACAAGAAATTGTCAATCTGATGAGCGTTACAATCGCTACTTTTGGAGGTTTAGATTGTGCGGTAAATTGTGCTGGCATTGCAGGAAAAGTGTCTAAACCTGTACATGAATATCCCGAAGAAGACTGGCTCTATCAAATCCAAGTAAACCTGATTGGCACTTGGTACTGTGTGAAATTTCAACTAGAACAAATGCTTAAACAAGGTGGCGGAACAATCGTATGCGTGTCTTCTGCCGCAGGTTTAGTAGGGCAACCCGAAAATTCTCCTTATGCCGCCTCAAAGCATGGAGTGAATGGTTTGGTAAAATCGGCTGCTATTGAATATGCTACAAAAAATATCCGAGTGAACGCCATTTGTCCGACGGCTATCGAAACACCCATGATTATGCAAGGTCGTAGAAAACTAGCCGAAAATCCTGAAGCCTTACAACAGGCTATCAATTTTCAACGGATGAAACGCATGGGACAACCCCAAGAAGTCGCCGATGTGGCTTTGTGGTTATCGAGTAATCAATCAAGTTTCATTACGGGGCATACAATGGCGGTTGATGGTGGTGCTTTTGCATAAAATGATTGAAATTGAATAATAAGTGATTGTATTTGATTCACATAATATACGCTATATACTTTATTTTTGTACAAATAATTAATCGAATAATACTAAAAAATAATGGCAAAGAATCCACATTACATATCTCAATTAGCATACGTTGAGTTGCTTAGTACTAACCTAGAAGAAACAGTTCGTTTTTATACAGACATTGTCGGGCTTGATAAAACAGGAGAAGATGAGAACTCTGTATATATGAGAGCTTGGGGTGATTATTTCTTCCACACACTTAAAGTAACGAAGTCGGATAAGAAAGGACTTGGAGCTGTTGGTTGGAGAGCAGATAGTCAGGAAGCGTTAGAGGAAGCGGTAGCTTACTTAGAATCTGTTGGTGCTGGGCAAGGCTGGTCTGAGGCTGATTTGGGTCGTGGTAAAGCTTATAAATTCCAATCACCAGATGGTCACAAGCACGAAATTTTCTGGGATGTTACATGGTTAAGAGAAACAGGCGAAAGAGCAAGTATCTATGCTGATAGATACGCAAGTAACCGTAGAAAAGGAGCAAATCCTCGCAGAATTGACCACTTTACCTATTTAGTAGCGAAGTTTCAGTATGCAAAAGAGAAGGCATTCTGGCAAGGTATGGGTTTAAAAAACCCAGATGAAATCAGATTAGAAGATCATATTCCTCCAATTGGCGGTTTATGGACTACAGCTAACTTATCGCATGACATTGCGGTATTCTCTGACCCTAACTTAGAGCCAGGACAAGGTGTTGCCAACCACATTTGTTACAACATGGATAGCCGTGAAGAGGTATTATTGGCTTTAGACTGGTTTACTGAGAAAGGATATAAAAGTGTTTGGGGAGCTCCAACTCGTCATAAAGCAGACGAAGGATTCTTCTTCTATATCATGGAACCACACACGGGTATTTTATTAGAAATCTTTGCTTGTGGTCGTTTGATTTTTGCACCAGACCACGGGCCAGATGTTCACTACTTAAAAGACAATCCGAATGATGCTTGGGGCTTAACAAACCCATTTGCTGAAATGGACAAAGGTAAAATAGGTGGTTTAGACAAACCTGTTGACCTTTAAGAAATAAGGAAGGTGTGTGAAAAGTATAGCGTTTAACGTTTAAAGCATTTTGTGCCAACTAATATGCTGTTAAACCGTAGTTAAACTTTTTACACACCTCTTCACAATTTTGGAGCACAACTTAATTAATTACATCAACACAATTTTGGAAAGAACGATTTTGGGATAACGATTCCCAAAATCATTTTTCATTCAAAAACATTCTCAGAAACCATGTGGCATTATTTTCCAGGGCAGTATATGCCTTCATATCAAGTAAATAGAGCATTGACACAAGCCCACTACGGTGGCGGTGAATTTGCCGAAATATTAGAAGTTGCGAGTGAAATTGATCCTGCTAACCGTGAAAGCTTTAACAAAGCTTGGGTGAAAATGGGCGATAAAGTCTATGAACTAGCTGAAAATTATGCCAAAGATGGACATAAGGTTTCTGCTCGTAGAACTTACCTAAGAGCATTCAATTACTTACGTACCAGTGAGTTTTTTATGACGTTACACGATGAACGTAAAATCCCCTACTACTTAAAATGTCGTGATGCGTTTATTAAAGCAATTAATCTTTTTGATGAAAAACCGTTGCAGATGGAGATTCCATTTGAAGGTTCGACTTTGCCCGCTTACTTATTCAAACCAACTGG
>JBMLRK010000354.1:4669-9573 GCA_049241065.1 Spirosomataceae bacterium
GGCGTTGAAAACCCTCCTGTAGTGGTAATGTTCGGCGGTTTAGATAGCTTGGCGGAAGAATTATATTTTGGTATTGCTCAACATCTGAACGAGCGTGGTATTGCAATGATGGCAGTTGATGGCCCAGGTCAAGGAGCAGCGTTAAGGTTAAATCATATCCACACTCGTTACGATTATAATGTGCCAGGAACGGCTGTTTTAGATTATATCATTGAAAACCTTGGCGAACACGTGGATACTTCTCGTGTAGGTATCGGGGCGGTTTCAATGGGTGGCTACATGGCGGCTCGTTGTGCGGCATTCGAACCTCGCTTTAAAGTGTGTATGATTTTTGGAGCGGTTTGGTCGTATTATGATATTTGGAAAAATCGTCCAGATAATCACCCTTTGGCAGAAATTGTACAACACATTGTTGGGGCTGAAAACATGACTGAGGCACGTGAAAAACTGAAAAACTTTACCTTAGAGGGCGTTGCTGAAAAAATCCAATGTCCAACGTATATTTTACATGGGGAAGATGACCGTCAAAATTTTGTAGAAAATGCCTATAAAGTAAACGAAGCACTTACCTGTGAACACGTGATGGAGATTGTGCCGAAAGATCAAAGTGGTTCTGCTCACTGTTCGGTAGATGATTTTACAAAATCATTCAATATGTACGACTGGATTGCTCAGAAAATAAAAAGCTAGCACAAAAACGCTATCTATTTACGCAAAGATATAGATAGCGTTTTCAGTTCATTTCAGTAAGATTGTACAGTTATCAATAGCTGTAATTCACTATTCAAAACGGAACTATTTTATTCAGTGTATCCTATGAAAAATACATTCTTTATCATACTAGTGCTTCTCTCAATTCAAGGAAATAAAAGCCTTGGACAAGTCAATTTAATCCAAAATGTTTCCGCTCGAAAAACGATTTCACTTGATGGTGTTTGGGATTCTCAAGTTGATATTGTTGGTGTTGGCTCGCTTGCTCGTTTTGGACTTGTTCAAGATAAAAAACCTGCAAAGTTCGTTTATAATGGCGACAATCCTCGAAATACCGAGTTGGTTGAGCAAGACATGGATATGGCTGAAAAAATAAATGTTCCAGGCGATTGGAATACTCAAAAGGAGAAACTGTTTCTGTATGAAGGTAACTTATGGTATAGAAAAAAGTTTAGTATCGCTCCTCAAGCCAACAAAAGATACTTCATCTATTTCGGGGCAGTGAATTACGAAGCCACTGTATATCTAAACGGAGTTAGAATAGGCCAACATAAAGGAGGTTTTACGCCGTTTCAGTTTGAAGTTACGAAGGAATTAAAAAATGGAGAAAATAAACTGCTCGTAAATGCTAATAACACACGAGGAGAGGACAATATACCAACCAAAATTGCCGACTGGTGGAATTATGGTGGTATCACAAGGTCAGTTTCACTGATAGAGGTATCGGACACTTACATTGCTGATTATTTCATCCAATTAGAAAAAGGAAAATTATCCGAAATAAAAGGTTGGGTGAAAGTTTCAGGTACACAAAAATCACAGGCTGTTAATGTCGATATTCCAGAGTTAGGATTGAAACAAAGTGTACAAACGGATACTGCTGGATATGCTGAAATAAATCTTTCGAGTAAAAAGATTCAGCATTGGTCACCAGAAAATCCAAAAATGTATGAGGTGATAGTGTCTTCTGCCAATGATAATGTTAAAGATAAAATAGGCTTTCGTACTATCGAAACTCGTGGAACAGAAATTCTCCTAAATGGAAAACCGATATTTTTGAAAGGTGCGGCAATTCATGAGGAAGCTCCATTCAGAACGGGGAGATGCTATTCAGAAGCAGATGCCCGTACATTGTTGACTTGGGCAAAAGAACTAGGTAGTAACTATGTGCGTCTAGCTCATTACCCACACAATGAAGCAATGACTCGCATGGCTGATGAAATGGGTCTTTTGGTATGGTCGGAAGTGCCCATTTATTGGAATGTGAAATTTGAAAAGCCAGAAGTGTATGCCACTGCTGAAAAACAGTTATTGGAAAACATTAGTCGAGACAAAAATCGAGCATCTATAATTCTTTGGTCGGTAGCTAATGAAACCAACGAATCTGAACCAAGATTAGCTTTTTTGAAAAAACTCCTCGAAAAAACAAAAGCGGTTGACCCAACTCGTCTTACTACTGCTGCCTTGCTTGCGAAAGAGGGCAAAAGTGAATTTAGCTTAGAAGACCCTTTAGGTGAATTGGTAGATGTAATGGGTTGTAATGAATACATCGGTTGGTACACTTTGCCAGCAGAACTTGCTTCGACCATCAAATGGACTTCAAAATACAACAAACCTTTGATAATGAGTGAGTTTGGAGCTGAGGCAGTAGCGGGTTTACACGGCAGTCCAGAGGAGATTTGGACAGAAGAATACCAAAATAGAATATTTGAAAACCAAGTGAAAATGTTAGATAATATCCCCTTTTTGAGAGGTACATCCGTTTGGGCTTTGATGGATTTTCGTTCTCCATTAAGACTTTTACCAATCAAACAAGATTTCTTTAACAGGAAGGGCTTGGTTTCAGATAAGGGAATTAAAAAAATGGCCTATTACACCTTAAAAAACTGGTACAAAACAAAGTAAACGAATAGGTCGTAGTTGTGATTCATTCTTTTAACATATTCCGTTAGTTGTCAAATAGTGTTCAACAATGAATAAAAACTTTATTAGATAAATAAGTGCTATGGCAAAGAAAATATTAGTTGTAGGGGCCGGCATTGGCGGGCAGTCAGTGGCCATTGGTTTAAAAAAAGCAGGCTTCGACGTTGAGGTCATCGAGCTTCATAAAGAATTCAACGTTTATGGAGTGGGTATTATCCAACAAGCCAACGCCCTCAGAGCCTTGGATGCTATTGGGGTAGCAGATGAAGCCATGCGTAGAGGTTCACCTTATGGGAAAGTAAAACTTTGCTTGCCACATGGCAACTCGCCGTTTGGCGTTCAAATTGGCGAAGCTGGTACGCCTCCAATTGGTAGATTTCCAAGTCATAACGGAATCTCTCGCAGAATCCTTCATGAGGTTTTGTTGGAAGAAGCACAGCGAGTTGGGCTGACTTACCGTATGGGTGTAACCGTAGATACCATTGATAATCAGCCTGATGTCGCTCATGTGACTTTCTCGGATGGTACAACAGGTAGCTATGATATTGTGATTGCCGCAGATGGTGTCAACTCAAAAGTTCGTAAGTTGATTTTTGGAGATTTCAAGACGAGTTATGTAGGTTTATCGGTATGGAGGTATGCCTTTAAACGTCCTGCTAATTTAGATACGGGTTATATTTTCTTTAATAAAAAACATAAAATAGGAGTTATCCCAATGACGGAAGACTCGTGTTATATCTTTTTAAATTCTGCTGAAGGAGATAATCCAATTATTCCAGAAGACCAATTAGTAGATAAACTAAAAGGCTATATGGCTCAGTATCCAGTATCGCTTGTTCAAGAATTAATTCCCCAAGTAACGGATGCAAAATTGGTTAATTACCGTTCGTTAGAAACGCTTAAAATGCCTGCACCTTGGTATAAAAACAGGGTAATAGTTTTGGGTGATGCTGCCCATACGACCATCCCTCAATTGGGTTCTGGAGCAGCTTTAGCCATCGAAGATGCGGTGGTATTAGTGGAAGAATTACAGAAAGAAGGAGAATTGGAAGCAGTTTTTGAACGCTATATGAATCGTCGTTTCGAGCGTTGTAAGATGGTCGTAGATGTTTCTGAAACATTAGGTGCTTGGGAATTACTCGAATACAACGACCAACCACTTCCAGAAGGAGCAAATATGGGTATGCTGATGGGTAAAACAGGGATGGCTTTAACAGCAGAAATATAGAAGCCTCCTAACCCCCAGAGGGGGAATTTACATCCAGTTTAACAATTAATCTTTAAAACAAAAGTCCCTTCTTGGGATTTAGGGGCTATATGAAACTCGTAACATTTTTAAATACAAATCAAGAAAGTCGCACAGGTTGGTTGCAAGGCGAAGGCGTAGTAGATATGAACTTGGCGAGTGCCGAATTACCAACGGATATGCTCACTTTTATTGACAATCACGAAGCTAATTTCGAGATTATCAAAGCGTTAGGAGAAGTACAACCACATTACCAATTATCGGAAGTTCAATTGTTAGCACCGTTGCCAAATCCACGTAGTTTTAGAGATTACGTTGGTTTTGAGATGCACATGCAAAATGCTTCTCGCAGTTTTGGACATAAAATCGGACCAGCTTGGTACGATATGCCGATTTTCTATTTCACCAATCACCAAGCGATTTATGGCCCAGACGATGAAATCAAGCGTCCGACCAAAGAAACGAAAATGGATATTGAGTTAGAAATGGCTTGTATCATTGGGAAAAAGGGGAAAGATATTAAAACAGAAGATGCAACTCCTTATATTTTTGGATATACCGTTTTTAACGACTGGACAGCAAGAGCTATTCAAAAAGTGGAGATGGAAGTGCCATTAGGGCCACACAAGGGAAAGGATTTTGCCAATGCCATCGGGCCTTGTATTGTAACGGCTGACGAAATGGAACAGTATAGAATTCCATTAGATGAAAGCATTTTTCAAGACCCAATTCGTGTTCCGCACGTAGCTGGTTCTCGTTTTGATGTTAAAATGACCTCTCGTATTAATGGGGAAACCATTTGCGAAGGAAACTACAAAACGGTGTACTATAACTTTGAACAAATGATTGAACGTGCATCTGAAAATAATGTAACCTTATTTCCAGGTGATATGTTAGGTTCGGGTACTGTGGGTTGGGGTAGTTTAATTGAAAATGCGTTCAGTGTTCACCGTCCACTTGAACCAGGCGATGTCGTTGAATTAGAAATTGAAGGAATTGGTATTTTGAGAAATAAAGTTGTATA
>JBMLRK010000355.1:0-1525 GCA_049241065.1 Spirosomataceae bacterium
GTTCTGAACCCTGTAGCCGTTAAACCAAGTAATTTCATAAAGAGTCCAAATTACACGGGTTAAAAACCCGTGTACCCCTTGCATAATAAAGAGTCATAAATATAACCATCAATGAAAAAGAAAATCATTTGCCTTTTGCTAGGAGTAGGATTGTTAAACCCACTGGCGAAAGCACAAAAGCTACCTGCTAAAAAAGACGTACTGGAAGCAATGACCCGTGCCAATAACTATTTTATGGCTAAATGGCCAGACACAGGTAAGCCTATTGTAACCAATAAAACTCGTCCAAGTAATATCTGGACTCGTGGGGTGTATTATGAAGGACTAATGGCTTTGTACAAAACGGATGCTCAAAAGCGTTATTACGACTATGCCGTTGCTTGGGGTGATGCACACAAATGGGGCTTGAATGGTGGAGTGAAAACTCGTCACGCAGATAACCATACCTGCGGGCAAACTTACATTGATTTGTATTTGATTGATAAGAAAGAAGAGCGTATTCACGATATTAAAGCGTCGATGGATAGCTTGGTGAAAAGCTCTAAAAGTAGCGATTGGACTTGGATTGATGCCCTTCAAATGGCAATGCCTGTTTTTGCTCAATTGGGTGTGATTTATAAAGACAATGCGTATTACGAAAAAATGTATGCCATGTATAATCACTCAAAGACGATTGAAGGAGGAAAAGGCTTATTCAATCCAGAAGATGGTTTATGGTGGAGAGATAAGGATTTTGTACCCCCTTATAAAGAACCAAACGGACAAGATTGCTATTGGGCAAGAGGTAATGGTTGGGTTGTAGCGGCTTTGGTGAAAGTCTTGGAAATTATGCCTAAAAACGCCCCTCACCGTCAGGAATATGAGAAAATGTACCTGACGATGATTAAAGCCTTGAAACCGTTACAACGTGAAGACGGTCTTTGGAACGTAAGTTTACATGACCCAAACAACTATGGAGGTAAGGAAATGACAGGAACGGCTTTGTTTACGTACGGTATGGCGTGGGGAATTAATCACGGGTACTTGAGTGCAAAGGTCTATAAACCAGTGATTTCAAAAGCTTGGAAAGCAATGATCAAAGACTGTGTACACACTGACGGTATGTTGGGCTGGGTACAAGGAACGGGTAAAGAACCTAAAGACGGGCAACCATTAGCGTACGATAAAATCCCTGACTTTGAAGATTATGGCTTAGGCTGTTTCTTATTAGCAGGTTCAGAAGTAATTAAACTAAAATAATAAAGAAGAAGGTGTGTTAAAAGTTTATGAGATTAAAGTTTAAAGCATTTTGTGCGAAATAGGAGTCTAGTAAGCATAAATGATTGAATGCCAGTTTTTTATATAACTATGTTTTCTATGTAGAAATGCAAAATTAGCGGATATTTACTTTTGGTGTAAAGAGTTAATAACTAGTGTATTAAATCCAAAATTCAAAATACATCATTTTGCATTATTATTCATGTGGTTATGGACTGCGACAGAACTTCTTGGAACGAAACCTTATAGGTTTTCAAAACCTATAAGG
>JBMLRK010000356.1:0-4266 GCA_049241065.1 Spirosomataceae bacterium
TATTACAAACTAAACCTTATCGGTTTTTACCTCTAGTTATTTTGCCCCATTACTTAAACTCAAGTATTCCGCTAGTTTCTAACCGAAGATTCCACTTAGCGAGTGAATCAATTCACCCACTAAGTGGAATCTTCAATACGGTATTAAATCCAACATTTAACATCCAAAATTCAGCATTTCCACTACCTTCTCAAATTATCACAAATGATAGCCGTTGCAATTCCTGCATTAAGCGACTCTGCTGCTCCAAATTTTGGAATCGTAATTTTATCACTCACCAGTGCTTCTACCGCTGCCGAAATCCCATTTGCTTCATTGCCAATCACGATATAACCCGACGCTGCAAAATCTGTTTTATGTACGTTTTCGGCATTCAAAAAGGTGCCGTAAATTTTAGTATGGGCTTGTTTTGCCAGAAAGCTAGGTAAGTCTGTATAAAACAACGACACCCGTGTAAACGAACCCATGGTGGACGAAATTACTTTTGGATTATAGACATCCACTGTGGCATTAGAACAGATAATCTTATGAATTCCGTACCAGTCAGCAATACGAATAATTGTTCCTAAATTACCCGGGTCACGAATGTCGTCCAGTACCAAGGCATATTCTTGAGCATTTACTAATAATTCCGAATTACTTTTCGTTTTAGCAACAGCAAGAGCGGCATTATTACTCGAAAAAGTACCTACTCGTTCTAATTCAGCTTGAGTGACAATTTCGGGTGTAAGAGGTTGTTTCTCTAAGATAGTCTTGTTTTCTTTGTAGAACTCATCGGTTACGAATAATAATTCAAGTTCAAAACTAGAATTTAGCAATTCCAGTACGCTTTTTGCACCTTCTACCGTAAAGGCTCCGTATTCTTGACGAAATTTCTTTTGCTGAAGAGCATTAATATATTTTTGTTGATTCTTAGAAAGCATAGTTTTTAATGTGTAATGGATAATGATTAATGTGTAATTTTACAGAAGGAAAAGTAATTTTTCGATGAGCAAATGTGTGACAAACGTTGTTTTTTTGAATTAAACATTCATCATTACACAATACGCATTCATCATTAACAACCCTTTATTTTGAAGAAAAAACTAGTTCATATATTCCTTTTTCTTTCGTTCATCGCTTTGCAGGCTTGTAGTCTCAAAGGTACGTTGAGCGACCCTTTGCTATATTCTCAGAATTTCAGAGGAAATAAGGTCATTTCTTCCGAAACGCTTGAACCTTTATTACCTCAAAAACCTAACAAGAAAATATTAAAAACACCCCTGACTCCAGGATTATATTTTTACCAACTTTTTGCTCAAAAATGGCCGACTCAAAAAATAAGATGGCAAAGTGAGCTTACAAAGTTAAAGGAGGATTATGACCTTAAAACAAAAAACCTCGATTATTCTTCAGAAGAGTTAGCAAAACTCGCCACCAAAAAAGAAAAAAAGGTTCAGAAATTAACTCGCTGTATCAACGAAGGAAACTGGTGGATGCGAACATTGGGGGAAGCCCCGTCTTATTTCTTTGAGCAAGATGCAGAAAAAAACGTCGAAAAAATAGCTACTTACCTAAAAAATCACGGTTTTTTCAATTATAAAGTTTCCTATAAAAAAGACAGTGTTTTCTTCCAAAGAGGAAGTGTAGCTGTTACTTACCTCATCAACGAAGGGGTCTATTACCCCATCAAACGCAATGATTCTTTGGTCATTAAAGATCCACTTGTTCGTGAAATTATAGCGAAAGAGTATCAAAAAAGTAAGCTAAAAATCGGTGAACGCCTTAGCTTAGAGAATTATAATGCCGAAAAAGAACGTATCGAGCAACTTCTTAAAAATCACGGGTATTACTATTTTTCGAAAGATAATATCAGCATCAAAATCAATGCTTTGGACACCGCTTACACCAAAGGGTTAGGGGTGGTCACTTATATTCCAAGTCCAGAAAGAACCCCTAAAAACCCTAATTACGCACGTCCTTACCCTATCAATTCGGTTCAGTTTATTTCCGATGGCTCATCGCCTAGCATTCCTTTACCCAAAATTGACACGGTAGAAAATAAAGGCATTCGCTATTTCTTCGTCAATAAACGCTATTCTCCTGCTTTGTTAGATACCAAAATTGACATCCGAGCGGGGCAATTATATAGCCAAGAAAACGTATTTGAAACGCAAAAAAAGCTCTATGGACTGGAGCAATTTCAATTTACCCGCATCAATTTCGATACCCTAAAAGGTAATTTAAACACCACGATTTATGCCAAGCCTTTAGACAAATACGAATTTTCGGTCGAAACAGGGGGAAGCGTCTTTGCAGGGGGAAGTCTCAATAAGTTAGTGCCAGGCCCTTTTTTATCAACTTCGTACAAAGCTCGCAATCTTGGTGGCAGTGCAAATTCCCTAGAGACTAGTTTTCGCTTTGGATTTGAGGCTCAGGCAGGTTTTCTACGTCCCGATTCGGTCAATCGAAATTTAGAATTAGGTTTAAATACCTCCTTTATTCTTCCAGAAATCACCTTGCCCAACTTCATTGCAAGGGCTTTTGATAACTATTCGCCACAGACCAGAATTACGGTAGGGGCTGAACTCATCGGACGACAAGAATACAACCGTTTTGGTTTCAAAATCGGAAGTAACTTCACTTGGAAACCCTCTGCCAATCAATACTGGCAGGTATCACTTTTTGATGTTAACCTAATTAATACCTCCAAACAAACCGTTGAATTTCAAGAGTATCTAAAAACCTTAGAGGCTGAAGGGAATAATTTAGGACGCAGTTTCAGACGCTCGTTTATTTCGAGTATGAGTACGACCTACACCTATACCGATAATCCGTACGGACAACTGAGTAACGGGAAGTATTTAAAACTGTATTTTGAAACCAGTGGAACAACTCTGAATTTATTACCCAATAACAAAATCGGCTTCCTTCGTACCCTTTTGGGCGATTCGTTACAGTTTTATCGCTATATCAAAGCCAGTGCCGACTACCGAACATATATTCCCTTGGGCAGCAAAGGAAAATCGCTCTTAGCCTACCGAATTAACACGGGGTTTGCCTATGCTTATGGCGACGAACGAGAATTACCTTATGAGAAAAACTTCTTTATTGGCGGTCCCAACAGTTTAAGAGCATGGCGACCAAGAGGCTTAGGGCCAGGTTCTTATAGCGGCTCATTCGATAATCCAGGCAGTATCATTCTGGAAACAAGTGCCGAATTTCGCTTTAAATTAATACACTTTTATGGCGATTTAAACGCTGCTCTATTCGTAGATGCAGGAAACGTCTGGCGTTTTGCAGGGCAGAGTACGGCAGGACAAACAGGTAGTGATTTTCAATTCAATCGTTTTTATAAAGAAATAGCCGTCGGAACAGGCTTTGGACTTCGCTATGACCTTTCATTTTTTGTAATTCGTTTCGACTGGGCAATAAAAGTATTAGATCCAGCCATGAAAGGCAATACATGGGTTTTGTTTAAAAACAACCTAAGCGACCCAACAAACCCCAACAATGCCTACCAAAATCCCTTAACCCTCAATTTTGGGATAGGTTACCCTTTCTGATTTGGGATTTTCAATTGGGTATTTCTTGATTTAATACCGAAGCTACTTATCTTTGCAAATCAATTAATTTGTAAGCGTTAAGGCTTTTAGCTTTAGGTAAAGTTTTACTTAACATGGAGTCCATAAACTAAATTTATCAAATATGATTATCGAACCAAGAATGCGTGGCTTTATTTGCCTAACTGCCCATCCAGCAGGATGTGAGCAAAATGTTATTAATCAAATCAACTACGTAAAGTCGAAAGGATTAATCGAAGGTCCAAAAAAAGTGTTAGTCATTGGTGCATCCACAGGTTTTGGCTTGGCTTCAAGAATTACCAGTGCTTTTGGATCAAATGCAGCCACGATTGGTGTATATTTTGAGAAACCATCTGCTACTGGCAAAACGGGTTCTCCAGGTTGGTACAATACTGCCGCCTTCGAACAACAAGCTCACGAAGCAGGTTTGTATGCAAAAAGCATCAACGGCGATGCCTTTTCTAACGAAATTAAAGAAAAAACATTAGCCTTAATCAAAGCAGACTTAGGTCAGGTTGATTTGGTTATCTATAGCTTGGCTTCTCCTGTTAGAACCAACCCTAAAACAGGTATCACACACCGTTCGGTTTTGAAACCTATCGGACAAAACTTTACTAACAAAACCGTTGATTTTCATACAGGTACAGTAAGTAATGTATCTATTGATCCATGTTCTGAAGAAGATATTGCAAACACCGTTGCT
>JBMLRK010000357.1:0-9307 GCA_049241065.1 Spirosomataceae bacterium
TTACTCCAGAAAAAGTCGTGTCTAACAAAGGCTTCCAATTGCCATTTTTATCTTGCATTTCACCTTTTACATGAATATTTAACAACCCTAAGGAATGAAATTGTCCTCCCTTTAAGCTAGTGACTTCAACCAGCCCTTCTTTGACACGCCAGCCAAAAAATTGCTGTGCATCCGTTTTTCCATAGACTTTTACTTGCTTGATTTTGCTAAAATCTAAGTCCGACAACCGCATCTCAGCAGACCGCAAACGTCCATCCAACACAATTCTTGGTGTAGTAGGCATCAGCAGAGTATCTTCGGTACGTAGTAAATCAAAACTAGGCGATTCAGACCAGCAGGTGTATCGTATTGGTTCAAGTGTATATTGCTTGTACAAAAACATCGCTTCGGGTAAGTCCTCGTGCTTCATATACACAAAAGCTCTTGGAGGTTTACCATCGGTAATAGGTTCATATTTATTTGTAGCCTCATTTGTCCTAAAACCATTGTGTTTCTTAATAATCAAGATTTCGTAGTTACTCAGCTTCGACAAAACGGTCTTGTCAGGAAATTCGATACCGTTGACAAATACCCTAGCCTTATCTGGAATAGAATCTACTGTATAATGATTCGTTTCAAAGTCATCGGCATGGGAGAATCCGTTTGGGAAACGCCGTCCCCCTTTCCTTCCCACTGTATCGCCCAATGACGATGGTATTGAAGAAATTAACGTCTCCAAAATAGTGGTATCTTTAAAGACTAAATTTTTTCGATAATGAGTCGTGATAGATTTCACAGAAATCGTTTTTTGTTCCTCTGTTTGGGCAAACGAGCGAATCACACAAGCCATCAAAAGCAGCAGCGTTAAGATTTTTTTCATATTAATTCCGTTAAAGGTGATGTACGAAATTAACGAGCAATAAGCGGAAAGATTGTTAATAAGATGTTAATACTAAAGCCCTCGCTTTGGGGCGAAGGCTTTGGTGTTGGTTTTAAAGAAGCTTTTTATCACCACTCTGGCGTAACTCCTCCTCTCAAACGAGCGTTAAGAGCAATGCGGACAATTGGCATTAAGAGTGAGGCGGTTGGGTTATCCTTGGTGAATTTCCAATTCTCTAAGCGATAGCCAAACTCTACACGGAATATTCGAGCAATCCCGTCGATACCATAGCCAAATTCTGCATAATGAAGGTTTTGGTTTCCTAAATATAAATAGTTGGCAAAAAACTCTTCTCTAATCCCTAATTTTCGTACCCATGGCATTTGGGTAATGGCTAATTTTCGGAAACCTGCCATCGTCATAATGTCGATATATGTTCCGTTAGTAGAGTATTTAAAAGGGTCGATAAATTTCTTGCTTGCTCCCCATACGTTGTTATCATAAAAACCAACCAAACGGTGCGTCGTAAGCATATCGCCAATAGAAATCATGTTGTTATTTCCGTTGAAATGCTTGTAGTCGGCAAATGTCATAGCATCTCTATTTAAGAAAACACCCGTTTGAGCAATGTAGTTAAAATTGGTATTAATCGACAAAGGGAAATTATGAGTAATGCCTAACTCAATCGTTTGGAAGTGCATATCCGTTTTCAGCATTTCTTTCAATGCTCCCCTGTATTTGAAAATAATCAAAGGAGAAGACGATAAATCCACCAAACGCAGCCCATTACGATATTGTTTTTTCAAAAACGGGCGATAATTTACCTGAAAACTCGACTGAAAAGCGTCGTTTGGGGCAAAATGGGTATCTGCCATTTCCTGATTTTTAGGGAAATTAGGCGTATAAGGTTCGTTCTGAAAATTAATCCAATAATAATCCGTCGTATTTTCTAAAGGCGAACGATGAGCGTATTCTAAGGAAGTACGAATAGACCATTTATTTGAAAAACGTTGTTGATACGTAAAATTCACAAAGTCCTTTTGATATAATTTGACGTAGTTTTTCTTCAATAAAAGTGTCGATAAGGAGTTCAAATCCAACCCAATAGGCGTATCCACATTATACTGTGAAATAAAACGTCCTCCTGTTAAACTAATATCGTCTTGTTCGGTTTTCCAACGCAATTTCAATGTTCCAGACGATTGTCCCAAATTGTAAGAGTAACGCCATGTTGGGTCAATTTCATACCAATCGTAGCGGTTTAAACGATAACGATACAAGGCTCCCGTATTTTGAACAAAGCCTTCAACCGTGTTAAAGTTAAAGTCTAAGACAGGCGATTTATAGTAAATTTCATGTGGATAAAATCCTCTTGAATTGTCACCCCAAAAGAATGAACGACTAAATAACACACTCCCGATACCTAATTTTAGATTTGCTTGTCTGAAATTGGCATACAAATCAGGTTGAACGGGCAAAGAAGATTTATTCTGAATAGCGAGGGTTAACTTTCCCGTATAGGTTTGAAAAGCCACCTCCTGTTTTAAAGCGTTCCAATACTCTTCTTTTTGTTCAGTCGCCCCAGGCGATAAAGTAACTTTATCATAACGATTTAAACCTGAAGCAATGTTGGCATCACTCCACTGACGTTTTAAATTTGAAGCCATCGAAGACATTACTTGCTTCAACTGCTGTACTTCAAAATTGCGTTCTTGTAAGTTATAAATCTCTCTAAATTCGTGTTCTTTCGGACGCACTACTGCCAATGGAATCGTCGCATTAAAGTCGTAGTTAGAGACCTTTGCCACATATTCATATTGCCCCACAAAGCCCATTACTCCGCCTAAGGTACGTACCTTAAAATTGCTCGGACACCAACGTTCTCCCTGTTTTTCATAATCAATCAAAAACTCATAGTCTATGTTGAAATGTTGAAACGCTAAAGAAAGTTCAACCAACCAAAGCCCATTGATAGTCAAGGCGATTGTTCCCGAAAATACTTTTTCATCGTTATTGAAACGAGGCTTTACACTTAATACATAGCACGATTCTCCCTTCAAAACTTTCGTTCCTAAGAGCTGTATGTCGTAATAAGCAAGTGCTTTGGGAGATAACGGAGAAATACCACCTGTTCCAAGAACAGGCTTATAAAAATCTGGATTAACAAAGGGATCTGCTTGCGGCTGGGCGTGGTAATTATTGCGAACCGCCAAATAGTCAAACAAATAGGTATGGGCGGTATCAACCGAAAAATGGGCAAAGGATTCTGATTGATACAGTAACCCCTCCTCTACTCCTTCTGCTCGAAGTAGTGCTTTCCAGATATTCGGAATGCGGTTCCATTTTCCTGTGTGCTGAATCAACACATCTGCTTTATAATGGCGTAAAGCTTTTGCATGTGCAGGGGCTACAGCAATAGCCTTCGTGATAATATCACGAGCATCGAGGCTATCAATCTTATTTTTTGCCTGCAACGAAAACGCTGAACAGCACAAAAACCACACAAGCAAACTATCTTTTATCAAATTAGGCATTATTAATGGATTGTTTTCAGAAGGAAATAAACGACGAAGTTACAAACATTCTTTGGCAGAATTACAAAGATTATCAAAATGTTAACTAATCTCACTTTTAACAACGAAAAACCAGTAATGAATATGCGTAAATGCCTATTCATTACTGGTTCGAAAGAAAATTTATGTTCTATTATAGTAACACTATATCGTCGGCATTTGCCACAATAAAGCCTTGTGATTTAAGATTTTGTGCTACTGTTTCGGAAGATTCCTTCGCTCTAGCAATAGCAATAATCGTATTTTCTTCATCCATAATTTCAAATACTTCACCTTTTTCAAAGCTATCTGAAACCTGCTGAATGCCTACGGCTAATAAACTATTTCTATTCAATAACGCTTTCACCGCTCCCCCATCAATACGCACACTTCCCGAAATTAAGCTACCACTTGCCAGCCATTTTTGACGAGCCGAAAGACTCGCTTCTTGCGGAGCAAAGACCGTTCCCGTTGTTTCTTCTGTGGCTTTAATAATTCCGTCGGGTACTTGCATTCCAAAAATAACTACTTTAATCCCCATACGAGTTGCCAAGCGGGTATAGTTCAATTTGGACACCATTCCGCCTAAACCCAACGCTGATTTATCGGTATCAACAAAGCCCATAATCGTCTCGTCAATGACAGGAATAAAAGGAATGATTTTTTTATCTGCATCCAAAAAACCACCCACCGACGTACATAAAAGTAAAGCCGAAGCACCAAAACCCGTCGCAATTAACGTCGCCAATTCGTCGTTATCCGAGAATTTCAGTTCCAAATTACTTACTACGTCATTTTCGTTGGCAATTGGAATAATACCATTATCCCATAGTTCTTGGTAGGTTTCCTTTAATTGTAAAAACTGATTCCGATTGGCAAAATGTTGGCGTTCACAGAGGCTTTGAGCAATTGCAATACCATATTTGGCAAAGTAACCTGTATATTTTGCAAGCAAAAGTGGATTACCAATTGCTGCTGCTGCTTTACGTTCGGTGATACTTCCTTTATAATCTTTGATAAAGCCACGACCTGCCCCTACTGCCCCCGAAGACACCAATACTACATGATAAGTCTGACTCAATACCGCCACTTGACGGCAAATTTCTTGAAGTACCTCTTCGTTCAGTTCTCCCGTTTTGTGGGTAATAGACGCTGTTCCGAATTTGATAACTACGATTGGTTTTGACATGAAAATGATGCTTAATAATAATTAGCAAAAGCTATTAATCTATTTTTCAAGACAAAGATAGTTTTTTGCCTGCTTAATGCCGAACGCTTCCGCTCAATTAAGTCGATTTACTACTCAAATTCATCCATATACTTGGTATGTACAAAATAATTATCCGCCACTTTATCATGAAATTGACAATCTAGTTTTAACCCTTCTCGTAATAATTTAAGGTAGTCTGCACGAGGAATTTCAATTGCCCCATATCGTTTTACATTATCATTGATAAACTGGGTATCCAGCAGTACATAACCCTGCTCTCTTAGTTTTTCAATCAGGAAATGGAAGGCTACTTTTGAAGAATTGGGTGCAATATAAAACATCGATTCGCCGAAATAAACCCCTCCGATTGCTACTCCATAAAGTCCGCCAACCAATTCATCATCCAAATAGGCTTCTACCGAATGAGCAAAGCCTTTTTCATGCAAGAGACAATACGCATCAATAATCTCTTCGGAAATCCAGGTTTCATCATCCTCTCCTCTAGGAGCAGCACAATGAGTCATTACGGCTCTAAAGTTCGTGTTGAATCGAATGTCGAAAAGCTTTTTATTCAGAACTGGTTTAAGCGACTTGGAAGGCTTATAGGTATCAATGGGAATAATCGCTCTTGGATCGGGAGAGTACCAATAGAGTGTACCATCATGATCGGCCATTGGGAAAATCCCATTCGTATAACCATATATTAAATCGTCGGCGGTAAGTTTATCCATGGGATTTATAAATTCATCGTTCACTAACTACTATCTATTGCTTGTCTTCAAGTAAATAAAAGAGGTGATTTCACAAAAACACAATCTTTTATCCACCACAGAAAAACACGTTAAGGCTATCAATTATAGGGAAAAAGCACGAAAAAAGCAAATACACATAACCTCGCTTGCGTAAACTATTTACCAGCAAATTTTGTTCCAAAGATAAGAATAGCGTAATAAAATAGTCGTACTAAAAAATAATAACCCACTTATGCAACTTTCGCTCTGACATTTCGTCTAATTAGTACAAAAAGGGTATTTCTGATGATATTTTCAAAAAGATTGAGTAAAAATACCCTCAAATAAAAAAAAGGCTTGCATCTTACATTTTGTTTTGATAAACTTTGCACGATTATTCTTTTTTGACCTAACGAGAGGTCATTACAAACTGAGAACTAACGTCATTTTAGCTGTTTACTTTGGTGAAAAACACAACTAAACATATTCTTCTTTTAAGCACTACGCCTTCTCGTAGGCGATCATTCTTTTTTAGGGTCTGACCCTACGCTTCTTTTTGTTACCTATGTGGTAACATTATTCTTTATCTGATACATATCTTATACTTTTTTAGGATTTAACATACTTAACCGTAGCGGGTTACTGCTTTGCTTTTGTACCCCAAAGGCAAAATAACTATCTCAAAATGAAAACTTTAGAAGTTTTGGGAAATCCAACCGAACAAAAATACACTGTCCTAGCGGCAACATCAGAACACTTGCATTTGGCTGAAGCCATCTGCCATGAAATGGAAGAATCAGCGAAAGCTCGTGGAACGGGTATCGCTAAACGTTCGCCAGAATATCTGCGTGTGAAAATTAATGAAGGTAAAGCAATCATTGCTACCGACAACAATGGAGATTTCGTTGGATTTTGCTATATTGAAACATGGGAACATGGAAATTTCGTAGCCAATTCTGGGCTTATCGTTAAGCCTGAATGGAGACAATATGGTGTAGCTAAAAAAGTGAAGGAATTTGCTTTTCAGCTTTCTCGTACCAAATATCCTGATGCCAAAATTATTGGTATCACTACTTCATTAGCAGTAATGAAGATTAACTCTGAATTGGGTTATGAACCAACCACATTCAGCAGACTTCCAGTGGATGATGCCTTCTGGAATGGCTGTAAGTCTTGCGTAAATTACGACGTTTTGAGCCGTACCGACCGTAAACTTTGCTTGTGTACAGGAATGATTTTTGACCCAGAATGGGAGAAAAAAGCCAAAGACCGTACCGAAGAAGAACCAGAACCGACACAAGAAGTAAGCAAGCAAGAAGTACATTCTAGCTGGAATTTCTTGAAAGATGTAAAAGTGCTTGAACGTTTAAAAGCTATTAAAGAGAAATTGTTTTTGCGTCTAAAAAGTCGCAAATCAGAACGTGAGTTGGCGTAGTTAAGCTGAACAAATGAACAGAGAAAGCCAGCATACGGAATGGAAAGAATCTTGGCGTGACGACTACCTCAAATGGATTTGTGGTTTTGCAAACGCACAAGGTGGCACTTTGGTTATCGGTAAAAATGATAATGGCATTGTAGTAGGAATAAGTGACGCTCGCAAACTATTGGAGGATATCCCAAATAAAGTACGGGATATTCTCGGAATCATTGTGGACGTAAACCTTCTTTCTGAAAACAGAAAAGAATACCTAGAAATTATAACAGATGCCTACCCCTACCCGATTTCATACAAAGGGCAGTACCATTATCGAAGTGGTAGCACCAAACAAGAATTGAAAGGGGCTGCACTAGACAAATTTCTTTTGCAAAAACAAGGCAAACGATGGGAAGGTGTCCCTGTACCCAACGTTAATGCCCATGATTTAAGCAAAGAAGCTTTCGAAGAGTTCAGGTACAGAGCCAATCGTAGTAAAAGGCTGGAAACCGATATTCTGCAAGAATCAAATGCTGTGTTGTTGGACAAACTTCATCTGGTAGAAGGAAAGTACCTTAAAAGAGCGTCTTTGCTACTTTTTCACCCAGACCCAGAGAAATTTGTAACGGGTGCATTCATCAAAATTGGCTATTTTAAATCAGATACAGATTTAATTTTTCAAGACGAAGTACACGGACATTTATTCAATCAGGTAAATAAAACGCTTGATTTATTACTGACAAAATACTTACGAGCAACCATCAGATACGAAGGTGTTGGGAGAATAGAAGAATATCCATATCCCGAAAATGCCCTACGTGAAGCCTTGCTCAATGCCATTGCACATAAAGATTATAGTTCGGGAATACCGATTCAGATACGAGTTTATGACGATAAATTGAGTATTTGGAACAGCACGCAACTCCCCGAAGAGTGGACAATTAAACGCCTGACCGAAGTTCATTCTTCACAACCCTATAATCCTGCCATTGCCAATTGTTTTTTTAGGGCTGGTTTTATAGAATCATGGGGACGAGGAACATTAGAAATTATCAGAGAATGTATGGAATATGGTATTCCTCAACCAAGTTTCAGATTTGATTCAGGTGTATGGGTTGAATTTAAGGGGAAAGAGATGAAAGGAGGTTCGGAGAAAATGTCGGGGAAAATGTCGGGGAAAATGTCGGGGAAAACACTGGCACTAATTACTCAAAATCAATATATAACCATTCCTGAAATAGCTGAAACCTTAAATGTTACAGAACGAACTATCGAACGAGCAATTAGAGAATTGAAAAGTACTAAGATGATAGAACGAATCGGACCAGATAAAGGTGGGTATTGGAAGGTGATTGAATAGGTTTGATTATTAAATTTTACAAATAAAAATAGTGCTTTCACATGTGTTGTTGGGCTGGGTGCCCCCATGAAATACACCACAATGGTGGGAAAAGACGAACAAGGGCACAATTGAATATAAAACATAAATCTAGATGAAATATGAGCTACAAAATGTCATTTCAGGAAAGAGCGAAGTTATCTATGGAAATGCTATCCAAGCAGTCGCCAATTACCTTAAAAGAAGCACGAGAGCAAGTAAATTGGTTGAAGAGTCAGAGTTCTTCCGAAAGCAAGAAACAGAAATCTTAATCACATACATAACAGAACTTGTGGATAAGGGAAATAAATAGTGAAAATTATATTTCACAAGGTGCTGAACAAAAAGTTTATCTCAACGACGGCAAAAGCGTCCTTAAATTAAACGATACCATTTTTTATGCTTCGTGGACAGACTACTTTCATAACTTGTTACTCAACAACTACTTTTTCCCTGATACAGCCTATGAGCTTTTAGGTTTTTATCAAGAAGAAAATACTATTTATGCAGTTGTGAAACAGGCATTTATTAGAGCCACTGAAAAAACGAATTTAGCATTCGTTAAGGAGTTTATGGCTGCGAATGGATTTGCAAATACTCGAAATAATGATTATTATAACTCAGATTTGGGAATAATTCTCGAAGACCTACATGATGAAAATGTATTGACTGAAAATGGCATTCTCCAATTTATTGATACTGTTTTTTATCTTACGGATATATTTTATGAGAATCAAATACCTGAATATCAGTAAATTACAAATTAATATTGCACGAGTGGTCGAACTATGCGTCTCAGTGAGGACACACGACCACAGGACGGAGAGGGTTACCAGCCAAGGAAGTAAAATAGAGTATTCATAAAATAATTTCGCTCGCTCTTTCTGATATGTAATCTAAAACAAAAAGAACCAAGTAGCCTTGATTCTTTTTTGAAAACGACGAGTGTATGCCCAGTTGCCTGCCCTTCTCTTTTAACGTCCGAAACGACTTCGTTTTATGTAACAAATTTACGAAAAGAGAATTATAAATCAAGATAAAATTTAGCATATAGAGACGAGTCTCGTGGATGTGTAATCCAAAACAAAAAGTACCAACATTTATATAAAAAATGAGCAAACCTAAAGTATTATTAGCATTTTCGGGAGGTCTGGATACCTCTT
>JBMLRK010000358.1:0-8847 GCA_049241065.1 Spirosomataceae bacterium
CTTTGCCTCCTTGCCCATGTGCCTCTTTGCCTCGAAATCAAAAACCCTACTTAATCAAAGGTAAAAGTGTTTCAGCAACTAATTTATTACCTAATTCATTTAAGTGAACTCGGTCTGTTGTTAGAATACCAGAATCTTTGTTTTCAGGATTGTTTTTCAAATTATGGGCTAAAAATGCAGCACGTAAATCAGCTAAAGGAAGGTTGTTTTTAGTTGCTAATCCTCTAATAAATTTGCTATACTGATTCATATCACCATCTTGAGCATTGCTAAAGTCTGTTTTTTCGCCGATGGTTGCAGGCGTACACAAGATTACTTTAGCTCCACTTGCGGTAATTTTGTTGATTAATGCCTGATAAAATTTCAAGAATTTATCAGGGTCTGTACCTGTTCCCGAAGTGGATTTATGCCACACATCGTTCACTCCTACATAAATTACTACCAAATCAGGCTTTTTGTTTACTACATCCTCTTCATGGCGAAGGTACAAGTCATAAATTTTATTTCCGCCAATTCCTGCTCCAATCAACTCATATTTATCCTTCAAGCCTTCTTTTTCAAGCATTGAACCTAATTGAGTGATATAGCCGATAGGATTAACGCCTGCCTGTGTGATAGAATCGCCAAAGAAAATAATTCTTTTGGGTTTATCGGTTTGTGTAAATGAACTTAGCATAAACAAAATAGAAAAGATGAGACTGATTTTTTTCATGGTAATTGTTAAAAATAATGATGAATGAGAATGATAAGTAATGATGTTGAATTTTAGATGTTGAATTTTGGATTTAATAATCTGATAATCAATTTTTTGACCAAAACCCGAACGTCATTTAATTACCATTGATTACTCAGCGGATGAATTCAAAATCCATTATTACTAAGTAGTCGTGCAAAATTGGTTGATAGTTTTTTTTGTAAAAGACTAGTAACTAGTTTATTAAATCCAAAATTCAACATCCAAAATTTTACATCATTACTTCGGTGGTTCCAGGATTAATTATTCAATCGAATAAAGCCACCATCTAACGGATAATCTGTTCCTGTTACGAACGAAGCCTCGTCCGAACATAGGTATAACGCTAAAGCCGCTACTTCTTCTGGCTTTGCCATACGTCCTATTGGTTGAGAAGCCGATAATTTAGCAAACATTTCCTCCTGATTATCAGGGTAATTTTTAGCAATAAAGCCATCTACAAAAGGCGTATGTACACGAGCAGGAGAGACGCAGTTACAACGAATATTATCTTTAATATAGTCTTTTGCAATGGATAACGTCATGGTCAAAACAGCTCCTTTTGACATTGAATAAGCAAAACGATCTGCTAAACCGACCGATGAAGCAATGGAAGCCATGTTTAAAATTACCCCACCACCTTGCTTTTTCATAGCAGGAATGGCCGCATAAAGGCAATTATAAACCCCTTTCACGTTTACATTCAACACACGGTCAAAGTCGTCAGAAGCACAGTTCTCAACATTGCCTACATGAGCAATACCTGCATTATTTACTAAAATATCGAAACCGCCAATTTGTCTAAAAACAGCTTGCACTTGAGCTTGATCTGCAACATTACACGCCAATACAGAGGCTTCGCCACCAGCCGCAATAATTTCGCTTACGGTGTTGCTTCCTGCTTCTGGATTGAGTTCAAGAATAAATACATTTGCTCCTTGAGCTGCAAATAACACCGAAATAGCTCTACCAATGCCACTTCCTCCACCTGTAATAACGGCTTTTTTTCCCTTTAATGAAAACATGATATGAAATTTTAATTAAGCTTTTGAAATTGTATTAATAGCGAGTGTGTTAAATCCAAAATTCAACATCCAAAATTTTTCACTTATAAGGATACTCCTCTTTTCCAGAACATAAAATCGTCTTGTCCTAACTCCATAGCCTTTGTTTGGTATGCTCCAGAAGCCAAGCCGATGATGTATTCCAAGACTTCTTCACCTACTTGTTCTACGGTTTTGTCTCCTTCGATGATTGAACCGCAGTCAATATCAATCATTTCGGGTAATTTTTTAGCTAGTTTCGTATTGGTTGCTAATTTCACCATCGGGCTAATCGGATTACCTGTAGGCGTTCCTAAACCCGTAGTAAACAACTGAATTGTTGCCCCTGCACCAGCCATTCCAGAGGTTGCTAACACGTCATTACCAGGGGTGCAAACCAAGTTTAAGCCTGTTTTATGAGCATATTCTCCATAACCTAAAGCCTCCACAAAGGGAGCTGAACCTGCTTTTTTTGCTGCTCCAGCCGATTTGATAGCGTCCGTAATCAAGCCATCTTTAATATTGCCTGGTGAAGGGTTCATATCAAAACCTGCTCCAACGGCTGCTGCTCTATGAGCATATTCAGTCATTAATTTTCCAAAATTATCAGCCACTTCTTCATTAACGCAACGATTTTGAATTTCTTGTTCTACGCCACATAACTCAGGAAATTCAGCAATCATCACTTGTCCGCCTAAGGCTACCACTAGGTCGGCAGTATGTCCAATGGCAGGGTTGGCTGAAATGCCAGAGAAGCCGTCAGAACCGCCACATTTTACCCCAATTTTTAGCTTACTCAAAGGAGCTGGTTGGCGTTCTTGTTGGTTAATTTCTATTAAACCTAAGAATGTTTTGCGAATTACTTCACTCATCATGGTTAGTTCTCCACTACCCGCATCGTTTTGTTGTTCGAAAATATACAAGGGTTTTTGGAAATTTGCATCACGGGCTGTGATGGCCTTCTGTAACATCGAAACCTGATTGTGCTGACAACCAAGGCTTAACACGGTAATTCCTGCTACATTTGGATTGACACAATAGCCTGCTAATAGGTTACATAAGTTTTCGGAATCGCCACGGTCTTCGCCGCAACCGCTTTCGTGGGTAATAAATTTAATACCATCGACGTTCTTAAAAATACGATGTTGTTTGTAGTCCGCTTTTTGTTGGGTAAACGCAAAGTTTGCTAGTTGTTCGCTATTGGCATCTTGTTTATAAAGCTCCAATAAGTCTGCTAATTGATGACGGTAAATATCGGGTTGTCCGTAGCCTAACTCTTTCAAGAACGCATCTTTTAAGATCGTAATATTTCTGTTTTCGCAGAAGACTAAAGGAATCACTAACCAGTAATTTTGTGTTCCTACCTGTCCATCGGCACGATGATAGCCCATGAAAGTACGGTTTTTCCATGCCGATACATCGGGGGCAGTCCATGCGTAATCTTTTTGTTTTCCTTTGAATGATTCGGACGCATGTTTCAAATTAAACGTATGAATCAAGCCGCCAGCAGGAATATCTTGTTGAGCTTTTCCAACCAATACTCCATACATCACTACTTCTTCTCCTTTTGCTAAGGGTTGAATCGTGAACTTATGTTTGGCTGCAATGTCGTCTTGAAGAATAATTTCTTGATTATTGAACGTGATTTGAGTTCCTTTACTCAAATCAGACAGAGCCACCAATACATTGTCGTTTGGATGTATTTGGAGAAATATGTTTTTCATGGTGAATGTAATTAGGTAGTTTTTTGAAGAAATACATTATTATTAAAGAAGGCATACCTCTTGTAGAAGTAAAATGGATAGATTGAATAGCTATTAATAGTAACTATACAGGGTATTTTTCTTGGGTTAACCGCCTTTTTTATACAATTTAAGGTCATTTTATCATGATTATACTCATTTGTAATTGTGAAAAGGTGACGATAACGTGTAACTTTGTATTAGAACAGGATGGCTTTTTAAAAGAGGTATCACATCGCATAATGAATTAAGAAATGGATTTTATTAATCAAGTATTAGGAAATGATTGGGGAGCTTCGTTGCTCATTATCGCCAATTTAGTAGTGATAGAAAGTTTATTATCAGTCGATAATGCCGCAGTACTAGCGACGATGGTAATGGATTTGCCCGAAAAAGAACGTAACAAAGCCCTAAAATATGGTATCATAGGAGCGTATGTATTCAGAGGAATTTGCCTTCTTTTTGCCTCGTATTTGGTGAAAATATGGTGGTTAAAACCTATTGGAGGACTTTATCTACTTTACCTTTGTGTAGATTATTTTAAGTCTAAAAGTGATAAAGCAGCTGGAGAGGCCGAAGCCGCCAAGCCAGATAGTAAGTTGTACAAAGCGACTGCTGGAAAATTAGGAGCATTCTGGTCAACGGTTATCATGGTCGAAATCATGGACTTAGCTTTTTCTATTGACAATGTATTTGCGGCTGTTGCCTTTACCGATAATTTATATTTAATCTGGATAGGTGTTTTTATTGGGATTTTAGCCATGCGTTTTGTGGCACAGGCTTTTGTGAATCTGATGGAAAAGTACCCTTTCTTAGAAACGTCGGCTTTTTTGGTGATTGGAATATTAGGGTTAAAACTAAGTACTTCCGTTATCTGTCATTTCTATGAAAATACGCCTTTTTGCCAGTTTTTAGAAGGAGAAAGTGCTGATGCTTACGTATCTGCATTTACAGTGGCAATTTTCCTTGTACCTATCATATCATCGTCATTATTTAATTTCCCGAAAAGGAAAAAATAACGTATCGATTGCTATTAAAGAAAGACCAGTGTCAACGTTTTTCAATGATTGAAGCATCAGGGTTATCAAGCTTATACTTGATAGCCGACTTAAACATATAAAACTTATGCTATTTTCTTTTCTTAACCGAAAGACTGTACCAAATGATTTTTCTTTTTTGAGTACAGATATACATTCCCATTTAATACCAGGAATCGACGACGGTTGCACTGATATTGAAGCGTCGCTTAGTTGTATTAAGGGCTTAGTAGAAATGGGCTATACAAAGATTATTACAACACCCCATGTAATGGATGAAGTGTACCCGAATTCATCTGCTACAATCAAAGAGGGGCTAAAAGTCCTTCAAGATGCGGTTAAAGAGCAAAATATCCCTGTAACAATTGAAGCTGCCGCTGAGTATAAAGTAGATGATAATTTTATTCGTTTGTTCAAAAATAACGATTTGCTGACTTTTGGAGATAATTATTTGTTGATTGAGTTCTCGTTTATTGCTCCTCCAATGAATATTAGTAATATTATCTTTGATTTGTGTGCGAGCGGTTATCGTCCTATTTTGGCTCACCCAGAACGATACACCTACTGGTCAACCCAATTTGAGCAGTTTGAACGCTTAAAAACGCAAGGATGTTTGTTTCAAGTTAATCTAATGTCGTTGGTGAATAAATATGGGAATCCTGCCAAAATAACGGCTCAAAAATTTATTGAAGCGGGCATGGTGAATTTTCTTGGAACTGATTTGCATCGCTTTGAAGATATAGCAAAATTAAAATCATTGTTGGACTCGAAAAGCGACTACTCGAAGTTATTACAGGTAAAAGCATGGAACACCAAAATATAGTTAATCTAGTCCGTTCTTTAGGTATTCTGGTGAATGGTTAATGACATGAATTTCCAGTTAATCGTATAAAATACAATCATTAATGGACTAATTATCATTTTTATTAGTAATTTTACTTATTACAATTAATATTCTGTTAACATACCGCATTTAGTCGTTTCTGCGTTGAATACAACATCAAAATAATTCGGTTAATCTAAATTTTAGTCTATGCAACTTTCGTTACTTTCTGACATTTTAGGCAATGAAAAGACTTATTTTTTGGACGTATTTGCCCAAGTATATTTTGATAATGTACGGAAACGCCCTAGATTAAAAACCATAGATGGGCAACATATTCCTTCTGAATTGAAAGTTGCTTGTCCGAAAAACGTTATTACGGGGTTTCCAGAAGGAACAATTTATAAGTTAGACGTTCGTTTGATACAAAAAAATGGTTGTCAGCCTTATTTTATTACCGTTAGTAAAAAAAGGGTTCAACGTGCGATAGAATTTTTTGAATATAATGTATCCCTACAAAAAGGTCTTACAAATTCAGGTTGTAAACCTCGAAAGACAGTTCGGTTTGAACGGATAAAGAAATAAACGATTTCAACTATACCTGGTATGAAAAACCTCTCTTCAAAGGAGAGGTTTTTCGGTTTTATTATCATTGACTATTAACATATCCTATAAGATGACTATTGTTAGCAATAATATCAAATATCTTCGTAGATTGAATGGGCTTACTCAAGAACAATTTGCTAGACGAATTGGTATTAAACGCTCGTTGTTAGGAGCTTATGAAGAGGCTCGTGCCAATCCCAATTTAGAAAATCTTAAAATGATTGCTCAGGTTTTTGGTACGTCGGTTGATGCACTGATTAAAACGGATATTCGAAGAATTAGAGAAACCCCAGGCATTAATCTGATTCAAAGCCCGAACGGGATTGCTCAATTAATGACAGCTCAGGCGAACAAACCTGAAAATGTTACACCCGTTCTTAGCGAAGTGTCTGTAAAAGAAGCTCCTGAGGAGCAAGCTCCGCAACGTATAGCAACGATTGTTGATAAATATTTGCGTGATAAAGACCAAGTAAAATTAGTATCGCAACGGGTTTTTCCGAAACGTGTACGAATTATTCATACAGAAAGTGAAGGCGTATTAAGCCCCATTCAAGAAAAAGTACAGTCTGAAAGTCGTCCACCTCTTGTGGAAGAAACCAAGGTTTTATCTACCACAGCATCTATTTATTTTGTGGCCATTACGCAACAGAAAGAGTATGCAAGTCATTTTCAACGAAAAGACTTTATAGAACGGTTACCCGCCTATTCTTTTCCAGTTAATAGTCCAGAAAAACATAGGGCATTCGAGATAGGAGAGGACTTTCCTATGGGTAATGCAATTGTGATTGGAAAAACGGTTAGCGATTGGAGTGCCATCAAAGATGGAAAACACTATTTGCTGGTAACTTTACAAGGAAAGGTTATTTATAGACGTGTTTACAATCAAAGTAAAATTAAAGGTACGTTATTACTGAGTTCAGATAATCACAGTATTCAGAGTATAGAAATTCCGATAAAAGAGGTTTGTGAAGTCTGGGAGGCTGTTTCTTATTTTTGTAATGAATTGCCAGAAACGCCACCTCCTTTAGATAAAATTAGAGGGCTTCTCAAGGAACTGAATTTATTGATAGGAGACTAAAGGTGGGTGTGTGAAATTTAGCTTTTTACACACCCACTTCTTTTGAAATTTAGTTACTTTTGGGTCTAAACTCTTTCATTACTTCTTGATTACAAACTAGATAAGGACCTTCAATGAGGTCAATACAGTAAGGAACAGCAGGAAATACTGCGTCTAAACATTGACGTATTGCTTTTGGTTTACCAGGGAGGTTGATAATCAACGATTTCCCTCTGATTCCAGCCGTTTGGCGTGATAAAATAGCCGTCGGAACATACTTCAAACTCTCTTGTCTCATCAATTCTCCAAAGCCAGGCATCATTTTTTCACAAACGGCTTCTGTTGCTTCGGGAGTGACATCACGTTTTGCAGGCCCAGTGCCTCCCGTTGTCACAATAAGGCAGCATTGATGTACATCTGCCATTTCGATTAATGTTTCCGAAATTAATGCTTCTTCATCTGGAATAACACGATAAACGGTTTCGAAAGAAGAAACTAAATACTCTTTTAAGGTTTCAACAACGGCTTTGCCTGGAATGTCTTCGTAAATACCAGCACTAGCACGGTCAGAAACATTGATTACGCCAATTGTAATGATGGGTTCTTGCATGAAATACAGGGAGAAAATTAGCTACGATTTTAAGTAACAAAAGTACGGATAAATTCGGATTATGATTTCAAGAGCGAAGTTTTAACTAGTGTAGTTAAATAAGTAGGGACATACGCCCCTACTTATTTGTGTTACTAAATAAGCGGATTTGTAAGATTGTTAACTAACTTTGTGCATTAAAACGTAGTCGCTTTAGGTATATTTTTTGTAAAATATGTCTATTGATTACGTATAGTTGTTGGATTTTCTTAAAATAACCAAATTTATGTACGCACAGTCAAAATTACCCGCAGGTATTGAGCAGATTTCTTCGTTATTATTTTTTATTTTTTTACTCGTAGCACTTTATATTACCTTCAAAATCATCAATAACAGAAAGGATAAGTAAGGAATTCCTACTGTTTTTTTATGCCGTCCCAACAGGTAATAAAAGCAGATTCAAGGTCTGATGGAGTTACGATGAACTCTCCAGATAGCTGTAGTTTAATAAGAGCAGAAGAGCTGCCAAGAACAAATGATGTCATTATTTTAGGAGAAATATCTCTCAAAACTTGGGTAAAAACTCCTCTTCGTAAAAAGTCGTATATAGGTTGTTCGAGTGCTTGTAATTCTGTTTTTGAAAGTTGGTGAATAAAAGGTGAACAGGAAAACTGTTCTAAAAAATAAAACTCTTTCGTATTTTTAGTAAAATAGTTAAAGCTTTGTTGATAAAATAGACGAAATCGATCTCTAAAAGCCTTATTGGAATCGTCATTTTTAAGTAATACTAAAGTGCTTTCAGCTTTGATTTTTACATATAAAGCACAAATTAATTCATCTTTACTTTTAAAATAATGGTAAATGGTGCCAGTCGCCACGTTTGCTTGTTTGGCTACTTCAGACATTGGTGAACTGTGGAACCCATGTTTGGAAATAAGATCAAGCATGGATTCAAATATGGCCTGTTTTTTGTCAAAATCTTTTGTTAACTTCATCGTTACTCCCCAAATGTATACGCTCTGTTATACTCCTCTCTGTATAATTACTTAAAATTTACTATTCCGAAATAATTGAATAATATACTGATTTTATTGAACTATACTTCGCATATACTACAGCAAAAAGGTTGCCAAACTTTTAGTAATGTGTCAATAAATTAGATAAATAGAGGTAAAGTACAGTATATCTCTTGTTAAGTTATATTTTTGGTGCGATAT
>JBMLRK010000359.1:0-7378 GCA_049241065.1 Spirosomataceae bacterium
AACGTAATAGATAAAACGTATCGAGGTAATGAAGTGGCGAAAGAGTGGATGGATTGGTTGAAGAGTTATTAGTTTATCAAACTTTCCCAAACGTTATAAGGTTGATACCGAGAAAATTATGATTTAACGGTGTCTATGTACTAGTAATCAAGTCCTTTTAAGTTTTAAGATAGTAACAAAATTGCCATTATGACATAAAAAAGTAAAAATAACAGGAATAAATAACCTCTACTTTCTTCTTTTGAAGTTTCGATATATTGCTTATAAGAGAATGGAATATGATATTTATGTAAAATAGCTTTTAGTATTTCATTCGCAAATTCATACGATTTTGTTTTACTACTCAATTGGATTTCATTTTCTCTAATAAGTACGCTAAGTAATAGTTGAGGTTCGCTTGTCTTTTCTGTAACATAGTATATAACTGCTCCTTGAGTAGTTGTTCCTTTGTTAAAATAATCAAATATTGAAAACTGAAATTCTATAATTTCCTCTGGTATGATAACGGTCTTTTGAGAGCCAGATTTGTATGTTAGTACATTCTCTAATAATAGAGACCAGTTTTCTTTTTTTGAGACCCCAACCATACTATAAAACTCAATTTTGTCATCATTAATTTCAATTGTATCGAAGTTGTGTGTCAATTTCATAAGCCTTAAATGGTTAATTGTTGTTTACTTAGGTAATCGTGCAAAAATGTCAGGTATTTTTTATTGTAAATAGTTGATAGTTAGTGTGTTGAATCCAAAATTTAAAATTCATAATTTTGCATCCCCTCTACTCATACTTCAAAAAAATACCCGTATCAAATGGAGTCCAGACACAGGCTCTTTGACCGCAGGCTTTTAGGGCATTGTTAGCCCATGTATTGCAGGTATGAAATAAACTATAACTTCCTTCGGCTTCATAAAATGCGTCGGTATCTCCATAATTCGCATTGGTTTTAATGAGCATAATATGTCCATTCACATCTTTTTGGAAACTCTGGTCGATGTAGTTGATAAGTCGAGCGTATTGTGCTTGGCTAATGCTTATTTTTTTGCAAGTAGCATTTTCGACCATGTGGTTGAAATACGTGGCATGAATGGCGGTGCTACTTAGTCCCGTAGCAGCTTTGAAGGCAACGGAAGCTTTGAGGTCTGCCCAAGTGGGTGTTTCCAGATAAAAACCTTTATCGCCCCATCCCAATCCTAAATAGGTAAAGGTCGTGTCCTTTGATTGGATATTGGCTAACTTAATTTCTTTGCTCCAGTCATGTTGAGCATTGCGAACAGGCACGACAATATCGGTATGGACTCCGTTTGTTTTGATGTAAATACTCACGTCATTACCACTCTCTTCTTGTGCCGTGCTGATGCGAGAAAGGCAATAAGCAGAAAGTAAATAAACGATGATAAATGTAAGGAATGACAAGGCTGCAATACCCATTGTTTTGGCTGTTTTTCTACGAATCACGTTACTATTTGCTAAAGGTTTTGAATTACTTTCTGTAACGAATTTTAGCCCGATAAAGTTGTGTAAAGCTTATTTATTGGGCTTTTCAATGGATTTTAATATCCTTCTTACTTCATAAACGACGAAGCAAGAATCAACTCAATGATTTTTTTTGCATCATTGTTGCATAATCAGAATAATATCTTACTTTTGCATCATTGTTGCATTTTATAAAAGTCGGTCAATACTTTTACGATGTATTATCATATATGGAAAATCAAATGAAAAAATTACCAGTAACCGTTCTGAGTGGTTTTTTGGGTGCAGGAAAAACCACTTTATTAAATCATATTCTTCACAACAAAGAGGGGTTAAAAGTGGCAGTCATTGTAAATGACATGAGTGAAGTGAACATTGATGCTCAGTTGGTTTCAAAAGAGGGAACGTTGTCTCGCACAGAAGAACGCTTGGTTGAAATGAGTAATGGGTGTATTTGTTGTACGCTTCGGGAAGATTTGATGGTTGAGGTCGAAAAACTGGCAAAAGAAGAACGCTTTGATTATCTCTTGATTGAATCTACGGGTATTTCAGAGCCTATTCCTGTGGCACAAACCTTTAGTTTTCAGGATGAAGAGAATGGGATAAATCTAGCGAAATGGTCTTATATTGATACGATGGTTACCGTGGTAGATGCCTTTAATTTCGCTAAAGATTTCGGCTCGGCAGATACGGTTTGGACTCGGGAGTTAAACGAAGAAGACCCCAACGATGAACGTACTATCGTTAATTTATTAACCGATCAGATTGAATTTGCGGATGTCATAATTTTAAATAAAACTGACTTGATTGCTGCTAGTCAGTTGGGGGAGTTAAAGGCTGTGATAAAGTCGTTGAATCCCGTAGCAAAAGTCATCGAATCAAGTTTTAGCAAGGTTACTCCGAGCCAAATTCTCCATACAAAGCTATTCGACTATGAAAAAGCAGAGTCGGCGGCTGGTTGGATTCAAGAGTTGGAAAATACTAAAAATGGGAAAAAGCATACACCAGAAACCGAGGAGTATGGCATATCGTCTTTTGTTTTTAGGGATAAACGACCTTTTCACCCAGAGCGTTTCTGGAATTACCTTGGCAATGAGTGGTTTGCAGGCATTTTACGTTCTAAAGGACTTTTTTGGATTGCCTCACGACCAGACGAAGCCTTTAATTGGAGTCAGGCTGGTGGTTCGTTGCGTGCAGAAGGTGCTGGCGTTTGGTGGGCAAGTATGCCATTTAAAGAACGTATGCACTATGCCGCCTATCAGGAAAACATCGTGGATATTGAAAGTAGATGGGATAAACGTTTTGGCGACCGTATGAACGAATTGGTAATTATTGGTCAAGATTTAGATGAAGCATTAATCACAAGAGAATTGAGAGACTGTCTTTGTACAGAAGAGGAAATCATTCAAATGGAAAATGGAGCATCATTCATAGATCCATTCCCTAAGACTTTTTAGGAAAAAACAGATAAGACTTGTTCTCCCTTTGTAGCGGGTACTTATGAGAAATGTCTTGAAAACTAATTAATAATCATGTTAGAAACACAAAATCTTACCAAGAAATATGGTGATTACACGGCTCTTAACTCACTGAATCTAAGGATTGGGGCAGGAGAAATTTTTGCTCTTCTAGGGCAAAATGGAGCGGGTAAAACTACTACGATAAACCTCTTTTTAGGATTTACAGAACCCACTGAAGGAATGGTTTGGGTAAATGGTATTTCTGTAGCCAAAAATGCTATTGAGACTAAAAAATACATTGCCTATATTCCAGAGACAGTGATGTTATACCCTAACCTAACAGGCATTGAGAACCTCCGCTTTTTTGCTTCCTTAGCTGGTTTTGAGTATTCAAACGAAGACTTAGGACTGTTTTTGACGAAGGCAGGTTTACAGGAGATGGCTCATGCAAAGCTATTGGGTGGTTATTCAAAAGGGATGCGTCAGAAGGTAGGAATTGCGATTGCGTTGGCTAAAAAAGCAACTGCTTTGTTGTTAGATGAGCCTACTTCTGGACTAGACCCAAAGGCATCAAATGAGTTTTCTGAAATTTTGAAAGAGTTGTCGGCCAATGGAACAGCTATTCTTATGGCAACCCACGATATTTTTAGAGCCAAAGAGGTCGCCCACCGTATTGGGATTATGAAGGAAGGAAATTTAGTACGCATTCTCGATACTGCCCTGATTTCGGCAAATGAGTTAGAAGAGCTTTACTTACAAACAGTTTAATAGTTGACTTTATGAAACAAATTTTAACGTTTATCTTATTATTGACAGCCACTTATTTACAGGCTCAAAACATTAAAGGGAAAGTAACGGATATTGTTACCAATCAAGCAATTGCAGGTGTTAGCATTCAATTAATAGATACGAATAAAGGTACTGTTAGTGACTCCGACGGTAATTTTTCACTTGATGGCTCTGGTAACATTCGAGTGTCTTTTGTGGGCTACAAAACTTTAGTGTTAAAAGCGAAAAATACCCCTTTAGCTATTCAATTAAGTCCTCAGACTACCGAGTTACAAAGTGTAGAGGTGATTGGACGAAGCAACAAAAACTACCAGAGTGATTATTCTTTTTCTGCCACAAAGATTGCCGCTTTCAATAAGGATATTCCTCAAGCAATTGCCTCTGTGACCAAAGAGTTAATTGCAGACAGACAAGCATTTCAATTGGCAGATGCCGTAAAAAATGTTAGTGGCGTTAGTCCATCTAGTTTCTATAATCAATACAACATTCGTGGGATTAGTCAGAACGAAGAAGGACAAATTATCAATGGAATGCGTACTCGACAATATTACTTTTTACAACCTATTACCAGCAATATTGAACGAGTAGAAGTAATTAAAGGCCCTTCAAGTGCTACTTTCTCGTCGGTTGACCCTGGAGGGAGTATCAATTTAGTTACGAAAAAGCCCTTAGCCACTGCTCGTAAAGAGGTGAGTATGAGTGCGGGTAGTTTCAGTACTTTGAGAGGTACGTTAGATTTTACAGGGCCATTAAATGAAAGTAAAACGCTACTATATCGTTTAAATGGGGCTTATCAAGAAGCAGGAAGTTACCGTGATTTAGTGAAAAATAATTCATTTTTATTGTCCCCTTCAATTTCATACATCCCAAATGCAAAGACGGCAATAAATGCAGAGATGATTGTAAGTAACTTAAACGGAAACCTAGACAGAGGACAGCCCATTTTTGGAGCTGTAGCTGGCGTAACTAGCCTCAATAGTACGCCCATTAGCTTGAATTTGGGTGCATCAAACGACTTTTTCAACTCTAAAGAGTTAATCTTGATGGCAAATTTGACGCATAAATTCACGAAAAATATCAGCTTTAATGCGTCTTACATGAAGCAAACTTGGACGGAAGATTTACAAGAACATCGTACAACAAATGCTTTTGCAACAGATTTGACGGGTAAGCAAGTGACTTCTTTGGCAGGAATGCAATTTGTTCAGCGTAAGCAACTATGGAATGTTGATAATGTAAATCTTTATACCAATTTTGATTTTAAAACAGGTAAGGTTAATCACAAATTATTGGTAGGCTATGATCTGCAAAGTTGGCAGAAACAGAAAGGCGGTGGTCAAAACTCGGCTCGTGGATTTTTATTAAAAGATGGTTCTGTAGCTAGTTCTTTTGTAGTGGCAAATGCTGCCAATTATCAAACCGTGACCATTGGCGGAGTTGTGTTTCCGAAACCAAATGTAAACTTCGTCGATTTAAGTAACCCCAGTTATACCGTAAGAAACATCAGTGATTACTCGCTTAATGTACGTACAGTAATTCCTTCTGCTTTGACTACTACGCAAGCGGCCTATGTTCAAGATATGATTCAATGGAATAAGTTTTCCTTGTTATTGAGTCTGAGAAATGAATGGTTTGAAGACATCACGTTTTATCAAGCACCTAATGAGAATTCGTTTACAAATAATAAATTATTGCCGAGAATTGGACTTACGTATGCGGTTACGAAAAATGTAAATGTGTATGGTACTTATTTAGAAGGCTATCAGCCACAGTCAAATACCGTTACGTTGATGCCTAGCACAGGGAATTTCCTTTGGACAGAAAAGTCTGCTGCGGCATTCAAACCATTAGAAAGTGATTTGAAGGAGTTGGGGGTAAAAGCCGATGTATTTAAAAATCGAATGAGTTTGACGGCATCTGTTTATCAAATCAATCAAAAAAATATTCTGATGAATGCCAATGACCCAACGAATCCTGATTTATTGGTACAGCGTGGTGCCGACCGAAGTAGCGGGTTTGAAGTAGATTTAGCAGGTTATCTTTTGACAAACTGGCAAGTAAATGCTTCGTACAGCTATGTCGATGCAACGATTATAATGGACAAAGATGCTTCGCTTATTGGTCAACGTAAGGAAAATACCCCTCGACACAGTGCGAATCTATGGACACGTTACAACTTCGGTGCTAAATCGGTCTTAAAAGATTTGGGTGTTGGCTTAGGAGTACAACATAGCGGAAGCAAAGTGCCTTGGTTTGTGAGAACCTTTGAAGTACCTGCTTACACCCTATTGGACATGGCTGTTTATTACACTCCTGCCAAAAGTAATGTTCAAGTGTCTATTAACATGAATAACGTAACGAATGAAACTTACTGGACGGGAGCTCAAACTTATTTGAGGTTATTCCCTGGCGCTCCACGCAATATGATGTTGACAATGAATTATAAATTTTAATACGCATGAACAAACTTTTTTTAATCGCTAACCTATTCATTAAGACAGTCCTGGGTAACAGGGCTGTCTTGATTCTTTCCTTGCTTATGGGAGGTTTGTTACTTTTTGCCACCTTTTCTGGTTGGTCAAATTTCAAGAAACAAGAGGAAGTTAAGCGAAAATACCAAGCAGAAGCCCGTCGGGATTGGCTGAATAATCCCGATAAAAATCCGCATCGAATGGCTCATTTTGGTCACTTCGCTTTTCGCCCGAAAACAGCCTTGAGTGCATTTGATTTTGGGATGGATAGTTTTTTAGGGAATACCGTTTTTTTAGAGGCGCATAAGCAAAATACCGTCAATTTTTCAGAAGCTAGTTTCTCCACTGGCCTACTTCGTTTTGGGGAAATTAGCGTAGCCATGATTCTGCAACTCTTATTACCCTTATTTCTTATTTTCATCGGATTCTCTAGCATTTCATCCGAACGAGAGAGTGGAATGCTGAAGATGTTACTTAGCCAAGGACTCACGTGGAAGCAATTGATTGTAGGAAAGAGTTTAGGATTAGTGAGCGTTATGTCTTTCTTTTTTTTCCCAACAATGATACTCGTGATGTCACTCTGGGCAACACTTCAGGATGTGTCTATTACCGAAGATAACATCATAAGAATGATCTTGTTAAGCACATTGTACTTTACTTACCTGAGTATATTTTGTGTGATTATTGTACTCATATCGGCAGTGAGCAACACCTCAAAAACGGCTTTAACAACGTTAATTGGGCTTTGGCTATTATTTACCATCATTTTGCCTCGGGTTTCTCAAGCCTTAGGTAATGCAGTGCATGAACTGCCTTCTAAAGTCGCTTTTGAGGCATCCATAGAGCAAGATATTCTCAAAGTCGGCGACAGTCATAATTCAAATGACCCTTATTTTAAGGCATTAAAAGACTCCCTATTGACGGTGTATAAAGTTGATTCTGTTCAGCAATTACCTTTTAATTACAAGGGTTTTCAGATGAAAGAAGGAGAACGTATCAGTTCGGGTATCTACTCCGCCCATCAAGATGGACTCTTCCGAATATTCGCCAAACAGAATAGTTTTTCTCAAATAATAGCCTTTGTCAATCCCTTTACGGCCGTGAAAAACTTATCCATGGCACTTACAGGGACGGATTTTGCAAGTTATGCAGCCTTCCAACGACAAGCTGAAAGCTACCGTTTTT
>JBMLRK010000360.1:0-1266 GCA_049241065.1 Spirosomataceae bacterium
TATCGCCCTCTCACTTTAAACAGTTAAAAGATAAGCGAAGAAGTCCCATTGAAGAATTATAATCCTCTACTATATGAACAAAAACCTCCGTGACACAGCTAATGAAAAGGGAATTAGTAACCAACGTTACCAAGACATCCTCTATTTTGCCCCTTCTATGATTGCCCTTTTTAAGGGAAAGGAAATGATTATTGATATGGCTAACGATACCATTGTTAAGACTTGGGGAAAAGGGTACGATGTACTGGGAAAGCCTTTATTTAGTGTTTTCCCAGAACTAATTGCACAGGGCTATCGTGATATTTTGGCAAACGTTTATACTACTGGGGAAACCTTTTACGCCTACGAAGAGCCTGTAACGGTTTTTTTTAATGGACGTTCAGAAGTACTATATTATACATTTACGTATCAAGCTCAACATACAGCAGATGGTACAATTGAAGGGGTTGTTGTCATTGCAAATGAGGTAAGTACGCAAGTATTAGCTAAGAAAAGACTAGAAGAAAGCGAATCGCATTCGAGACTGATTATCGACTTAATACCAGAAAAAGTAACCAATGCTACTCCAGAAGGGAACGTATTTTTTTATAATAAGAGTTGGACAGAATATACAGGAGTTAGTTTAGAAGAATTACTACAGCATGGTTGGGTAAAATGGATTTATACAGATGACGTAGATAAAGTAACACGAGAATGGAATAAATCAGTTGAAACAGGTGATGATTTTGAAATGGAACTTCGGATGTTAAATCACTTGGGCGAATACCGTTGGCATAGGAGCAAAGCAAAGTGTGTGAAGGATGAGCAAGGTAATATCAAACTTTGGATTGGTTTTAATACCGACATCCACGAGCAAAAAGAGCAGCATAAAAGGCTAGAAAACGCTGGTTTTACGAAGACAATCGAACTCCAGAATGCGAATACGGAGTTAGATCAGAAGAATAAGTTGCTGGTGCTGAAAAATAAAGAAATTAAAGAATCGAAAGGTAGGATGCTGTCGGACTATGCCAGAAATTTAATTGAAGCAAGCCATGACCCTATGATTGTCATTAGTCCAAAGGGCAAAATTACGGATGTCAATCAAGCAACTATCAATACGACAGGCAAAACACGGGAAAAGCTCTTGAACACTAATTTTTACGTGTATTTTACCGAACCTAAAAAGGCAAAAGAGGTGTACCGAAAGGTATTTTTAAGAGGTTTTGTCAACGACTATCCGCTTACCATTAAAGATCATAAACCCACTCATGTATTATTTAATGGCTC
>JBMLRK010000361.1:0-4805 GCA_049241065.1 Spirosomataceae bacterium
GAGAGTTCGAGTCTCTCCGTCTGTGAAGACGTAGCTCAGTGGTAGAGCAGGAAAACTTTTTTCGCTTGTAATCTGCGTGTTTTATAACAAAATTCTCTGATACCGAAACACCTATGCATTAATTCTACCCCATAAGTATTGATTAACCAACATTATACCTATTGTTCAACTATGCTCCCGATTTGGCTTATCACTTTAAGTCAGGTCGGGATTTTTTAGAAGTTCTCTGAATAATAGAGTATGTTTGAATTTACATCCGTAATTGGAGATATTTCAACAAATCTATAAATACTTCTTTACCCATGAACATCATCTTCAAAACCATCGTAGGGAGTCAGGCTTATGGAACGAATACGGTGGGTTCGGATACCGATTATAAGGGTGTCTATGTACAGCCTACCCGTGACTTGGTGGGCTTTGGCTATCAGGAACAAGTGGCTGTCAGTAAGGATGAGTGCTACTATGAACTGCGTCGTTTCTTGGAATTATTGCAATCGGCTAACCCGACGATGTTGGAGTTGCTTTATATGCCTGCCGACTGTATCATCGAAAAACATCCTGCCTTTGATCTTATCTTACAACAACGGGCTAAGTTCTTGACCAAAAAGTGCTTGCATTCATTTGGGGGCTATGCCGTGGCTCAAATCAAAAAGGCGAGAGGGTTGGATAAAAAGATGAATTGGGAAAAGGATAAAGTAACTCGGAAGTCGATTATGGACTTTTGCTATGTCTATCTGCAAGGACAAACGAAGCCTTTACTGGATTTTTTAACGGAAAATAACTTCGATGAAAAGCTGTGTGGCTTGGTGAATCTGTCGCACTTTAGGGATTGTTATGCCTTGTATTATGATGCTTCGGGTACGTTGGGTTATCGTGGTATTCAAACGGAGCAGGGAGATAATGTAAAACTAAGTCCTGTTCCTAAAGGCGAAAAGGACATTACCATTTTGTATTTCAACAAAGATGGCTATTCGACGCATTGTAAAGATTATTTGCAATATACCGATTGGCTCAAAAATCGGAATACGCAACGGTATGTGGATATTGCCACACATGGGCAACAAATTGATGGTAAGAACCTCTTGCATTGTCAACGCTTGTTGGATATGGCACTGGAAATTGCCGAGCAAAAAACCTTAATTGTCAGAAGACCCAATGCTCAGGATTTATTGAAAATCAGACGGGGAGAAATTGATTTAGCTCGTTTTATCGAAAAAGCGGAGGAGGACATCGAACGATTAAATGCCTACTTTAAAGTCAGTGATTTACCTGATGAGGTGGATCGGAATTTTGTGAATGACTTGTTGTTGGAGGTGAGGGAAAAAGCCCCCTAGCCCCCAAAGGGGGAATTTTAGTTCTACGATTATGTCCGTATAACTGATATACGACTAACGGATAACAGAAATACTGATTAACTGATAACGTTTTGTTACTCAATGAAAAAAATATTAATACTTCGTGGTTTGCCCGCAAGCGGGAAATCCACTTTTGCTAGAAATTTATTAGATAGTAATCCTCATGCTTGGAAACGTCTCAATAAGGACGAGTTGCGGGCGATGTTGGATAATTCGGCTCACAGTATTCCGAATGAGAAGTTTGTGGAGCGAATGCGTAATTATATGCTAATTGAGGCCTTGAAGGAAGGAAAGCACGTGGTGGTAGATGATACGAACCTTGCCGAAAAGGGACTTGAACGCCTTACGTCTTTGATTCAAAAATATGTTAAGGAGTCGGGCGATAAGGTGCATGTTGAAATCAAGGATATGGGAACTTCGTTGGAGGACTGTTTGGAACGTGATGAAAAACGGGAGAAAAAGGTGGGGCGAGAGGTGATTATGCGAATGCACCGACAACATATTTTGAAAGACGAACGTGGCCCTCATTACCAAGAACAAGACGATACGCTTCCGTCTGCCATTATTTGTGATTTGGACGGTACGTTGGCCATTATCAACGACCGAAATGCCTTTGATGCTAAAAGTTGCGAGCGAGATTTACTGAATATTCCTGTGGCTGAAATCGTAAAAACGTATCACCAAAAGGGCGTTAAAATTATCTTGATGACAGGGCGAGAAGATAATGCTCGTAGCCAAACGACTAATTGGTTAATCTATAATCGGATTCCCTACAATGCCTTGTATATGCGTGCTTCGGGCGATATGCGGAAAGATGCTGTCGTCAAACGAGAGCTGTATGAAAAGCATGTCAAAGACCAATTTTATATCCATTTTGTACTGGACGACCGTAATCAGGTGGTTGATCTTTGGCGTTTGGAATTGGGTTTACCTTGTTTACAGGTAAATTATGGGGATTTTTAGGATGAGGTTTTTATGAATTGCCGTTGGTTGTGTCTGCATAACCGATAATTCAGTGTTGGTTGTGAAGACACAACCAACGGCAGACGACACAACCAACGGCAAAGGAAATTTTACGTTAATTAATCCTTTTTTTTTGATTCGTCGTGTAGCCGACAATTCGTTTTTAGAGAATCGTCTATTTTTAAATCAAAAAAAAGACGGTATGAAAACGACACTTGTTTCTCTTCTATTAGCTTGTTTGATAACGAGTTGTGTTCACGATGAAATTATTCCTGTTGTCAATGAAGCTCCTCCCTCAACGGCAGTTCCGAGTACGAATAATATGGCTGGAGGAACGTCTATTGGTACGTTTGTAAATGGCACTCATCCGACATCGGGAATGGTGAAAGTCTTGGTAGATAGTACTGACAAAACGAAGCAATACCTTTCGTTTGAAAACCTGATGTCCGATGCTGGTCCTGATTTGTACATTTATGTAGCCGAAAATACGCAAGCTAAAAACTTTGTAAGTGTAGGCAAATTAACTCAAAAGGGGACGTTTTCCGTTGCCGTTCCTAGTGGGACGGATTTGACCCAAAAACCGTATGTGTTAATTTGGTGTCAGCAATTTTCGGTACTGTTTGGAAGTGCGAAATTAAATTAGCGAAGGGTAATTGGTAACTACCGTTGGTTGTGAAGACACAACCAACGGCGGTAGGACACAACCAACGGCGGTACAACTTTATTTCATCGCCCTTGGTTGTGTCTGCACAACCAAGGGCAAATCAAATTTATTTCTCAAAACGCTTTAATGCCATGCTGGCTACGGTTTCGCCAATAGATAGGGACGAGGTTGCCGCAGGAGATGGAGCGTTTAGGATATTGATGGTCAACTGGTCTTCGATAATCGAGAAATCATCCAATAATCCACCACTACGGTCGCAAGCCTGAGCTCTGATACCTGCACCACCTTCTATCAAATCACTTTCTTGAATATCAGGAATTAATTCTTGTAAGGCTTTAGTAAAGGCTGTTTTCGAGAAACTACGGTACATTTCGCCTAAGCCTGTTTCCCAGTATTTCATAGCTACTTTTTGGAAACCTGGCCACGAAAGTGTCTCCCATAATTCTTTGGCATTGATGTCTAATTTCTTGTAACCTTCTTTTCTGAATGCTAATACGGCATTTGGCCCAGCTTCGATTCCGCCTTTCATCATACGAGTAAAGTGTACGCCTAAGAAAGGGAAATTAGGGTCTGGCACAGGATAGATCAGGTTTTTTACCAAATAATGCTTTTCTGGACGAATTTTATAGTACTCGCCACGGAATGGAATAATACGTACATCAATCGGTTTTTCTTGCGACATCTGAGCTACTTTGTCCGAATACAACCCTGCACAGTTAATCACTAAAGTGGTTTCAAAAACATCCTTTTCTGTTTTTACTAAAGACAGTAGGTTACCTTTGGCGATGCTCGTTACTTTTTGTCCAAACTGAATATCAACGCCTAGTCTGCGTAATTTTTCTGCATAACGTTGCGAGACTACTTTATAGTCAACAATCCCAGTTTGAGGTACCCACATTCCTGCTACCGAAGTTACATAAGGTTCGTATTCTCGTACTTCTGCCGAACTAATTTTACGTAAACCTTCCAAGCCGTTTTGTTGACCTCTGATATATAAGTTTTCTAGTAAAGGCTTTTGTTCTTCTTTGGTTGCCACGACTACCTTTCCCGTAATTTCGTATGGAATATTTTCCTCATTACAGAAGTCAATCAGCTTTTGATAGCCATTAATACAGTTGGTTGCCTTCAAAGAACCAGGTTTATAATATAAGCCAGAGTGAATAACGCCCGAGTTATTACCTGTTTGATGTACAGCTACTTCGTTTTCTTTTTCAAGAACAAGAATAGAAGTCGAAGGACGTTGTTCTTTGATGCGTAATGCTGATGCTAAACCAACGATTCCGCCGCCAATAATGATGATGTCGTGTCGCATATTTCGTGGAGAATTGGATGAAGAAAATTAGGTATTTCTTTGATTTTTATATCAGACTTCAAGAAAGAAACTAACTATCTTATGCAAAGATACAACAGCAATTCTAATTATGCTTGAGGTTGTATCTTGATTCCATTTTTGGTCATCTTAATTTTATTAAAAATTTTATCATAAGTACTCGTTGATCAATAGTTTATGATATTCGTTGTCTCAAGATATAACATAGGCTATTAGAAAATAGTGGTTTATAGAAATCGTTGAACATTAAACTTTAAACTGACGACTACTTAGAAATAACTAATCGAATAGGGTAAGGGCTGTATATTGTTGGACTAAATGATGACTACCTAACAATGGCATTCTTATATTTACGTTGAAGCTGTTTAAACTTTCTAAAAAACATAATTCTTTGATTAATTCTTAGCCTTACTTTTTAACTAGGCGTTCCCGTCTGATACAAAAAGTAACCGCAGCGGCGGACCGTAAAAAATTCAAGAATATATAATCGGAG
>JBMLRK010000362.1:0-2714 GCA_049241065.1 Spirosomataceae bacterium
CTCGCTAAGGCCGCATCTTTATCATACGAAAGACTAGGGTCATACTTTCTGACAAAAGCATCCAAGAGGGTATTGCTCGTTCCTGTGTCAGTTACAAACACCTTTGTTGGGTCGAGGTCGGCAGGTAAATAGGTGAAATTGGCAATGCCTCCCATGTTTAACAAAATGCGGTGTTCCCCTTTTTTACTAAATAAAAAATAGTCTCCATACACTGCCAATGGAGCTCCTTCTCCCCCAGTGGCCACGTGTTTTTGTCTAAAATCAGAGATGGTAATGATACCCGTTTTTACAGCAATATGATCGCCATCGCCAATTTGTAACGTAGCGTTCGGAAATTTCTCAATCCCGTGCAATTGTTTGGGGGCGTGCATCACCGTTTGCCCATGCGAAGCAATTAAATCTACGGTTTCAGGCTGAATATTCCAGCTTTGTAAACTACTCAAAATCATGTCTGCATGAAGCAAACCTATCCATTCGTTCAAGAGAGCTAAATGGCGAAAATCAATTTCTCGTTGAGCAAAAACCTTTCTAATTTCTACTTTAATATCTTCCGAATAATCAACCGTTGTGGAATGTAGGACTGTCACCTTCGTCGTTTCTCCACTTCCCGAAATCTGGCATAAGGCAATATCTAAACCGTCGAGCGACGTACCCGACATCAATCCGATAATGGTTCTGCTTTCTTTTTTTGCAAGTTGATAGAGTTGTTCAATTTGTACGTTCATGGCATTGGGGCTTACAAATGAATCTGATTTGAGAAGACATCTTTCAAACGTTGGTCGTGCGTCACGACTACCAGACTCGCATTGATTTCCTTGGTTTGCTGGGTCAATAACTCAATTACCTTTCTGCAATTTTCATCGTCTAAACTTGCAGTGGGTTCATCCGCCAAAATTACCGAGGGCTTATTCATCAAGGCACGAGCGATACTTACCCGTTGCTGTTCTCCTTGCGAAAGCTCTGTCGTTTTTTTGTGTAAATGAGGACTAAATCCTAGACTTTCAGCTAACGATTCTGCACGTTGTTTGGCTACTTTTTCTCCAGCTAAATAATTTGCTAAAAGAAGGTTGTCTAAAACCGATAAGGATTGTACAAAATGGGGCTTTTGATACACGATGCCAATATGCTTGGCTCGGAATTTTACTGTTTCCGAAACCGATAAGTGTTGGGTGATTTGTTGACAAATTTCCACTGTGCCATCCAAAGGTGTTAACAACATTCCCATTAAGTGAAGTAGCGTAGTTTTACCTTTGCCAGAGCCACCTAAAATAAGAAGTGTTTCGCCTTCGTTACAGGAAATGTCGGGAAATGTAAAAGTTTGATGTGTATCTTTTGTGTAAGAATACCGAAGTGCCTGTGTGCGAATCATAAAGGAGATTGATTTGGTCGAATTCTATTCGTTTAGCAATTTAATGAGCTTTTAAAAAGAATCATAAATTATTCGATTTGTTTTCCAGTTGCTTCTTGCAAAATATTGCAAAAAAACGCAAAAATTAGCTCTAATGCCCTATTTTTCGGATTATCAATTCGATAATTTTATATCTTTACGAACTGATATACACAGTACTATATTGACCACTTTAATTGCGTTTTATACAAGAGCTAACCCATAATGAGTACAACGATATTACATTTTGAATTAACCACCCCAGTAGAAGATAATCGTCCCATTTATATATCTGGAAACTTCAACGACTGGGCTCCAGATAAAGAAGATTTTAGACTACAGAAACAGGGAGAAGGTCTGTATGCACTTCATTATCCAATTTCATACCCCTTGCCAGATATGTTGGAATATAAATATACCAAGGGCGGCTGGGATCAGGTAGAATTGGACGAATTTGGACATCCAAGTAACAACCGTGTTCTTAATACGATTGAGGGAAAAGTACAAGATTTTGTACCTCACTGGCGTATGAATGGGGCGAATTTACCCGAAAATGTGATGCCTGAGATTCATTTGATTTCAGATGAGTTTGAGATGCCTCAGTTGCAACGTAAACGTGCGGTGTATATTTTACTTCCAAAAGGCTACGAACGCTCTAAAAAGCATTATCCAGTGCTTTATCTTCAAGATGCGCAGGATTTGTTTGGCGGAGATACCGAAATGAATAAATGGGGAATTGATAAGCAAATGGCTATTTTGGCAGCACGTGGACATGGCGATGTAATCATCGTTGCAATTGCTCATGGTGGCGAAGATCGCTTTGCAGAATATTCACCATACAATAACCCAAAATTGGGTAAAGGCGAAGGACGAAAATATATTCACTTTCTGACAAGAACTTTGAAGCCTTATATTGATAAAAACTACCGAACCATTCCAACAAGAGAAGCTACTGGTATTGGCGGAAGTTCGTTGGCTGGTCTGATTAGTATTTATGCGGGCTTGATGGCTCCCGAACTATTTGGGCGTTTAATGATTTTCTCGCCCTCTTTATGGGTTTCTCCGAATATCTATTTTGATGCAATTGACTTTTTAAGTCATTTACCTGCTAAATTATATGTCTATGTAGGCGAAGAAGAAGGCGAAGTAGCTATTCAAAATGTGGAAAAGTTGAAGCAAACGCTGGAAAGACAAGGGAATAAACGAATAGAAATACAATTATCCGTAGATCCGAGCGGAGAACAAAGTCAGATGCAATGGGGAAAAGAATTTCCGAAGGCAGTTGAATGGCTTTATTTTTAGAGAAACAGTTCTCATAAATTACCCC
>JBMLRK010000363.1:0-29452 GCA_049241065.1 Spirosomataceae bacterium
AGTAACTATTTAACAAAACAGAGCGTCTGCCTTTTGCTTTAATCTTATAAACTTTTAACTTTTTACACAACCTCGTTATGCGATAAAATTTTATGACCAACAAAAATCATAAAGGACTTTTTTTTATAATACAACGTTCACGATACGTTTTGGAACAACGATTACCTTTTTAGGGGCTTTTCCGTCTAACCACTTCTGAACGATTTCGTTGGCTAATACAGCGGCTTCCACTTCTGCTGGAGGCGTTGCTACTGGGAATGCCAAGGTTGTTCTTACTTTTCCGTTAATCGAAATCGGATATTCAAAATTAGCTTCTTCTAACAAACTTGCATTAAAGACAGGGAATTTTGCCGTAGTGACCGTTCCTGCTTCGTTGCCTAACAATGCCCAAAGTTCTTCGGCAAAGTGTGGTGTGTAAGGCGACATTAAAATTACTAATTCTTGCAAAATTGCTTTTTTCGCACATTTCAACGAACCTAAATCGTTTACACAAATCATCAAGGTAGAAACAACGGTATTGAACGAGTAACGTTCTAAATCCTCTTCTACTTTCTTGATACAGGTATGTAACACTTTTAATTCGGCTGGCGTTGGTGCTTCGTCTGTTACTTTGAAGTTTCCTTGTTCATCATAAAACAAACGGAATGCTTTTTTGATAAAACGGAACGAACCGTCAATACCGTTCGTATTCCAAGGTTTTGCTTGCTCTAATGGCCCTAAGAACATTTCATACACACGCAAGGTATCCGCCCCTACTCTATCTACCAATACGTCTGGATTTACGACGTTGAATTTAGATTTTGACATCTTCTCAACCTCTACACCACAGATATATTTGCCATCTTCTAGGATAAACTCAGCATTCGCAAAGTCTTCACGCCAAGCCTTGAATGCTTCGGTATTTAAGACCTCATTATTTACAATATTCACATCCACGTGAATGGCAGTCGTATCGTACTGATCTTTTAAACCAGCGGAAACAAACTGAGGATTCTTTCCTTCGCCTACCGATGTTTTAATACGATATACAAAGTTAGAACGTCCTTGAATCATTCCTTGGTTAATCAATTTCTTCGCAAATTCTTCTTCTGGTACAAGTCCTAAATCTTTCAAGAATTTATTCCAGAAACGACTATACAACAAGTGTCCCGTTGCGTGTTCAGAACCACCCATATATAAGTCAATTGCTTGCCAGTAGTCGATGGCTTCTTTCGATGCAAAAGCGGTATCGTTTTTAGCATCCATATAACGGTACCAATACCAAGACGAACCTGCCCAACCCGGCATCGTCGAAAGTTCGTATTCGTATTTATCCTTGTATTTCCAACCTGCGGCACGTCCTAACGGTGGTTCGCCTGTAGCTGTTGGTAAATATTTATCAATTACAGGAAGGTTCAACGGTAATTCAGCCTCCTCAATCAAGTAAGGTAAACCCTCTTTGAAATATACAGGAACTGGCTCACCCCAATAACGTTGACGGCTAAATACGGCATTACGTAAACGGAATTGCGTTTTACCTTTTCCAATACCACGTTTTTCTAATTCAGCGGTAAGCGTTGCGGTTGCCTCTTTGTACGCCATTCCGTTGATGATACCCGAATTGATATAAAGTCCTTCTTTGGTATTATCAGCTTCAAGGGTCGTATCTTTTTGAGCGTCCAAAACTGGAATAATTGGTAAATCAAAATGCTTCGCAAAATTCCAGTCACGTTGGTCACCCGAAGGAACACCCATTACCGCACCTGTACCATAACCAGCCAATACATAATCAGCCAAATAGATAGGTACTTTTTCGTCGTTAAACGGATTGATTACATAGCTACCCGTAAACACACCCGATACTCTTTTCACTTCCGAAACACGGTCTAATTCCGAACGAGAAGCCACTTCTTTCACATAGCTTTCAACGGCATCTTTTTGGTCTGGCGTAGTCAAATACGGAACGTATTCATGTTCAGGAGCAATTACCATAAACGAAACTCCGTAGATAGTATCCACACGAGTCGTAAATACTTCGATAAAATCTGGTGCAGTTCCTTCTTTAGGAGTGCTTGCTAATTGTTCAATTTTGAACTTCACACTTGCACCTGTACTTCTACCAATCCAGTTACGTTGTTGTTCTTTCAAGGCATCAGACCAATCAACCTCGTTTAATCCATCAATCAAACGGTCGGCATACGCCGTAATACGCATAGCCCACTGTTTCATTTTTTTCTGTTCAACAGGGAAGCCACCACGCTCAGAAAGTCCGTCTTTCACCTCGTCATTCGCCAATACTGACCCCAAACCTGGACACCAGTTTACAACCGATTCGTCAGGAAAAGTCAAGCGGTATTTCAACAACAACTCTTGTTGCTCGTGGCCTGTCATATTGTTCCAATCCTCTGCCGTAACCGTTGGTGTATCGTCGTCACAAGCAGCATTTAAGCCCACATTCCCCGATTTATCAAAACGTTTGATTAACTGAGCAATTGGTAATGCTTTAGTAGCGTCTTTATCGTAATAGTGATTGAACAACTGCATAAAAATCCACTGCGTCCATTTGTAGTAATTTGGATCAGAAGTACGGATTTCACGAGACCAATCGTAACTAAAACCGATTTGTTTTAGTTGACGGATATAAGTAGCAATATTTTCTTCGGTCGTAATAGCAGGGTGTTGGCCAGTCTGAATAGCATATTGTTCAGCAGGAAGTCCAAACGAGTCGAAGCCCATTGGGTGCAATACATTAAAGCCTTTCAAGCGTTTATAACGAGCAATAATGTCAGAAGCGATGTATCCAAGTGGATGTCCTACGTGTAAACCCGCACCAGAAGGATAAGGGAACATATCCAATACATAATACTTTGGTTTAGTGGTGTCCACTTCCGTTTTGTAGGTATTATTTTCCTCCCAAAACTTCTGCCATTTCTGTTCAGTTTCTTTAAAGTTGTATTCCATGATTTATTTTTATCGCTTGTTATCGAACGAAGCTGTCTTTAAATTGCAAATTTTGAACCTTCTCTCTTAAAAGAATGCAAAATTACTCTTTTGTAAAGACTATCACAAAACGAAACAGAAAGTATTAGCAATATTTAATGATTGGGAATGAGATTACAAATCCGTTTCCAGTGCCTTTCGGATTGCAAATCCAAAAGAGTGTCCGAAAGAGCGAGGCAGATTCCTGTGACTTTAGGATTAAGAAGGTGAAAGACTAGGTATGTCAGATGCTGATATTTATCCGTTTTTCGTATATTTGAATTTGTCTTTTGAGATTTAAAAATTAATAACTAGGTAGGCGATGATTTTCAATTGGGTTGGCTTTATTAGCGTATTTTTTTTGATTGGTCTTGCCTATTTCTTTCTCAAAAATAGGCATCAGAATGCAGGTAGTAATCTGTACTTGGGTTTGCTATTTCTGGTGCAGGCATTTAGCAATTTGCATTTTTTCGTTTTCCGTCTATCTGATTTCATCGTACATATCCCCTATTTTATCCATTTCAGTGCAGGGTTTCGTTTTCTTTGGGGACCACTATTGTACTTTTTTGTGCAGACTTATACAGGGAAAAAAATCCACTATCAGGGAAAAGCCTATCTGCATTTTTTACCAGCAGCAATCGCAACAATTTTCTTTTATGGAAAACTTTTCTTTGTTCCGCCTTCCGAAATCATGGCGTATATCCAGCTAATTAAAGCTGACAAACATCCCATTAATCGCCCCTATCATTTACTATTGTATTTTTCTAATGTGAGTTACCTAGTTGCTTGTTTGGTTGAGTTACTAAAATATCGCTTGGCATTGACAACCTATTTCTCCAACATCGAGAAAGTTAGGTTAGTTTGGCTGTTTAATACCTTACTTTTTTTGGTAATTTTTCATTTTATTCTACCATTAGGTTATGGTTTAATTAGCATCAAGTTTTTTCCGTTTGTTCCGTTTATGCAATTACCAATTTTAAGTTTTGTTGCATGGAAAGCATATCACCAACCTGAGTTATTCCAGACACTTGAATCATTTTCTGAAGTAATGCACCGAGAGGAGAAAACGAATAGCTCAGATGAAAACAAAATCATCGTAGGTCTTCCTATGCCCGATGATGACTTTATTGTAAAACTTAATTCATTGATGGAATCAGATAAACCCTACTTAAATCCAGAACTGACTATCAAAACGCTTGCAGATTCCCTAAGCATTCAGAGTTATCAACTTTCGAAAACATTGAATCAACACTTTCAAAAAAACTTCTTTGATTTTGTAAATACGTACCGAGTAGAAGAGGCAAAACGTAAGCTAATTGCACAAGAATACCAACATTTAACCTTGGAAGGCATTGGCTATGAATGCGGCTTTAATTCTAAATCGTCTTTTTATGCTGTTTTCAAAAAATACGTACAACAAACCCCTGCGGAATATCGGAAAGAAATGCTACTTGAGAATTAATTAGTCCTGATAACCTTGGACACATACTTTAATCCTAAAAACACCATAATTAGCTATTAATCAATTAAATACATTAAATCCAAAAAAGAAAGGAGTGCAGATTTATAAGTCTGTACTCCTTTCTTTTTTGGATATTTCTTTGAGTTTCTACATTTGCTCTCAGTTAAAATAAAACTCAAAAGTGCGATTAGTACCTTTTGCCGCCTAAGGAAATATCGCTTATCTCAACATTATCAACTCATGAAAAAAAACTCTTTAGGGTTTTGTATTTGCTTAGTCGTACTAAGCATACTAACTTTTTCGACCACTGCAAACCGTTTTGTTAAAAAGGAAACCCCTGCCTTTTGGAAAACAAGTTTCCCTCGTGGTATCAACTGGCAACGCATGACGGACGTTGGTATCTTAGTCGTATCAACGGACGATGCCCTTTATGGTCTAAATCCTGAAAATGGGCAGAAATTATGGCAACACGACTTTTTAAAGAAAATGAAAGAAGAGCGTTATGACCCCATTGAAAACACTCCCTTAGTCGCCTTAATTGACAAACGAGGATTAATGTCGTTAGATCATGTGATTTTAGATGTGGTTTCTGGTAAAATCTTGTGCAACACAGGCGAAATGGGTTTTAGAACGGTAGAAATGAGAGCAGAATTACCTCCATTGGGTGGTATTCTTTTTCTAGGACTAAACAAGTATGGCAAGAAAATCATGACACTAGCAGACGCAAGTGATGGTCATATTAAATTCACTCAGGAGCTAAAAGATTTTGGAGGTACTGAAATGTTTGCTGGGAAACCCTTTGTACTAAATGGAGACATTTTGATCGTAAGCAACAAAGCCATTTTTAGATTCGATGGGCAAACTGGGAATAAAGTTTGGGAGATTGAACAAAAAAGCCCCAATGCTGAATTGATAGTGGATAAAAATGCAGGATTTGGAGCTAGTATGGCTAGTTCATTTAACCCTAAATACCGCTATTTCACTCAAATTCGTCCAGGGAAAGATAAAAGTACTTTTTTCTATACCAGCAAAAAGTATGTCAATAGTTTTGACTTTGCTACGGGTAAGGCACTGTGGGCAGATCCTGTTAAAGTAGGTGGCGAAATTGTGGAAACAATATATGATAACAACGGATTTATTGTAGCTACCGACGACCCAGAAATAATCATGCTAGATTACCGTAATGGTACACGACTTTGGGGCAAAGGGCCAAAGCTAAAGGGTACACTTTCGTTTTATAACTACTGCGAAAAGGGGCTATTGATTTCGATGGAAAGCTCAAGGGGTAAGAACTCTCTAAGCATTTTAGACTTAAAAACAGGACAACACGTATTTGATAAACCCAACAAAGTAGATGGTCAGATTGTCGATTTACAATTGGCACCAAAAGGCATTTTTTATCGCACAACCGAAGAAGTAAACTTCCAAAGTTTAGAAACAGGTAAGGATTTATGGGAGAAATCACTCAAGCTAAAAGAGGGAAATGTTGCTTGCCAGAAAGATTACCTTCAATGGATTTATTCGGATAAAAAACTGTTCGAAATAAATATAAAAAATGCGAGTCTCCGTGAATTTGTGGCAGACAAAGTAAAACTCAACGAAAAAGAAGTGCCATCGGGTTTTTCTGTACGGGAAGATGGGATTTTATTAACTTCTAGTCAGAATTTGGTAAAATTTAGTTTTGACGGAAACGTGAAGTATAGCCAATATTTTCACTCTCCAAGAGCGAGTACAGCAGGTAAAATTTTTGGAGGTATTGTGGCTGTTGGTGGTACGATGTTGGCAGTAGCATCGGCGGCAAATGCAGGTTATGCAAGAGGTGCAACTGCGGGTGGTGGTAGAAGTTATGAAGTTGATAGTTACATTCGTCAGCAAGAGCAAGCACAACAGTTATGGACGGCAGTAGCTTCGGCAGGTTTTGCGATGATGAACAAACGTTTTAAGGCTTCGGCACAAACTGAAAATTATCAGGCGATTTTAACCGACGAAGCAAATGACGGCTCTCAAAAAGGAGTAGGTTTGGTAAAAATCAATAAAGATAATGGCAAAGTAGAATCAAGCGTAATTTTAGACGACAAAAAGCCCGAGTATGATTTAGATGAGATTGGTGGCTTAATGTACTACCGTTCAAAAGACAACGAAATTACAGCCTTTAAATTCTAGGTAAAAATTAAGTGGTTGGTGCTTAAAACTCTTGTTCCTTGAGCGAGAGTTTTTTTTGTAAAAAATAGTTTCTCATGCAACCCTCTTGAATCATTTTACGTCTGTGAAGATAAAACGTGGTATTAAAGTGCTAAGAACAGTTTCTTTTAAAATAAAATATCGACAACTTTGAAGGCATTTTAAGCACTATTTTACTTGTAATCAAAAAACTCACAAGCCAATGAACCAACTATTCAGCCCTTCTAAGCTGTTAAAAAACACGTATTTACTCGCATTTTTCTTGTTTTTTTTCCTATTTAACGCAAATGCACAGAGTCTATTTATTGACAATGTTGTTCCTCAAAATGGATCTAGCACCTTTTGTAGCAATCAAAACCTTTTGATTTCGTATTCATCCAACTCTCCATTTGGGACAGGTAATAAATTTACCGTTCAAGCCTCCAGAGATTATGGTTCTACATGGACAGAGATAAGTAGCGTTGATACGGCAGGCATGATTAAAACAGTTATTCCTACAAGTATGCTTATATCGTCTAGTTCCTATTACACCATTTATCTAAAAATTACTGCCTCATCTCCTAAAATTGAAAGTTCGTACCGTAGTTTATACGTAACTTCAAGCCCTAGAATCACGCTTAGTGGAATATCAAAAAGTTCAATTGTTAGAGGCGAAATTGTCAATTTTACCGCAGCATACGATGGTTATTTCAACTTAAATACCACTGTCGTTACTAGCGATAATAATATCTATAATGATGTTTTTAATATTACTGAAGTGGGTTTGATGCCACAAAAAACGGGCGTTTATACTATTAAACAAATCAGTAATGCTTGTGGTATTGGGACAATCTCGGGTAGTGCAAACATTACCGTACGAGATTATGGACTTACTATTTCATCGAACAATTCAGTAAATGCGTGTATTGGTTCAACGGTTAGCATTCAAACAGTTGTTCAAGGAGTTGAGCCACCGAAAACAACCTACTTAGTTCGTTTATTCAAAACGACCACTAGCTATGTTGAACTTCCTGCGACCATAAAAGACAACATTGTTTCGTTTACGCTGACGGATGCCGTAACAACGGGCTACTACAATACTATTCAAATCCTAAATGCAACGACTAAGGAGGAATATACAAATACTCCCTATTTCAATATGTATATATATGGGAAACCCAGTGCAGAGATTATCACTGCAAGCCAAAAGATTACGATTGGTTCTACCCAAACGTTAGATGTCCAATTTACAGGAATTGGTCCCTTTTCTGCTACTCTTAGTGATGGTCAAAAAATAACGACAACCAGTTACTCAACCAGCTCTATAACGCAGTCAGTAAAAGTTGCCCCTTTAGAAACAACTAGCTATTCCATCACCTCATTTACGAGTGGCTGTAATAACAAAAATGGCGTTGGAGAAAATAAGACTGTTTTGAGTGTTACTCCTCAAAATTATGTCCGAACGGACTCTGTAAAAGCGGGTACTTATTGTCCACTCCAAACAGCAGAGGCTTATTACACAAGTAATGCAAAATTGGCCGTGGGTACTGCTGTAACTGTTGTACTAACGAATTACCCTTACTTAGGTTATAATTTTATAATCGTTACAGGTCAAGTCAAAGATAGCAAGACGGTGACATTTACCTTACCAGCAAAAATAACGCCTACCTTCTCAAATAAGAATGTGTACGCTATAATCAATATACCTAATTACTATAGTACAGGGTATGGATATAATTATCTAACCATGAGTGACACTCCTAGTCTCAACGGGAACTCACAGACTACAATAAACCTATCAACTCCACAAAGCTATAATTTGAACTTAAATTTATCAGGAGGAGAGCCTTATACGGTTTTATTTACTGACAGTACCAAGCTAGAATTAGATAAAAACAGTACAAGTCTCAGCTCGAATTTAAGCCGTCTGTTGAATATCACTCAAAACAAAAGTTATGCGATAAAATCCATCAGTAATTCATGCGGAACAACTAACATCAACGGAGTTGGTGGATATTCATTTGTCGTAGCAAATAGTACAAGTAACTCGGTAGAATTAAGTAGTTCAACCCTAGCTTATGGCCAAAAAGTGTGTGAGGGACAAAAAGTCAAGTTGTTAGTGAATACGCTTGGTAGTTTCGATAGTAATACCTCATACACCGTAGAATTACTATCGTATGCTACAAGTACGAACAATACCGTTCTGGCCACCTCAAAAAGTAAAGAAATAGAGGTAACCATTCCGACAAATTTATCCTCGTCCTCCGAATATTTCTTACGGGTATATACAAGTAACCCTTTAACTTATAGCAATTTATGGTCGTTTTATACCATCAAAAAACCAGAAATTCATTACACAGATGCGAGTATATCCAACTTGGCTGTTGGCAACCCCGTAGTGATAAGGTCAACTATTTCAGGAGTTTCTCCCATTAATATCACCTATTCAGATAATTCAACAGATGTATTTACCGTACAAAACTCGATTTCGGCATATTATTCTTCTGTTTCAAAAACGATTACTCCTACGCAAACAGTGACTTTTGGAATTAAATCACTCAGTAATATGTGTGGAACAACGAGCAATACACTTACACTTCCTACAGTTACGGTAACGCCATTTATTCTAAAAGCAAACTACTCTGGTAACTCAACTATTTGTGCGAATGCAACGGTTCCGTTATCATTTACAACAGAAGGAACCGTACCTGATACTACGACTTTTAGCATACAAGCCGCAAAAACGAGTGATAACCCACTTGTGTATAAAACTATCCAAACGGGTATTAAGGCAAATCCCATGACCTTTACTATACCAAGTACGTTTGACGAAACCTATTACTCTTTTCGACTGATTAATGGAAAAGGTGATGTGATTTCGAATACGTTCTCCATTTACCCTATCAAAAAAGCGACTGCCAGTATTGGACTGTCCAGTAGTGCCAAAGAGACTAGTATTATCTATGGCAATAGTGTTAGCTTATATTTAAAAACAAGCAATAATAATTCATATACACATTTTCAAATGGAAGAAAATGGTTCGAAATTTATAAAATCCAATGTGTACGGGAGTATTTCCATGAATCGTTATCCAAAGGAAACAACCGTGTATAAACTCACAGGAGTAACAGGGCAATGTGGCTCAGAAACGATAAATGACTCTGTAAAAGTAGTTGTTAAGCCCCTTCTCAGTGCTTTCACTTCCACGTCAAATACGGTAAGTTATGTATGTATGGGCAAACCTATAACCTTGTCCATCAATGCTCAAGGGCCTTATGCTTTAGACAATAAATTCCAAGTAAGCTTAGTTGGGACTGCCAGTAATGGGACTACAACAAAATTAGCAACGAATGCAGTCAACGGCAGTAATACGCTTACTCTACCTCAAAATCTAACAAAAGGAAGTTATAATATCCTTGTAGAAAGTACGAATCCTGCTCTGAGTTATACCTTATCGAATTTTATACTCACAACTGCTCCAGACCTCAGCTTAGTTGGTAATAATGGACAAATTATAAATGCTGGAGACGTAGCTCCTACTTATTTCAAAGACAATAAAGTAAGCACTCTGACTACTAGCAATCAGACCTTTTATGATATCCCTACCACAATTATGTTGAGTGATAGTAGTAAATTTTTCGTTCAATACTGGTATAGCGGGCTTTATGGTATATCCTTATATCCCAAAAAAAACACCACCTATTCCATCAAATCAGTAAGTAACGCCTGTGGAGTTGGAGTAGGTACTGGTTCATTTAAAGTAATTGTTAACGCTCCTTCTGCCAAAAGAGTAGCAATGTTGGGCTTTGTCAAAACGAAATCCATTTCAAGCTCTTCTTCAAGCTACGAATTTTATAGTACGATTTGTAAAGGCAGCACATACGAAGTCGCCTTTACTGCCACAGGGAGCTTCTCTCCTAGTAGTAAGTTTACCTTCCAAATGTCGGATGCCAACGGAGAGAACTTCAAAGAGTTGGATGCCTCGGTCATCGGAAGTACTAGTATTATGAAAGTTACCATTCCAACAACGGTTGATGTAACTGGGAAATACTTATTTAGAGTAGTAGCTTCTGACACAGGGAGTGTAAGTACGACTACTCGATTTATTCATCTCATTTCAGAACCACTAACCGCTCGTTTTGAAACCGACAGCTATTTGTATGAAAAGGATAAAACGCTAGATTTGAAGATTAAGTTTTCGGGAACTCCTCCTTTCACTTTTACGCTTGGTAAAAATGAAATTGAAGCGAATTTGACAAAACCATTTAAGTCTGAAGATTCGCTTTATACCTTTAAATATACGCCCGATGCCAATACGACTATCCGCTTGTTTTCGGTTAGTAACGCACTCTGTGGCACAGGTATCATCAATAACCCGTCCAGCGTTCGTCTTGAATTAATTACGGGCATTGAAGAATTAAATGCGTTAGGTATTAAGCTGTATCCAAACCCAACTAGCGATAAAATCACCATTGAGTCTGATACCAAACCAATGCAACTCCGCTTAGTGGATGCAATGGGAACGGTGCTTAAAGAGTTAATGATTCGAGATGAAAAGAAAGAAATATCGCTGAGTGATTATCCAACAGGATTGTATTTCTTACACATCAATAAAGAAAACAAAACGGCAAGTTTTAAAATCTTGAAACTTTAAACAAAAAGGGTTGTTTCGAAAGAGGCAACCCTTTTTTAATTAAAGGACTTAGTGGAGTGAATTGCGTCTCAATACAACAATACTTGTGTAAAATCTGCTTTGTGTAACAAATATCACCGACATTAAGCTACTAATGTAGGAACTTTACGCATCTACCTAGATAAGCTATTATAAGCAACAATAACATGACAGCATTACTGACAAATTGGAATTTCATGCGTATCTTCCGCTTAGGAATGGGGCTATGGATTCTATATTCATCCTTTTCTGACAACCAACCTCTTATGGGGATTTTAGGCGGTTTCTTTGCGTTGCAGTCTATTCTAAACATTGGATGCTGTGGCTCTGGCGGATGTGTAATCCCTACTAAAGAAGACAAACAACTTACGGAAACAAAAGACATTGAATATGAAGAAATTAAGTGAATACAAATGGCAAATTATTGGAGCTTTTATAGGAGGCTTAGTTGGCTATTTTTATTGGAAAGAAATTGGTTGCTCAACAGGGACTTGTATCATTCAATCGAACTGGCAAAGTATGGTTCCTTATGGAATTCTTACAGGGTATTTGATTGCAGATTTTATTAAAACAGGGTTGAAACGCTTTGTTAGTTAGGCTCAACAATTATCATCTACTTTATCACAAACAACTCATACACTTCATGAAATATTATTTAATCCTTATTACTACGTTATTAACGTTCTCTCTCTCCGCTTGTAAAAAAGCAACTAGCACCGAAAGTCTGCCAGCAAAGGAGTTTGCCCAAAAGATAACAGAAGAAGAAGCACCGCTTATTTTGGATGTTCGTACTCCCGAAGAGTTTTCAAAGGGGCATTTAGAGAATGCTCAAAATATAGACTTCAATGGTGCAGACTTCAAGACGAAAGTTGCCAACATTGATAAAGAACAAGCTGTCTTTGTATATTGCCTCAGTGGAGGTAGAAGTGCCTCCGCCGCCACTCAAATGCGTGCGGATGGGTTTAAGAAAGTCTATGAATTGGAAGGTGGAATAATGAAATGGCGTGCTGAAAAGCTACCCGAAACAAACAATGAAACAGGTAATACGAACTCAACAGCAGGAATCACTCTTGCTCAGTTCGATGCACTGCTTAATGAAGAAAAATTAGTTTTGGTCGATGTTTATGCAGATTGGTGCGGGCCGTGTCAACAGATGAAACCATCCCTAGATGCCATCGCTATCGAAAAGGCTAGTCAGGTAAAACTAGTACGTATAGACGCAGACAAAAACCCGGAATTATGCAATTCATTAAAGATTGAGGCATTACCAACTTTGTTATTGTATAGAAAGAAGAAGCTAATCTGGTCAAATGTTGGCCTTGTTGAAAAAGAGGTAATTGAAACAGCCCTTGAAGGGAAGTAACGTAACATTTTTACATCTTTAATATTTCGAATAGCTTATGAAAAAGAACATGGGCGGCACAGACCGTATTATCCGTATCGCAGTCGTTATTATTGCTTTAGGTCTTTATTTCACCAATATATTAACTGGCTCAATTGGACTTTTGGCTCTGGTAATTTCTGGGATTTTTGTAGTAACCAGTTTGGGAAGCTTTTGTCCACTATACAGCATCTTTGGACTTTCAACCTGCAAAGTCAAGGAATACTAACACTAGAAATTGGGCTATAATAGAAATAGGGTGTTTTTCTAAAAACTAATTGCCTCAGAATAAAGAAATAAGCAATATTCAAGGCTTTTTCTTTATTCTCTACTAAAAAAAAGCTAACTTAAATTTAGTTAAAAAGTACAATAACCCTAAGTCGAAACAACTGTACCCATGAAACTAGATTTAAACTATTTGAAAACTTGCTTTGGCAACCTTTTTGAACAAGCTCTCCTACACGAATTATTGGAATATGGTCACTATGTTGAGGTAGAGCAAGGCAAAACGCTCATCCGTACGGGAGGCTATATTCATCAAGTACCTATTATTATCAGTGGCTCTATAAAAATAGTCAGATCAGACTCTGAAGGGCGTGAAGTTTTGCTTTATTACATCGGTGAATTAGACTCCTGTGCAATCTCCCTGAGTTGCTGTTTGGATAAAAGACAAAGCGAAATCACGGCAATTGCAGAAGAGCCTACCCAAATGATTTCGATACCTTTCGAAAAAGTGGAAGAATGGATAACTAAATTTCCGACTTGGAAGAAGTTCGTATTTAAAACCTATCAAAAGCGATTCGATGATTTAATTACAGTTATCAATGAATTGGCATTTCATAAATTAGATGAACGACTCGTTAATTTACTTCGACGAAAATCAAAACAAAACAATTCTACTGTTTTAAATGTTACACATGAAGAACTGGCACTGGAACTGGCAACCTCTAGGGAAGTTGTGTCTCGTCTGCTTAAACAGCTAGAAAAACTTGGGCATGTTAAATTAGCTCGTAACCGAGTAGAGCTTCAATAATTGGATTAACGTATATAGCATATTTGTGACAATAGACGAAAAATAAAATTTTCTAACAAAAAAACACTTATGTGACATTTGTTACAGACCTAGATAATAAAAAAGTGTACATTTGATATATAAAATAGAAAATATCATACAAATCATAAAAATAATTAAATTAACCAGTTCATAAAGGATTAAAATTGGTTTGATAAGACTTTCAATACTAACTGTCTCCTTACTTAAATTTCCCTTAATACATCGTGGAGTTAATGATTCCCTCATTAACTCCATGTTTTTCGGAAATTTGCTATGTGACAAGGCCGCCAACTTGCTCACATTCCTTTATGAAAATTTGCAAATGATTGCGTACTTTGCTAAAAAGTAGCAACTATTATGAATCTCGCTGAATCTATTCATAAAATAGAACCGTTTGCCAACAATTTGGCTTTCCGTGTGTGGAGTGTATCCAACAAAAATCCATTTTCCGAACTATCCCGTTTTAATTACTTCACCTTAGTCCTTTGGAAAAAAGGAATCGTTGAAGTAAAAGCAGACGTATCTGTCTATCAGGTTAAAGAACAATCAGTCCTATTTTTTAGTCCATATCAACCCTTTCAGTTTACCACCCTCCATGAGGAAGAAATTGAACTATCGGTGATAAATTTCCACCCCGATTTCTTTTGTATTCTGAAACATCAAAAAGAAGTTTCATGCAATGGTGTATTGTTTAATAATCTGTATGAACCCCCTTTTGTCAGTTTGACCGACGAACAAGCTATTCCCTTATTGATTCTTCTTGAGCAAATGCACAACGAACTTAAACAAGATGCACTAGCTCAACACGACTTACTATTATCGTACCTTAAAATTTTCTTGATTCATACTACTCGCTATAAAGCACTGGCTCAAGACAATGCTGGGGTTCAGATGGAGCAACTTCCTGAACGTGATATTTTACAGCAATTAAAGAAAGCTATTGAACAAGATTTCGTCAAAGAACATTCTCCAAGTTATTATGCTGAGAAACTCCACATAAGTCCTAAAGCCCTTGGTAAACTAAGTAAGAAACATTTCAATAGAACCCTGTCAGAGTTAATTCAAGAACGTTTGATGATGGAAGCAAAACGAGAACTGTATTTGACCGATAAATCTGTCAAAGAAATTGCTTATGCCTTAGGTTTTGAGGATGAATATTATTTCAGTCGCTTATTCAAAAAAAATACCGATACATCCCCTATTCAATACCGAAAAACGGTGGGTGAAGATCAGGCTAGAAAACTCAAAATTGAGTACTAGGAAATTTGTCCATCTTTTGGCGTGATTTCTTCATTCTATTCGACGGTAAAATTGCCCAATTTTGTAAAGTCAACTACGTAATAACTCAAAACAACATAAATCATGCAAATTAAAAGAAGTGCTTCAGCTCAATGGATTGGTTCAGGTAAAGCAGGAAAAGGAACATTAACTAGCCCAAGCGGTGTATTAAGCGATACGCAATATTCATTCAATACTCGTTTTGAAGATGGTATTGGTACAAATCCAGAAGAATTGGTAGGAGCTGCTCATGCGGGTTGTTTTTCAATGCAATTGGCATTTAACTTACAAGGTGCGGGCTTTACAGCAGATAGCATTGACACAACTTCAGAAGTTGTATTAGCGGATGGAACAATCACTACAATCAACTTGACGACTACTGTAAAAGCAGCAGGTTTAGACCAAGCGAAATTCGAAGAATTGGTAAATCACGCAAAAGTAAACTGTCCGATTTCTAAATTATTTAATGCAGAAATTACGTTGTCAGCAACGTTGGCGTAAGCGATGGTACTTCATCAATAAAAAGCCCTTTGGATAAGTTATCCAAAGGGCTTTTTATTATTTAAACGAAATATTCAAGGTCATTTGGTGGTTGGCAGCAACAGGCTGTCCATGAAACGTAGCTGGTTGCCAGAGTCCGTTTGTTTCACCTAAAATTTTAATTACATCATCTGCAAAAGCCTTATCTTTTGCATCGCCAACTAGGGCAATTTCATGTAATGTCCCGTCTAATTCTACTTTAAAACTTAGCTGAATACGTTCCCGTTTATCGTAAGTACTTTTCAATTTACTTGAAATAAAGGTTGCCAGTTCTGCTTCACCTCTTACATATCTCGGTGGAGTTTGACGTTCTTTATAGGCTTGTAACCTACCATTTTCGTCCACATAACCTGCGGTAATCATTAATCCCAAATCGTACGTTTCTAAAAATGCTAAGTCTTTTCCTTTATAGCCTTCCCAGTTACCATTTTTAAGCCCTTGGGATATTTTTCCTTGCTCCACTATTCGTTTACTTGCAGGATTATATTTTTCAATAATTGCCTGGCCATCTCCTTCTTTTACTAATAATTTCCCTTGTTCATTCCAAAGATTATACAGCGTATAACTCATCTTGAAATTATCGTCCCCATCTAGCGAATAACTGCTTACTTCTGCGAGTTGTCCGTTGGGATGCCATCTAAAATACTCGAAATCGGTTGACGAATTGGGCATAAATACCTTTTCTTCCCCTAATAAGCCATTCGGATAAAACTTTTGAGAAGCCCCTACAATCTTGCCGTTCAAGTAATGCTCTGTCTCAAACAAAGCCCCATTGGGATAAAACTTATAAACAGGTCCCTCAATTCTACCACGTTTATTCCTAAAAAATACTTGATCACATTGACGAAGCGTATCAGCAATAATTCCTCCATAAACAGGCTCTCTGTTAAGGCGTATTTTCTCATATTTTAAGAGATAATACGGAGAGGAATCGCCATCTATGCGGTAAAAAACAATATCACCCATCGGGATTCCAGCATTCGTTACTTTTGAAAGGCTGTATAATTCTGCATCTTTTTTGTTGTTGACAGGATGTAAATTGGCATCATAGTAATTAACAACTTGCCCATTTCTAAATTCTAAACTAGAAGCAAAATCGAAGTTTACTGGAATAATTACCTTTTGAGCTACTTTTTTAGTTGCTTTCAAGGCAGGATTCCAAGCTTTAAACAGAGAAACTACCCGAATAGCTTCCTGATCAGCATCCGCATATAACCCTTTAATCACATGAATTTGAGTAACTCCTCCAAGGGTATCAATGGTAGCTTCCACAAGGACTTGACCCTCTACTTTTGCGATTTGGAGTGCAAGTGGAATGTGTAAATTACGGTTGATAAATTGGGTTAATTGATTTATCCCGCCATAAGGTTCTGCGGGCGTGTCAACGTCTTGAGCTTGGAAAGTTGTATTGTCAGTAGAAGAAAAAGCAGAGGTCGATAAGCCAAAACATACAACAATCATCCAAACAACAAGCTGCTTGGTGGTGATTTTCATGGGCATTAGTGATAAAATGGTTGGAATTGTTATCATAAACAATTGACTGTTTACGATAGCAAATGTATTATTCTCAACCAAATTACCTAGCCACTTTCTTAACAATTAACAATAAGTTAATATTGCCAGCTGATTAAAAGTGCATAGAAAAAGCAATGCCTGTAGTTTTACCGTTGTATTGAGGTACAAACATCATGGAAGTTTGATTCGTTTTTTTACAAAGTACTGATTTTAAGCGAGGATAGACCAGATAGGCAAGTTCTGCTGACAAGATACCAAACCCTGCTCCTGCCAATACGTCTGAAGCCCAGTGACGATTGTTCAACATACGTAAAGCTCCTGTGGCTGTTGCAAAAGTATAGCCTGCAATCGGATACCAAATGCTCTGACTTCCATATTCTTTAGCCAAGACAGTTGCTCCAAAAAAGGCATTCGCTGTATGACCCGAAGGGAAGGAGTCATCCTTTAAATTGTCTGGACGTGCTACTTTGGTAATTGATTTCAGTCCGTAAACTGTCCCCATCATAAATACTCCCCCTAATGCCACAATACCCACTTTGTCTTGAAAAGAGTGCTTCCCATGAACACCAATTAAATCGAGTCCGAAAACGGGTGCATACGAAGCAAATTGTAATAAGTCGTCTGCGTGATTACTGAAATCATTAAAATTTTTGGCTCTAAACCGTAATTGATCATCTTTAATTGTTTGACTTGTCAATGCTACACCAGCCCCAATTAAAACAGCTGGAACAATAAACGGTTTAATCGCCGCTTTTGTCGAACAACTTGCGGTATCTTTTACCGATTGAGCCAAAAGACCGTTGGATAACACGAATAAAGTAACGACTACAGAGAAAATACGTTGTTTCATAGGAAAATGGATAATGATGAATGCGTAATGGTTAGCGATGAATGTGTAATGATGAATGTGTAATGACTGTTTTAGCTAGTTAATCATACTGATGAACAGAACTTGGTACATAATCTCGTTGCAAACGAAATAGCTTTTCGGATGAAATTCAACATTTATCATTCAGCATTATTTTAAATTTGTTCTTTATACTGCATTTGATGTAAAGAAGCATACCAGCCTTCTTTTTCAAGAAGTTCTTCATGCGTTCCTTGTTCTTTAATTTCGCCTTTGTCTAAGACCAAAATTTTGTCTGCATGTTGAATCGTCGAAAGTCGGTGAGCAATCACAATCGCCGTTCTTCCTTTCATCAACTTGGCAATCGCATTCTGAATCATTTCTTCCGTTTCAGTATCTACCGAAGAGGTTGCTTCATCCAACACAATAACTTTTGGGTCATGCACCAAAGCACGAACAAAAGAAATCAACTGACGTTGCCCTACCGAAAGCGTTGCTCCACGTTCCATCACATTGTAGTCGTAACCGTCAGGCAAACGTTCAATAAAATCATGAGCGCCCACTAATTTAGCTGCTTCAACGATTTTCTCATGCGTAATGTTAGGATCGCCCAAACTGATATTCTTTTCGATGGTATCTGAAAACAAGAACACATCCTGAAGTACCACTCCAATCTTACTACGCAAGCTATTCAGTTCATATTCATTTAAATTACGCCCGTCTATAAAGATTTCACCTTTATTAATTTCATAAAAACGGCTTAACAAATTGATGGTAGAAGATTTCCCTGCTCCTGTTGCCCCTACGAGAGCGATGGTTTCACCTTGCTTTACGTCAAACGAAATATTTTTCAAGACATACTCTTCGTCGTTATAGGCAAACCAAACGTTTTTAAATGAAACATCCCCTTTCAAATTGTCAGCCTTAAATGTGCCTTGGTTGGTAGCATAGTCGTCTGAATCTAAGAGCTTGATGATTCTTTCCGTCGAAACGATACCCATTTGAAGGGTATTAAAACGATCTGCCAAAAAGCGAATTGGACGAAAGAACAAGTTCATAAACATAATAAAGGCAGTAAGTGTGCCAAGTGTCATGTCATGATGTAAGATTTGTTTCGAACCAAACCAGACGATTAACCCTGTACCCGTCGCCAAAATCACATCTGCCACAGGAAAGTAAACCGAATATGCCCAAATAGAACGAATATTAGCATCACGATGTTGTTTATTGATGTTGACAAACTTATCATATTCTGTTTTTTCAGCATTAAAAATTTGTACAATATTCATTCCGGTAATGTGTTCTTGTACAAATGAATTCAGACTCGCCACTGCCAAACGCACCTCACCAAACGACTTTTTGATATATTCTTTGAAGACATACGTTGAAACGACCATAAAAGGGACAGTCAGCAAACAAATAAGCGTTAGTCGCCAATCCGTATAAAACATTACACCCGTAATAAGCACCAACTGTAAAATATCTCCTGCAATAGAAGCTAAACCTTCAGAAAACACATCGTTGAGGGTTTCCACATCCGAGACGGTACGAGTAACCAAACGACCGATGGGGGTATCGTCAAAAAACTTTAACCGTAAATTCAAAATTTTATTATAAAGAGCCACTCGAATATCTCGAATCACCGTTTGCCCAAGCCAGCCAGCCATATACGTATTTACAAACTGTAGAAGACCTTGCACAAGTAATACTCCAAGCATTGCCAGCAGCATCAATGACAAACCTGTATAATCACCCTTAGCAATTTCATTATCTATGGTATGACGAATCAGTAAGGGATTCAATGGCACAATGCAAGCCATGAGCATAATCATAGCAACTAAGCCCCAAAAGCGTAGTTTATAAGGCCCTAGAAATCCATAAATTCGTTTTAATATTTGAGCATCAAAAATTTTACCGCTATTTTCTTCTTTTTTCACACTGAGTTCTGTTTATAAACCTTTCTTGTTGTGGCATAATTTCACTCAAAGGTAACATTCAGTTTTGTGAATTAGTTTATTTTTGCTGAAATTGGTCTATCTTCGAATCAGAAAAATGACAAAAGTACAAGCACAAAATCCATGAATTTAGCAAAAATCACCTCAGAAGTAGCGGCTCTTGCTCGTCAAACTTCTAGTTTCGTAAAAGAAGCAACCTTAGCTTTTAAAAAAGACAGCATTGAATATAAAGGGCTTAACGACTTGGTTTCGTATGTCGATAAACAAACGGAAGAACGCTTAGTGGCTGGTTTGCGATTGATTTTACCAGAAGCAGGCTTCATTGCCGAAGAAGGCACAGCCACTCGTACCGAAGACCAAGACTATGCTTGGATAATTGACCCCGTAGATGGCACGACAAATTATATTCATGGCTTGCCAATTTTCGCAATTTCGATTGCCCTTTTACATCAAGACAACATTGTTTCAGGCGTAGTTTTTGAAATTAATCGAGAAGAATGTTTTAGTGCATGGTTAGGTGGTGGTGCGTATTTGAACGATGAACCCATTCATGTATCTACCGCCAACAGCCTTTCTGAGAGCCTTTTGGCAACAGGTTTCCCTTATTATGACTTTCAACTGACCGACCAGTATTTGGCAATCTTAAAAGAATTAATGCAAAAGTCGCACGGGTTACGTCGTATGGGTTCTGCCGCTGTGGATTTAGCTTACACGGCTTGTGGGCGTTTCGAAGGATTCTTTGAATACAACCTCAAACCTTGGGACGTAGCTGCGGGTACGCTCATTGTTCAAGAAGCAGGTGGTACAGTAAGTGATTTTAAAGGAGGAGACGATTTTATTTTTGGTCGTGAACTAATTGCAGCTTGTGGTGCGTTTAAAGAATTACAAGAGGTCATCGCAACACACTGGAATCATGGAAAATAGCATCATTGCACTTATCTTTATCGGGGCGGTTGTTTATTTAGGCAATATCGTTCGTCAAAATTTTAGTTTGAACAAAAAAGCAGGTTGCCCTAAGGGTTGTGGCTCTTGCTCGGCTATTGATGTAGATAAAATTATGGAAGAACACCAAGCTGTTCATCTATCTAATTAGTCTGTTCGTCCTTTATATGCTCTTTTTGTAATGATTATTCACGGTATTCATTACAAAAAGAGCATTTCTCATTTATTAGTAATAAGCATTTGTTAATTTTGGACATTCATTGTCATTTAATGTCCCTAACTAAAAACCCTACCTTTAAATAGAATATCTATGATAAAAGGATTCACGCAACAAATTCAAGCGAAAGATCGGAATGCTCCGATTATAAGACCTTCTGCAATCTACTTATTCCCCTTTTTACTCGTTACAATTTTGTCCCTTTGCTCGACTTTTGAGATAAATGCCCAATATACTCGGCAAGATAGTCTTAGAGGAACGCTTTCTGAAATCCGCTCTTGCTATGATGTTACTTTTTATGACTTATATGTAAAAGTTCACCCAGCCCAACAACTAATTGAAGGACATAATACGATTTATTATAAAGCTGTTAAATCGTTCAATCGTTTACAAGTGGATTTGTTTGCCAATATGGAAGTGTTACGTATTTCGCAAAACGGGAAAAGTCTATTATTTAGTCGTGAAGGCAATGCTATTTTCGTTGATTTCCCCCAAAAACAAGAGCAAGGCATTAATGCTTCCATCCGTATTGATTATCGAGGAAACCCTAAAATTGCGGTAAACCCACCTTGGGACGGCGGTTTTTCTTGGAAAAAAGATGCGAACAATAAGGATTGGGTTACGGTAAGTTGTGAAGGAATTGGGGCAAGTCTGTGGTGGCCAAACAAAGACCATCTATCCGACGAACCTGATTCGATGCGTATCACCTCAGCAGTACCCAATGGTTTAATGAGTGTTTCAAATGGAAATTTACGAAGCACCCTTCAATGTAATACGTATTCAAAAAAGAAGAAAAAACAGCAAGCATTAAGTGCAAACGGTTATACCGAATTTGAATGGTTTGTAAGTTATCCCATCAATAATTATGACGTAACGCTGAACATTGCAGACTACGCTCATATTCAGGATGTTTACCTATCGAAAGATACGAAGAAGAAATTGGCGTTGGATTACTATGTCCTAAAAAATAATGCCGAAAAAGCGAAGGTTCATTTCCAACAAGTAAAACCAATGCTTGCCATTTATGAGAAATATTTTGGCACATATCCGTTTTGGAACGATGGGTATGCCTTAGTGGAAACACCCTACTGGGGCATGGAACACCAAGGAGCTGTTGCTTATGGAAATAACTATAAGAACAATCCTTATGGCTTCGATTTTATTATCATCCATGAGTCGGGACATGAATATTTTGGCAACTCGCTATCGTGTAATGATCATGCTGAAATGTGGATTCATGAGTCATTTACGACGTACATGGAGGCTATTTACCTTGAATCGTTGAAGGGCTACCCTACCTCAGTAGAATATTTGATAGGACAGAAAAAACGCATTCAGAATAAAGCCCCAATGATTGGTCCAATGGGTGTAAATTACGATGGGCCAGATTCGGATATTTATTTCAAAGGAACATGGATGCTTCATACCATCCGAAATATTATTGATAATGATACCAAATGGTTTGATGCCCTAAAAGGTTTAACAACCACCTTTGCCAGACAAAATGTAACTAGTGAACAGGTTATCAATTACTTTAGTCAAAAAACGGGAATGAATCTCAATCCTTATTTTGACCTATATTTACGCAGCACTATTATTCCTTCATTGGAGTATAAATTACAAAAGCAAGGCGAAGAGCTTCGTGTACAATACCGTTGGTCAAATACACCAGCAGGTTTCTCTATGCCAATCGTAGTTCAAGTGGGTAATGACTATAAAAAGCGAATTACTCCGACAAATGAATGGCAAGAAGTTACCCTTCCTGCACTTGAGAATCAAGCGTTTAAAGTAGATACTTCTTCCTTCTTAATCGAGAGCAAAGAAGTGAAAGAATAAAACAAAGAAGGTGTGTGAAAAGTATAGAGTTTAAAGCTTAAAGCATTTTTAGCCAAATCGTATTTTATCAAATCGTATTTCCAGAAATATTATTTTGAAATTTACTATTTAACAAAACGCCTGTTTTTAGCTTTAATCCGAGCGACAGTCGCTCATAAACTTTTGACTTTTCACACAACCTTTTAACAATTTTGTTACGCTTGAAACATACCTTTTTAGCATTAAATGTCGTAATTTTGACTTTCTAAAAAGTGCTTACATAACAATTCTGCGTAATTTTAGCTACGCTATCGACTGATAGACAGCCTATTCATATCCCAAAATCATGTCTTCAAAAAAGAACGCCGCCATTATTTTTATTTTTATTACTTTGCTTATCGATGTACTTGGCATTGGTTTAATTATACCCGTATTACCTGCTCTTCTACAAGAACTAACGGGCAAGAGTTTAAGCGAAATATCACAATATTCGGGTTGGATGATGGCGTGTTATTCAATCATGCAATTCATCTTTTCGCCCATTATGGGAGGACTAAGTGATCAATATGGTCGTCGTCCTGTGATTCTATTGTCCTTATTCGGTTTTTCACTCGACTATCTCCTACTCGCCTTTGCTCCTAATTTAGCCTGGTTATTTGTAGGCAGAATTCTTGCAGGAATCACTGGAGCGAGCTTTACAACCGCAAGTGCCTACATAGCCGATGTATCCAAACCAGAAGACCGTTCTAAGAATTTTGGTGTTATTGGTGCGGCCTTCGGAATTGGCTTTATCATTGGCCCAGCAGTGGGCGGTTTGTTAGCTGACATGGGACTAAGGATGCCCTTTTTTGCCGCAGCAGGCTTAACCTTAATAAATTTCCTATACGGTTATTTTATTTTACCTGAATCATTAAAACAAGAAAATAGAAGAACCTTTAATTGGAAAAGAGCCAATCCTATCGGTTCATTACGCAACATCACCAAATATCCAGTCATCCTGGGCTTAGTAGGTTCTTTCTTCTTTTTCAACATTGCAGGACAAGTACACCCGAGTACTTGGACGTTTTTTACGATGAAAGAATTCAACTGGACAAGCCATGACATTGGTTTATCCTTAGCTTTTGTCGGCTTAATCATCGCCATTGTTCAAGGAGGATTAAATCGGATTATCAACCCAATACTAGGTGACCGAAAATCGGTCATACTTGGTACATTATTCTATGCTATAGGCTTTGGCTTGTTCGCCTTCGCTTCGCAAGGTTGGATGATGTATGCCATTATGATTCCCTTCGGAATGGGTGGTATTGCTGGCCCATCCTTACAAAGTATTATTTCTCAACAAGTAAGCCCTTCAGAACAAGGAGAACTACAAGGAGCATTAACGAGTCTTCAAAGCATCACGACTATTATTGGCCCCTTAATTGCCTCTAATTTGTTTGCCTACTTCACTTCAGAAACTGCTCCTATCCATTTTCCTGGAGCGGCCTTCTTTATGGGTTCAATCTTAACATTTATTTCTTTATTTATCGCAATTCGTTCTTTTCCAAGTGATAAAAACAAGCCTAATGTGGCTTGATTTTTGCTGTTATTTATCCTAAGTAGTTCATTTTGAACCGTCAACATAAGCCTAACTGTTACGGTTCACTCACTAACCTGGCCATTAGGCCGTCTTAATTTTTTATGATAAAATCGTTACTCCACACACTCTCTTTACTATTACTTATTTCGGTAAGCTGTCTGGCTCAAGATTCAACAAAAAAAGTCTCAGCGGTCAACAATATTGCAATACCTAAAGTACTCGAACTCAAGGATGAATACTTCTTTTTGCCTAATCGAAAATTTTACATTGAACGCATCATTTGCCATGTTCAACCCAAAGGATTTACGTCAAGAACAGGGTTAAGAGGTGATGCTCAAGCATTACAATTTAATGACAGCATTCAACATGTGGTGGCAGATTACCTCCGCATGAGTGCAGCACCTGTGCCAGAGTTTACCCCCATCATTATCCGAATTAAAGATTTACAAATTGAAGAAAATCGCAACTTTGTCAAAGAGCAAGGAAGGGTAAAAATCAATATGGAGTTTTTTGTGCAGTCTTATGAAGGGGAAGAACCAAAAATGATTAAAATTTTCCAGACACAGGCTTATCACAACTATACAAAATTATTTGACGTGACGGATCTTCACGAAATTCATCTCCGAGAAATCATCAAAGAATGTATGACTAATTTCAATGATGAACGCTTTGACTTGTCTCGATTTGCCACAAATCCGAAGGTTTATTCAGGTATTTCGAAAGATAATCAGTAATGCTAAAAGCAATTCGTTGCCACCAATACCCTTTCTTTAACCATTCATGGAAAATTGTTGAATTTAAAAATAATACTACTTAATTTCCGTTGTGATTGCATCACAACGGTTTTTTTCCCTCATCAAAAAAATATTATCACAATGAAATTAAGAAAATTTTGGGCAGTGGCTTTCGTCATGGTCGCATTTTCAGGCATGAGCATTGCTCAATCAGTTGACCAAATCGTTGACGAGCATATCGCAGCTATGGGGGGACTAGATAAATGGAATGCCTTGAAGACTGTTGAAATGAATACAACCTTCACGATTCAGGGGATGGAGATTGAAAATAAAATTGTTATTTTTAACAAAAGAGGACTCCGTAGTGAAGTATCTGTGATGGGACAAAAAATGGTTACTGCCATTGATGGAAATGAAGGTTGGATGATAAGACCTTCTATGATGGGTGGCACAGGCGAACCTGAGGATATGCCCAATGCTTTAGTGAAGCAAACACAAGCACAAACCCAATTGGGTGGAAGTTTATTACACGCAAAAATACAGGGCGATACCATTAAGTTGATGGGTACAGAAAAGTTAGATGGTGCTGATGTTTACAAAATTCGCATCGCTGATAAAAAGGGAGAAAGTTATTTTGTGTATGTAGGCAAGGATTCTCATTATGTTTTGAAATCGACAGGTGTGAGAAATATTCAAGGACAAAATATTGAAATTGCGGTGACTTATTCTGATTTCAAAACGATTGATGGTTTAGTATTCCCACATAATATGGAAACGCCAAGTCCAATGGGTGGCGGAACGATGACGGTTGAAACTCAATCAATTGTGCTGAATCCAAAAGTAGATGAAGCCATCTTAAAGAAAGGTGCAAAATAGAATAAGTGCCTCATTTAAAACTTGTAACACTAAAACTTACCCTCCATATACATGAAAACGCTCTTCATTACTTGCCTCATTTGCTTAGCTCACTTAGGTTTTTCGCAAACTCCTGCTTCAAAAGTAGCTGTTTTGCCTAAATTTATCGTTAAAAATTACCCTGAAAATGCGGAAGGAACACCCTCTGCCACCGTTAGCGTCGTATTTGGTAAAACAACAGCCAAACTTGCTAAAATTACAGGTAATGCTGAAACTATTGTAAAAGCTGAGTATCCAAGTAAGGGAATTCCTGCAAAGGCTATTGCCGCTTGCGGTGCTTGGTGGGCGGGTGCTGGCGATTATTTCTATATCATTCAAAAGGGAAACAGTTACTTGGTTTTTCAAGGATGGCAATCAGAGGAACAAACAGAGAAAGGTTTTCACTGGAAACAGGTTAAAGTATTGAAATAAAACCTTGGATAAGTATTAAGACACATTTATTTTAAGAATCACATACAAACAGAGTCAACATAAGTAATTGATTACTAACTTTTACACAACTATGTTTTCTATCTTCCTATGTGGTTAAATATGTCTGGGTACTTATCATTTTCATAAATTCATTAATAGGGCAACAGCATTGATAATTCTGTTGCCCTATCATTTTAATCTCTAATACTAAACTAAGGAGTCGTCTGTTTAATGTTTAAGTAAGTGACCATAAATTATCAGGTATAATTCTTATTTACCGAATCCTCTCGTGTTTCAAATGAAGGCTTAATTGAAAAATCAAATACCAGACTTTTTTTTAAAAAAACTACTTAACCATTAAGGAGTTGAGTCTATTAAGTTTTATCATTATAGCTCCATATTCTTAATTCCTTAATGGTTATATGTATGATTGGGGGAATTGCATATTTTGAAAAGTCAAATACCAGAAAATTTTAAAAAAACTACTTAAGATTCATAAAAAATCCCCCTTAAACTCCGTAAAATCGAAGTGATAAGGGGGATATAAATTGATACTCACTAGTAAATTAACCGCTGATTAATACCCTGGATTCTGTTTCAACGCAGGATTCAATACCATTGCCGAAGTCGGAATTGGGAAAATACGACGAGTTGGGTCTGTATTTGTTTTGAATCCATACACATCTTCAAATTTACCAAAACGAATCATGTCATTTCTATGCCAAGATTCCCAAGCAAACTCACGACATCTTTCCGCATAAATATCCGCTAAAGTCACACTTGTTAATGCTGGAGACGTGGTACGATTTGCTCTTAATTGATTCATCAAAGAAAGAGCTGTTTCGCCATTGGTAGCAGCACCTCCTCTTAAAATCGCTTCTGCTTTCATTAACAAAATATCCGAATAACGTAAGAATGGAACGTCGTTGTTCTGGTTTCTGTTCGTCGAAGTAGCATCTGGCAAGAACTTCACGTTACGGTATCCCATGTTCCAAGAAATTTCGTCGTTTCCTGCATCAAACGTTGCTACATCCTGACGTAATTCAATTTTTGGCGTTAAGTTAACTTGGTACGTATAAGCTGCACTTCCGTCTGAACCTGTATAAAACTGGTCATATCCTTTCTTCGTAGTAGTCACTGTAACTGGCGTAACTCCATCGTTCATGAACTGAAGACCTGTTAACCATTGCTTATTTCGGATGTCATTGGCATCGTTAAAATGAGCATAATATTCAGGCAATGTACTTCTTGGGGCAGATGGCGTAAAGGGTAAGCTGAACTTCTTCGTTTCCGAACGAGGTACGTCATAACGAGCATGATACATAAATCCGTTGGTTCCTGGCATAGAAGCAGCAGCAGGATCATACGGAAACGCAAAAATGAATTCCTTCATCTGCGGGCCATTGTTCGGATAAAACATTTGAAGATACGTAGAACGTCCTTCAATCGCATATTTGCCCGAAGCAATTACGTTGTCACAAGCCTCAATACAGTCTTTCAAACGAGCCGTTCCTGTATAAACCTCCGCATTCAAATACATTTTTGCCAACAAAGCATAAGCCGTATATTTGGTTGCTCTACCATACGTCGTAGTATTAACATCCGTACTTAAATCAGGTAATGCAGCCTTAATTTCTTTCTCGATAAAGTCAAATACTTGCGCACGTGGAGTATTTGCTTTAGGAGAGAAATCACCATAATCGGTATAGATTGGTATGTTACCATACAAATCCATCATCATAAAATAAGCAATTGCACGTACCATTTTCAACTCAGCAAGGTTGGTTGCTTTGGTAGCCGTTCCTGCTGGAATAGTCTGATCTAAAATAGACAATGCCTGATTGGTTGTTCCAATTACGGTTGATAACCAAGACCAAGTACTGTTTGTTAAACCATGATCCTTATTCCAACTGTGATAAGTCAAATGGCGATAGTTTTGATTATCAAACCAGTTACCTCCTCTTGCAGGCATGATTGATTCATCTGTTGACTCCGACTGCATGAACCAGTAGTCTAACGAAAAGTTTCCTCTCAAAGCAGCATAAGGAGGTCCTGATGCCTGAATAAACTGATTGGTATTTTGAGGAAAAATATCTGGAGTTAATGCAGTAGTAATTGGCACATCTACCTCATGGCATGAAGACATGATTCCGAGAAGTGCAAGACTTATATATGTTGTTATCTTTTTCATAAATACAATGTTAGAATGATAGATTTACACCAAATAAAACAGTACGTGTTTTTGGGTAAAAGTTATTAGAATCCACACCTGGAGCAATACCTCCTTGGTTAACCTCTGGGTCAATCCCTGAATAGTTTGTAATCACAAATGCATTATTCACAGACATATACACACGAAGATTCTGAATTGATTTGCTAACCTTCTTGAAGTTATAACCAAGCGTTGCATTATCTAAACGAACGTAACTTCCATCTTCAATGAAGCGTGATGAATATTTGAATGAGTTCACGTCTGCTTTCGTTTCGCCTGCTACATCCGCCAAAATATTGGTATATTGAGCTGTGCTTGGTCTGAATAAATCGGCACGAGTTGCATTGAAAATCTTATTTCCAAACACGCCTCTAATAAAGATGTTCAAGTCAAAATTACCATAACGAAGTGTGTTCGTCCAACCAAGTAGGATAGTAGGTTGTGGACTTCCAAGGTATTTATAATCAGCACCGATTGCTGGAGTGGTTGTTAACTCTCCTTTTCCATTAATATACTGAGAAACACCGTTTGCATTTTTACCAGCATATTCAAGCGTAAAGAACTGACCTAATGGCCTACCTGATTTCAAGATTTGCAAGGTACTTCCTGTTTGACCTCCGCCCTCTGGTTGAGTAAGACGAATTGAATCTCCTCCTGCAAACAATGGGTTCGATAAACTTGTAATCTTGTTACTATTATGAGCAAGGTTTAAACTTGTATTCCAAGTGAATTTACTATTGCTTACTGGCGTAACATTCAAGGTTACTTCAATACCTTTGTTATTCATGCTACCACCATTCGAGAT
>JBMLRK010000364.1:0-13168 GCA_049241065.1 Spirosomataceae bacterium
GTAAATTTGCCGATATCGTATTCGAAATGGGACCAAGAGAAGATGGTAAAGAAGGCTTAGAATTCGTTAATGGTATTGTAGGTGGTGTGATTCCAAGAGAATTTATCCCTGCTATCCAAAAAGGATTCGAAGGTGCTATGAAAAATGGTGCTTTAGCTGGATACCCAATGGACTCAATGAGAGTACGTTTATTCCACGGTTCATTCCACGATGTCGATTCAGATGCGTTATCATTTGAATTAGCAGCTCGTATGGGTTACAAAGAAGCAGCAAAAGCGGCAGGTGCTAAATTAATGGAACCTATCATGTCTGTAGAAGTTGTTACTCCTGACGAATACACTGGACCTATCACTGGTGACATGAACCGTCGTCGTGGTATGATGAAAGGTATGGATGCTAAACAAGGTGCTCAAATCTTGAAAGCAGATATTCCATTATCTGAATTGTTCGGTTATATCACTGACCTTCGTACAATGTCTTCAGGTCGTGCTACTGCAAACTTAACGTTCTCTCACTATGAATTCGTTCCTCAGAACATTTCTGACGAAGTAGTGAAAAAAGCTAAAGGTTTATAATAAGAGTTAATTCTTACAGCAATAAAAAAGGGCTGTCTGCGAAAGTAGATAGCCCTTTTTATTTGTGTCGTTTTGGAAATCTAAAAGCACAAAAAAGCCTTCCTGTAGTTTAACAAGAAGGCTTTTTTATATGCTTTTAAACTAGCTTATTTTAATACATACGCTAATTGTTCTTCGTTTTCGCCAATCCATTCAGTGATTTCGCTTACGATTTGTTTCATCGAAATACTTGGTTTCCATCCTGTTAAGGCTGTTACTTTGGTATTGTCCGTAACATAAAGACGAATATCGGCTGCTCTGTTTTCTACAACAGGAGTAATTGGAATCGTTTTGCCTGTTACTTCTTGGCAAATTTGTGTTAGCTCTTGTAAAGAAGCACTTACTTCTACACCACCGCCTACGTTTAAGATTTCACCATTTACCGTATCTATATTGTGTAGTTGGAAATCAATTAAACGATACAAATCGTTTACATGAAGCATATCACGAGTTTGCTTTCCTGTTCCACCGTAACCAATGTAAGCCAATTGTTGTTGCCAGTAGTGTTTTGCTACCCAAAGCACCATTACGCCTTGGTCAACTTTTCCCATTTGCCAAGGACCTGTTAAGACACCACAACGGTTGATAACGGTTTTCATGCCATAGAACTCGTTGTACTCGTGAATCATTAACTCAGAAGCCAATTTGGTTGCTCCATATAGCGATCTAGCTCCATCTAATGGAAAGTTCTCTGCAATTCCTTTAGATGATACGCCAGGGATTGCTTGGTCGTCTGATAAGCCAAAACGAGTCTCTTGCTCTACAAAGTTTAATTTCTCGATTGCCTTAATCGGATAGATACGACTAGTAGAAAGGAAAATAAAACTAGCTCCACACTTTTTAGTGTAGTTCAAACAGTTGATTGTTCCTACTAAATTAGTATTGATTAAGTAATCAGGAGTTCCGTTTAAGCCTGCTAGTACAGAAGGTTCAGCAGAGGCTTCAATAACGAAATCAACCACAGGAAGTGCATCAAAGTCTTCTTTGTTACGTATATCTCCATGAACAAAAGTCGCACCTACTTTAGCTAGGCGAGGTAAGTTAAGTTCAGAGCCTTTACGTTTTAGGTTATCGAGGCAGATAACTTCGTAAGTGGGGTAATTTGTCTTGATTTGGATTGCAAGTGCAGAACCCACAAAGCCTGCACCGCCAGTAATAAGTATTTTCATCGGTTATTGTTATGCCGCTTATTTGTGAAGGAGTGAAATGAACAAAAGGAAGCCATTTGTTTGGTTAAACGATGGCTTCCTTTTTGTAATTAATCAATACGTTTTAAGCGAACGTTTTCTGCTGGGCGAATCACTAATGGTACTTTTTCAACTTTAACCGCACTGGTATCAAGTCCGAACCATTTGTCTTCTGAAGGAGTGAAATCTTTGATGAAGAAATAGGCTTTCATAATCAATCCCTCATAAAGTGATAATTGATTGTCGTAAGAAAGGAATTTCTCTAATACTACAAATCTAAAATCACCAATTACATTTTGTCTATTTAATGACTCATAACGAGAGGTGATATCTACTTCTCCATTTTTCACCATTTCTTCGACTACTCTACGGAAGTATAAGTTTATCTTTTGTTCCACTCTAAATCCAAGACGGAACGTGATTTTGATTACATCATCAGGTTCGATTACATTCACCTTATATTCCATCGTGTACGGGTCATCGAGGGTATCTACATGGACAAACCAGAAAATGTCGGCACGTTTTGGACGTTTTTGAAAAATCGAATAGATAATTTTTGATTCAATTTCACTACTGCGAGCTGCATTGGACATAAAAACTAAGTGTGTAGCGTATTTTGGTACGGTCATATCTTCACTTAATTCTTTCAAAGGCTCAATGTAATCGGCCATTTTAACATATTCTGTCAAACGCATTTTAATAATATTTGCTCGATGCCAGATAACCATCAACACAATAATCACAGAAGCGATAAAGAGCGATACATAACCGCCATGGACAAACTTACGTAAGTTGGCAATTAAGAATGAACCTTCGATAGCGACGTAAACCACAATAAATGCCAAAATCCACCACATATCAAACTTCTTGATATACATGTAGTAAGCCATTAATGCTGTGGTCATTAACATCGTAAGCGTAATCGCAAGTCCATAAGCCGCTTCCATTTTGCCTGATTCTTTGAACCACAAAACAACCGCAATACAACCCAACCATAAAAGGATGTTTACACTTGGTACGTACAATTGACCCTTTTGATCTGATGGGTAATGTAAGCGAACTTTAGGCCAGAAATTCAAACGAATTGCTTCTGAAACTAGGGTAAATGAACCAGAAATCAAGGCTTGACTCGCAATAACAGCGGCTGCCGTGGCAATAACAATACCCCAAAGTAAGAACCATTCAGGCATTAATTCGAAGATTGGTTTACGTCCTTCTAAGAATTCGTTATTGTGAGCAATTAACCATGCACCTTGTCCAAAATATTGAAGAATTAGGCTGATTTTTACGAAAATCCAACTGATACGAATGTTTCCACGTCCACAGTGACCTAAATCTGAATAAAGTGCTTCAGCTCCTGTTGTACATAAGAATACTGCTCCTAAAATCCAGAAACCACTTTCTCCACCATGTGGATTGGTTAGTAACTCATAAGCATAGTACGGATTTAACGCTCTAATTACGCTCCAGTCTTGTGCAATCCATAATACTCCGAAGAATCCTAGCATCGAGAACCAGATTAGCATAATCGGCCCGAATGCTCTACCAACAACCTTTGTTCCAAAGATTTGTAGCATGAACAACGCTGTAATAATCGCAATAACGATGGGTACAGTTTCGAGATCTGGATAGATTTTGAGAAGCCCTTCAACTGCTGAGGCGACTGAAATCGGTGGTGTAATAACTCCATCGGCTAGGAGGGTAGATGCTCCAATGATGGCAGGAATGGTTAACCATTTGGCATGACGGCGTACAAGGGCAAAGAGTGCCAAGATACCTCCTTCACCTCGGTTATCAGCACGTAGTATGAGGATCACATACTTGAGTGTAGTTTGTAGTGTGAGCGTCCAAAATATACATGAAAGCCCTCCTAAGACGGTACGTTCGTCAATGGCTGATTCGCCAATGATTGATTGCATTACATAAAGTGGAGATGTACCGATATCTCCATAGATAATACCCATCGCTACTAACAGACCTGCTGCGGTAGCTTTGTCCATATTCTTGTGTTCCATAATTGGAATCCGATTGTAACTTTATGAATAAATTTGTGCTAAATTTTTCTGCTTTTCAGAAAGTGAGTGGCGGTCAAAATAGTTGAATCAAATTTGAAACTCTAAAAATTACAATGTTTTAGGGGTTTTGTGATAAATATAGAAAAAACTGGTTATTATTGAAATAAACGAAGCAAATATAATATCTCTTCTGAATTATTTATCAATTATCTTTTTTTATGGCGAATGTGGCTAATTTTCATAGTAATATCCAAAGATGATATTCATTTCGTCTTCAGAAGTTAACCCGAAGTTTATCGTCTTATTGCTGGTATTATTATAGGTGGTTACAGAAGTAAGCCCTTCGCCTTTTTTTAACAGGAGGGGTGTTTTTAAGTTTAAGATAAGTGGATGCTCCCAGTCGGTAGTTTCATAGACGATTTCTCCATTTCGTGTCCCCCCATTTATTTTGATAACAAATTTTGTTCCATATTTATGAAAATGGGAAGTAAGCATGATAATAGCCACATTTTTACTAAAGGTAAAATTCGTAGTGATGGTAGTTTCTTTTCCTGCGGGTAAACTAAAATTAGTATTGTTGAAGTCAATCATTTTTACAACCTGCGTTACATTTGCCTTGGGCGTTGTGTAAAGGTTTACGTAGTTTTCACCCAATAGAAAGCCTGCTGTTTTATTGAAATAATGAGGGTTAATATCAATCGAGTAGTTGGCTGGAAGTTGTAGTGCCATTCCTGCTGGAAGGGTATAATCCTGGTTAGCATCTGTGCCACCTCCTAAGAAAATATGGTTAGACATTTGTGCAAATGTCAAGATATTCAGGGTGTTATCTGAATTTCGTAAATCACGGATGGCATCTAAACTTGGCATTAAGGGCGAATTACGGTCTCTGAAATCATATAAAACAAGGTGATGGCTATTGCTTCTACTTTTAAGTTTTATACGATTTACATAAATCTCTTCGTTATTACCTATGTTCTTACGCACGAATATTTCTCGTTCAAAATTGGGTTGAATCGTAAATTGATCAAGTTTTAATTGATAACCCGTTAGTCCTTCTGCACTTGGTGTGCTAAGGGCTGTAAAATTGGAGTTGTCGGTCACATAACTTGGGGTTTTATCATCTAAAAGGGTTTCATCCGCAATTCTACCTGTTTGCGGTGCTCCCGCTTCAATCCAGCGACGGACAAATTCTAGTTGACCTACCGAAAGAGGATTGCTTCCCAAAGGCATTGGAGAGCCGTAGTTCTTACCACTATGATGGGCTGAATTCCAATTGAGTTTATGATATAGTAAACTTTCTAATGATTTATAGACTTTTACCCGTTGAAAGTTATCAGCAAGGGCATTCGCATTTTTAGGAGCGATACCTATCATATTTTGGTAAGCTACTCCTTTTGCTAATACAAGCCCATGTTGTGGAAAAGACGCATCTGTACTAGAAGCATGACATCCAGAGGTAGCACATGATGGCGTTAATATTTTATCCTGAATGAGTGAGAAACTGGACACTTCGGTTGTTTGAGTAGTATCAACACTTTGTTTACTACAATTGTATAATAAAGCTGTTACAGCTCCCATTATGGCTATATTCTTGAACGATTTCATTTTCATAATTTCATTTTTTTGTAATTTAATAAAATATCCTGTAAATTAAACAACTCAATATAAAGTAGTTACCCATTAAATTAATCCTTAAAATGTATGAAGAAAAACAGCACACTCCTACTATGTACTATTGTTAGTATTATCTTTCAGTGTTTTAATACCTTAGCACAAGCACCAGAAGAATATACAACGGAAGCTTCCGTCTATTCGTATGGTCGTTATGGGAAAAAAATGGCCAACGGAACGTATCTAAGTAGCCGTCACAGAACCTGTTCGCACGAATATTTACCCGTGGGTTCTCAGATTCAGGTTACAAACCTAAGTAATAATCGCTCAGTCGTATTGGATGTTAATGGACAAAGTGTTACTAGTCCCGTTGAATTAACACACAGTGCTGCTCAAGAATTAGGAATGTTAGGTTCACATAAAGCAATGGTGAAAATAGTAGTTCTAAAAAAAGGAGAGGGGACGGTTGGTACTGTTCAGACGCAATATAAAGTAGAAGAAGTACCTGTTGTGTTGACTCCCGAAGAAGAAAAACGCTTGGCTCGTCGTAATCAGATTATGGAAGGTAGAGCTCCACAGCAAAGGACGTTAATGTCAGAATCACGTCCTACCACAACAAGACGAGTGGTGGTGCAATCAGTTCCAGAACCAAGTTCAAGTCCTGCCCCAGTATCGTCAACTCCATCAACTCCAGTTTCTAAAGAAAAAAAGAGAACCTACGAGTTTCCAATGGATTTTCCGACACACGAACCCTTGAAAGTCGATACGGTGAAGGGAAAGGTTATTGTTCGATAGTCAAGTGATTAAGGAACAATTTAAAATTTTGGATATTGAATTTTGGATTTAACTTGCTAACAATTAGTCCTTTACAATATAAAAAATATCAACTAATTTTGCATGATTACTTAGATATATCGTCCTTTTAGGGCTAAAAAAGCATATTCCAGCCCTGAAAGGGCGATATATCTCAGCGATGGGTGTTAACCCATCGTCAAAAAAAAATCACAAAATTTGCCAGATAACCACCTAAAAAAGAAAGCGTTTTCGAAGGATTTTTATTCCCGAAAACGCTTTCTTTTATTTATGTTGACTTCAATGATTAACGTGCAAAGAGCATTCGTTTCCCTTGAATTGATTCGTCAAATGTTCCGTTCTGATAGGCTAAATGACCTGAAACGATGGTATGCGTAATTTGAGAACGTAATGTTTGTCCTTCCAACGGTGACCAACCACATTGGTAATAAATATTTTCTTTGCTAACGGTTGTGTTTTCTTCTAAATCTACTAATACTAAATCAGCCCAGTAGCCTTCACGAATGTAGCCACGGTTGGCAATTTGGAAACAATCAGCTACGGCATGAGCCATTTTTTCGGCTATTTTCTCTAAGGTAATCTTCCCGTCTTTATAAAACTCCAACATCAATTGTAATGGATGCTGAACCAAAGGCAATCCTGATGGAGACGACCAATAAGGATTTTGCTTTTCTGCCCAAGTATGAGGGGCATGGTCTGTTGCAATGACATCAATGCGGTCGTTCAAAAGGGCTTCTAATAAACGTTGTTTATGTCCGTCAGCTTTGATAGCAGGATTACACTTAATTTGATTACCCAGTGTTTCGTACGAACTGGCATCAAACCAAAGGTGGTGTACACATACCTCAGCCGTGATTTTCTTTTCTTTTAAAGGAAGCGTATTGTCAAATAATTCCGTTTCTTCCCCCGTGGTGATGTGAAGAATATGCAAGCGAGCATTGTGACGCTTGGCTAATTCAACGGCCATCGAAGACGATTTATAACAAGCTTCGATATTACGAATTTCAGGATGCACTCTTGGATGTGGGTTATCCCCGAAGCGTTCTTTGTAAATCGCAGAATTTGCTTTTACCGTCGCTTCATCTTCGCAATGGGTAGCAATCAACATCGGACTGTTTGAGAAAATATTCTCTAAAGTCTTTTCATTGTCCACCAACATATTTCCTGTAGATGAACCCATAAACACCTTGACCCCACAAACGTTTTGAATATTGGTTTTTAACACCTCTTCAATATTATCGTTTGATGCACCCATATAGAAGGAATAGTTAGCAAGAGAAGTGCGAGCCGCAATGTCATATTTATCTTGAAGCAATTCCTGATTAAGGGCATTGGGAGTTGTGTTAGGCATCTCCATGAAAGAGGTAACGCCACCAGCTACCGCAGCACGAGCTTCTGAATGAATACACGCTTTGTGTAAAAGACCTGGCTCACGGAAGTGTACTTGGTCGTCAATAACACCAGGGAGAAGGTATTTCCCTTTGGCATCTAGGATCGTATCCGCTGAAAGACCAGATAAATTACTGCCGATTTGGGCAATTAAGCCATCTTTTACAAAAATATCACTTGTTTGAATAGTGCCTTCGTTAACGACTTGGGCATTCAAAATTAAGATTGAACTCATGGGAGGAAAATTATAACGTGATAAGAATAGGTACAAAAATACGTAATCTGAATGAACCAACAGGAAATATGAGAAGAAAGTTATGGTGTTCATCGGATAACGGAGTAGGAGTGGAAGGAAGACGTAATAAAACTATAACTAGTCTGTCTATCGTAGGATATTTCTTGCTGCTAAACGCATTATCTTTGAGAACGAAAATTGAACATTTGTTCAATAATTCATACGTTATTTAACGATTATACTCACGTATAGTGTAATTTTAAGTATAAATTAAAGACACTCTACCGATACAGTCAATGATGAAAAAATACTCTTTGCTTACGATTTTTACGTTACTACTAAATTGCCAATCATTTTGCCAACAGTTTGGTACAACAACCTTTAGCCAGTTACCACAAGATTATCAATTATATCCACGGAATACGGCCAATTACGGAGTAATTCCGATTAGTGGAAAAACTGCTACTTTAGGCTTAACGTCCTATTCCGTCGTTGTGAAACGCAATGAACAGGTGGTAGATTTCAAAAAGGCATCTATAAATTATAATCAATCTATTGGCTATTTTTCTTTTGTTCCCATTCTAATAAAAGCGGAAAAAGCAGAATATAGCATGTCTATTTATGCAGTAAAAGGTAGTGATTCTAGCCTAGTTGTTTCCAGAAAAAATATTGTTGCAGGAGATGTTTATGTAATAACTGGGCAATCAAACTCTACGTCATTATTTATGGATCCTCGAACAAACGAATATTGTAGAACTTTCGGGAAAATTACGGATACTTATAACACAAGTGCATATAATCCAGCAGATACCTTATGGACTTTATCGAATTATGATAAATATACGTATGGGGTGGGTAACATGGGTTTCGACTTTCAACAACAAATTCTTGACAAATATAACATTCCTACTTGCTTAATTAATGGTGGTTTTCACTGGTCTTCTGCTCAACATCATGCTACAAGAACGGAGTCAAATCCTGCCGATTTGACAAATGGTTATGGACGAATGTTATATCGTTTGCAAAAAGCAGGGGTAGATAAGTATGTAAAGGCTTTGGTTTATCGACAGGGAGAAAGTGAGGCTTACGGTGAGGGTTCTGGGTTTACGAAATTTTTTGGTATTTTCTATCAAAACTTAAAAATTGACTTACCTTCAATTAAGCAACTATACGCTTTTCAAATTGACATTATTGACTATGCTAGTGGAGATGTTGCGGCTAAAGTACGAGAAGAACAACGCAAGCTGCCGAACACTTATAACGATTTACAATTGCTTGCTTCTGTGGGAACTGCTGGCTTTGATGGACTGCATTACAGTGCAGAAGGGTATAAGCAAAATGCGAGTGAACTTGTTCAATTGGTTGGGCGAGATTTCTATAGTGATACCAATACCGACAACATTGATTTTCCGAATATTCAACGTGCGTATTTCTCCAATACTTCTAATACAGAATTAACCTTAGTTTTTCAGAAGAGTCAACAATTGGTTTGGCCTAGTGCTGTGAAAGGGCTATCGCCTTTTGATATTTTTTACTTTGATGGAAAATCGGGAAATGTGATAGATGGAAAGGTTTCGGATAACAGCGTGATTCTGAAATTAAAGACTGCTCCTCAATCAAATGTAATTTCTTATCTACCTTCTTTAGTGGCATCAAATAGTACTATTTTCCCTTACGCTGGGCCTTTTATTCAGAATGTGCGAGGATTAAGAGCCTTTTCATTTTTTGAATATCCGATTGATAGCAAGGCTGTTTCGCTAACAACGCCAGTTGTATCATTCCAACAGGAAAGTGAAACATCTGCTATCTTAACGTGGAATGCTATTGCTAAAGCTGATACTTATTTGATTGAATTGATAAATACTCAAACAGGAAAGAGTGTTTTTTACCAACAAACTTCTCAGACAACGGTCACAATCAAGCAATTAGAACCTCTTATAAATTATTCGTTTAGTGTAAAAGCGGTTAATGGCATCGACGAATCGGTTAAGGCTTCTGTTACGGTGATCTTGAAACCGTCGTTAGTAATTGCAAATTTTAAAGGACAGGTAACTTATTACCATACCATTGCATTAGGTTGGTCGGTCACTCCTTATGCAACGAATTATGTATTGGAAAGAAAAACGGGAACAGATGGAACATATCAAGTAATAGCAAACTTAGGTGTTGACAATAAAGTATTTACAGACACAAAGTTGTTGGCAGGGATTACCTATTTTTATCGCATCAAAGCAACTGTCAATGAATTAACGTCTAGTTATCAGGAAATATCGGTAACGACCCCTAGCTTATTATCTAGCCCAGAAATAGCAAGCCAACTTCTTTCCAATAAAGCATTAAAACTTGTATGGAAAGCCGTTTTAGGGGCAACTTCATATACATTAGAACGAAAAGTGGCTTCAGGAACGTACCTGTCGCTTGGGACTCTAGGTGTATCTACACAGGAGTATGTGGATAGCAACTTAATCCCAAGTCAGCAGTATAGCTATCGGATAAAAGCATATAGTAGCCTTTCAGAATCTCTTTATTCAGAAGTGACAACTACGTTACCAGCCGTATTAGAAACACCTGTGCTTGCAGGAAATATTACATATAACAATGCCCTTACGTTAAGTTGGAAAGCTGTACCGAATGCAAGTTATTTTCAAGTAGAACGCAAAATAGAAGGGGGCAGCTATGTCAAAATAGCGAATGTCAATAGTCCTACCTTGAGTTATGCCGATACTAATTTAATTCCTAATACGAGTTATGTTTATCGTATTAAGGCGTATAGTAGTAACTCAGAATCGGTTTATTCGGAGTTGACACTTAAATTACCTGCTTTGTTAACTACTCCTAGTTTAGTAGCGACTGCCATAGATTATCAAGGTGTACAACTCAGTTGGACAGCCGTAAAAGATGCTATTTCTTATGTCTTAGAAAGAGGTATTTCGTCTAGTAATGAAGTAAGCTATAGCAAAATAGCTACAGTAGAATCGTCTGTATTGTCTTTCAGCGATGTTGCCTTAAAAGATAATACCTCTTATGCCTATCGTTTAACTGCTTATGGAAACAAAACCAACTCACCAGCTTCCGTAAGTATTGCTAAGACACCTATCATTTTAGCAGTTGAAACAGAACCTTCAACGATTGCTATTAATGCTTATCCGAATCCTGCACAGACAACGTTGTTTCTTGCATTTAATGAGGTAGAAAACACGGATGTAACCCTGCTGAATTTTTTGGGTAAAGCGGTCTTTACAGCATCCTTTAAAGCTACTGATATGATTCAATTAGATGTGGCTGATTTAGTAGTAGGGCTGTATTTTGTTCAAGTTAAGCGAGGAGGGAAAGTCGCAGTCACTAAAGTAGTAATCAATTAACGTTAAGTAACAAGAAGTTATTAGTATACCTGTTATTAGGTACTTAAAATTAGTAGTGTACGAAGGAATGAAAAATAGCATTCTCTGACCAATTTTGTAAAATCCTTTTTTGACGATGGGCTAACACCCATCGCTGAGACATATCACCCTTTCAGGGCTAAGACAGTACATTTTAGCCCTGAAAGGGCGACATACCTAAGCCTAGGGTGAAGCCCTAGGTCACAAATGATGATATTGCAAAAAAAGTCAGATACCCCCCAAAATGAAGCCATTAAAGTACTTTTTTGCACGAAAAATGCACTTCAAAAAAAAACCAAATGATACTTGACAATCATTGCTTAACCGTGGTTAAAAGTCAACTTTACCACGATTACTTTTTTTCTCCGAATGCTTCTTTTTGCTATCCAATCGTTTTGCAATCATGGAAGCGGTTGGTTTTACTTTGAGTCTCTTTTTAGGAATAAATAGGGCTTTCTTCAACAACTCCCCAAACTTCCGAATGACCACTTGTTTATTGCGTAGTTGCGTTCGTTCTTCTTGCGAAACAATAAGGAGTTCACCTTCATTATTGATTTGATTCTTTAATTTGCTTTGAATCAAGGCTTTTTGAGCGTCATCTAATAAGGCTGAATTTACGACGTTAAAGCGTAGTTCTACTTTGGTAGAAACCTTATTGACATTTTGTCCACCTGCTCCGCCACTACGTGAGGCTTGGAATTGCCATTCTGGTGAAAAATCTTGTTGTAATATTTCTGCTAAATTCATAATTGCGATAATGCTGTTTTGTCCAGTATAAAAGAAGAGTCCACCTAGAAAACTAAGCGGACTCAGATAGTATCATTTACTAAGAATGCAAAATTCAACATCCAAAATTTTACATCATTACTTATGGAGATGCTTATTTTACTTCTAAAACCTTAAATTCTGTACGACGGTTCATTTGGTGTTCTTCTTCGGTACACGATACGCCATCGACACATTGGTTAACCAATTTTGATTCACCGTAACCTTTGGCAATAATTCTACTTGCTCCTACACCTTTAGAAATAATATAAGCAACGGCTGAGTCTGCACGACGTTGCGATAATTTTTGGTTATATTCTGCTGTGGCACGGGAATCCGTATGTGAGCCAAGTTCCAATTTAATCGCTGGATTATCTTTCAAGATTTGAACAATTTTGTCCAATTCGATTGACGCATCCGTACGAATAGTGGCTTTATCTAAGTCATAATAAATCGGAGCGATATTGAAAATTTTGGTAATTTCCTTTCCTACTTCTGGTTTATCCAACTGAACATTTACCACAAAAACCGTATCAGTTTCTGCTTTGGTAAGCTTAGCTTCTGGAATCTCTTTGCCAATCATCGTGAACGGAACACGTTTGGTAAAATAGCCACTCTTTTCTGAAACAATGGTGTATGATTTGCCTGGTTCAACTCGCACTTTTGAATAACGACCGTCTGCCTTCGTCAGGGTTTCTTCTAGGGCATTGCCATCGGCATCCAAAATTGCTACCTTAACCTCTTCCAAAGGCAGTTCTTGCATATTGCTGATATTTCCTGTTAGGTAGTAACGAATGACTTTTTTGGTAGAGTCTTTCTTCGTTACGATTGGTGGCTCTTCTTGGTACTTTTTGGTTGGTTGAGTATTTTCGTAAAAATAAATATCGTCGTCCCCTTTTCCTCCTAAACGATTAGAGGTTACATATCCTTTTGTACTGTCAATCGGAATCAATGCAAAATCATCATAACTAGAATTGAGTGGTATGCCTAAGTGTTCAACCGTAATTTCTCCATTTTTACGAGTTGCTTGAAATAAATCAAGTCCACCCAAACCTGCGTGTCCATCTGAGGCAAAGTAAAGTTTACCATCTTTGGAAACATAAGGGAACATTTCGTCACCTGTCGTATTGATGTCAGAACCCATGTTGATAGCTCTACC
>JBMLRK010000365.1:0-7166 GCA_049241065.1 Spirosomataceae bacterium
GTCTTCCCGATTCCAAGTCAGGAGTACGTAACCATCAGCTTAGATTTATAAAAACGAGCACTGGTAAAATGGACTCTTTTCAACTCAATGGGTACTACCTTAGACAGTGAAAATAACTCGTCAAAAAGCATACAGTACGAAAAAACGGTTTCTTTAAAAACACTGCCAGAAGGAACATACTTCTTACAAGTACAAGTTGGAGATAAAACATTTACTAGAAAACTTGTCAAGATGAATTAATACATATTAGCTTAGACAACTTTTCAAAGAGTTGTCTAAGCTAAATCTAAAAAGGTACGAAAGTACTCTCATCTTAAATCATTCTCCAACATCAAAGTACAGTCTTACCCCTAGCCAACTCATAATCAGCCCTCCATTCCTCGTCCAAAATAGCTTAGACCTTAAAAAAGGTTTTTACAATCCATTTTTTCACTGTAATTTTACAGTAGAAAATAACATAGTTACTAAGGCTTTGTGATTATTTAATGAACAATTAATACAAAACCTAAGTTTGTACTATCATTCCTATCACAAAATCATTTACAGAAATGTCAACAGCAACATTCACCATAGAGAGAGATACAGAAATCTTTAATCTAATCAACCAAGAAGCACACCGTCAAGAGTTCGGTATCGAATTAATTGCTTCTGAAAACTTTACTTCTAAGCAAGTAATGGAAGCACAAGGTTCAGTGCTTACGAACAAATATGCAGAGGGTCTTCCGGGAAAACGTTACTACGGTGGATGTGAAGTAGTTGACCAAATTGAACAAATCGCTATTGACCGTGCGAAAGCATTGTTCGGAGCATCTTGGGCAAACGTTCAACCTCACTCAGGAGCTCAGGCAAACGCTGCGGTTTTCTTATCATTCTTAAACCCTGGTGACACTATTTTAGGTTTTAACCTTGCTCATGGTGGACACCTTTCTCACGGTTCTCCAGTAAATTTCTCTGGTAAATATTTCAACGCTTTATTTTATGGTGTTGAACAAGAAACAGGCTTAATCAACTGGGATAAAGTAGAAGAAATTGCAGTAAAAGAAAAACCAAAATTAATCATCTGTGGTGCTTCAGCTTATTCTCGTGACTGGGATTATGCTCGTTTACGTGCTATTGCTGATCAAGTTGGTGCGATCTTATTAGCAGATATTTCTCACCCTTCGGCATTGATTGCAACTGGTTTGTTAAACAACCCAATGCACCACTGTCATATCGTTACAACAACGACACACAAAACGCTTCGTGGCCCTCGTGGTGGTTTAATCATGATGGGACAAGATTTTGAAAACCCATTCGGTTTCAAAACCTTAAAAGGTGAATTGAAAACAATGTCTGCTTGTTTAGACGGTGCTGTATTCCCTGGAACGCAAGGTGGTCCATTAGAACATGTTATCGCTGCAAAAGCGGTTGCTTTCGGTGAAGCATTAACAGACGATTTCAAAGCGTATGCAGAGCAAGTGAAGAAAAACGCTCAAGTAATGGCTACGGCTTTTGTTGATAAAGGATACCAAATCATTTCTGGTGGTACAGATAACCACTTGATGTTAATTGACCTTCGTCCAAAAGGATTGACTGGTAAATTGGCTGAAAACACCTTGGTTAAAGCAGATATTACCATCAATAAAAACATGGTTCCATTCGATGACAAATCTCCATTTGTAACATCGGGTATGCGTGTAGGTACTGCTGCGATGACAACTCGTGGTATGAAAGAAGCGGAAATGTTACACATCGTTGACTTAATCGATAGCGTATTGATGAACCACGATAACGAAACCTTCATTGCTTCTGTAAAATCAGACGTAAACAAATGGGTACAAAACTTCCCATTATATATGTAATAAGTTGACGAGTTGAAAGTTTAGGGGTTGAGAGTTTATGAGTTTAAGGAGATTAATGCACTTTAAACTCATAAACTCTCAACAATAAACTTATAGACTTCTAAACTTTCAACTCGTAAGCTCTATAAAAAGACCCTGACAAAATAAACCCTGTCAGGGTTTTTTGTGTTTTTGATGTAACTTTGCTTTTAAGACGATTGATTATATCATTTTATTGATTTAATCGTTGTTATTCCTGAACTAGCATTTACCCGAAAAATAGACATTTTATATATGGCACTTGACCAAGAGTTAGACGAAGACGTAGAAAAAGGCATTGATGGTACAGAAATGAGTTTCATTGACCACCTTGAAGAATTAAGATGGCATATCCTCCGCTCTGCAAGTGCTGTTCTTGTGTTTACCATTATCGCATGGATTTACAAAGACTTTATTTTTGGCTCGGTTGTATTAGGCCCTACTAAGGCTGATTTCTGGACAAACCGTATGCTTTGCAAATTGGCGGACATTACCCATCTCGAAGGACTTTGCTTTACTCAAGCAAGTTTTATTTTACAAAGTAGAGAGGTTTCTGGTCAGTTTATGATGGCCTTAACACAGTCAATCATTGTAGGGGTATTATTTTCTTTCCCTTATTTCTTCTGGGAAATCTGGCGTTTTATCAAACCTGGACTCAAAACAACCGAACGCAAGGCAGCACGTGGTGCGGTGTTCTTTGTTTCGCTTTTATTTTTTTTGGGTGTAAGTTTTGGCTATTACATTGTTTCGCCAATGGCGATTAATTTCTTGGCAAACTTCAAACTAGACGAAGCCATCCAAAACCAATTTGATATTAACGATTATATCTCGTTACTTTCGATGATGACCTTGGCTTGTGGTATCACCTTCCAATTGCCAATGATTTCGTATGTATTATCACGTGTAGGAATTCTTACTCCAGGTTTTATGCGAGAATATCGTCGTCATGCTTTAGTGGTAATTTTAATTGTTGCCGCAATTATTACGCCATCACCCGATGCGATTTCTCAATTACTGGTTGCTACGCCGCTGTTTGGTTTATACGAAATTAGTATTTTAGTTTCGGCACGAGTACAAAGGCAAAAAGCCAAAGAAGAACTAGCTTTTGACTAATGAGTTAAGAAAATATAAATGAAAAGCCCGACCATTTGGTTGGGCTTTTTTGTTTATACTCAATGTGTAGCTATTTAAGTAAAATATATAGACCAAAACAACGTTTTTTAAGACAACCTTTTCCGTATATTATTTGTCTTAATTAGTATAAATTAAGACAACATTTTCCTAGCTTACTCCCCTAGCTAAATAATCCTTAATAACACCACTGTAATTAACCATTGACAAACAAGACTCAATTATGAAGAAATTAACATTAATCGGGTATTTCCTAGCAATATCCGTCAATTTTTCCCTAGCTCAAGAACTATACAACAACAAAGAAAAAGAAACACAAGTACAATTTTCAAAAGAATTAAACAGTTCATTCACCACCAATCATGCCAAATCCCTCTTGCTTGCTAAAGAAAAAAACTGGCAAATTTCTGGTGTATTTAAAAACGGAAAACGCATCCAACTTCAAGGGATTGATGAAACAGGACATCCCCTATATTTAACTACTTATAGCAATGCCAAAGCCTCTAATGCAACTCGTACGAGTTCACTTTATTCAGGAGGTTCACTAGGGTTAAATCTTAATGGCAGTAGCGATATTATTAAAGATAAATTAGGCATTTGGGACGGAGGAGGAGTCTTAAAAACCCACGTAGAACTCGTAAATCGTGTTACCCAACAAGATGCTGTAACGACCACTGACCTCCACGGAACGCACGTAGCAGGTACAATGGTTGCCTCGGGTGTCGCCGCACAAGCACGTGGAATGTCTTTTGGTGCTAACCTTAAAGCATGGGACTATAGTAACGACATCTCAGAAATGAGTACGGCTTCGCCTAACTTATTAGTTTCAAATCACTCGTATGGCTATGTGGCAGGTTGGGGTTATGACGACGCAAACAGCCGTTGGGTATGGTATGGGAATACGTCTATCAGCGATACAGAAGATTACAAATTTGGTTTTTATGATACCAACACTAGAAACTTAGATAATGTAGCTTATAATGCTCCTTATTACCTAGTCGTAAAATCAGCTGGAAATAATCATGGCGAAACGGGTCCCGAAGATGGAGCAAGCTACTATCTTAACGAAACGGGAAGAACCAGTACCGTAGTACGCAGTAAAAATAATGGCTATGATGTACTTTCTCTAACAGCAAATGCCAAAAATATTTTAACCGTTGGGGCGGTGAATACGCTCTCAGCAGCTCCTCAAACGAATGCTGCCATTAAGATTTCGAGTTTTAGTAGTTGGGGGCCAACAGATGATGGTCGTGTAAAGCCTGATATTGCGGGAGTTGGGGTTAATTTATTTTCTACTTCCAATACCTCTAATTCAAGTTATACCATCTTGAGTGGCACGTCCATGTCATCGCCTCAGGTGGCTGGAAGTTTGTTATTATTGCAAGAATTGTATGCACAAACTAACAAAAACCAGTTGATGCGAGCTTCAACACTTAAAGGACTCGTTTTGCATACAGCCTATGATGCAGGAAATCCTGGGCCAGATTATATTTATGGCTGGGGTTTATTGAATATGGAAAAAGCGGGAAAGGTCATTTTGAATAAAGAAAATAGCTATCTGTTGACTGAAAACACCTTAGCGAATGGCAAAACGATTTCTCAAAATGTGGTGGCTTCTGGAAAAGAGCCTTTAATGGCGACGATTTGTTGGACAGACCCTGCGGGAACAGCCACCACCGCATCAAAAGCGAACCTTAACAACAGAACCCCAAAACTGGTTAATGACCTTGATATTAGGATAACGGATACCAAAACAAATACCTATCTACCTTTTATTTTGAACCCAGATGCGCCAAGTGCGGTGGCTACCAAAGGAGATAATATTCGAGATAATATAGAACAAATTATCATTCCTGATGTAGTACCAGGACAAACTTATACCATAACAGTAAGTCATAAAAACACCTTAACAAATGCTTCTCAGATTTATTCGTTGGTAGTAAGTGGTATTGGTGGAAGTCCTTATTGTGCAACAACCGTCACGAGTCCACAAGACAATCTTGAAAGCATTACCTTGGGTGGTGTAAGTAATTTGGCACAAGTGGCAGTTGGAACGACGCAAGCGTTAGTAGTTAAAACCAAAAGTGCTACTGCCAAAAAAATCAGCGTCTTTATTGACTGGAACGCCGATAGCGACTTTGACGATGCAAACGAAAGTGTGTTAAGCAGTGGAATAATCAATGGTACAAGTACATTCACTGCTAATATTCCTGTAAACATGACGGTTCCAATTGGTTCGTATGCCCTCATGCGAGTGGTTTGTTCAGAAGATGTAAATCAAACGATTACAGCCTGCGGAACAGTCGCTCAAGGCACTACGAAAGACGTATTATTAAGTTTTGTCCGTCCACAAACGGACTTGACGATTACGGGTTTGGTTTCACCAACGGCACAATCTTTTTGTAGCACACCCCTCAAAACGAATGTTTCAGTAAGTATTAAGAACAACGGAACACTCGCACAAAATGCGATTCCTGTAACAGTTGTAGTATCCAATGCTTCGGGAACAGTCGCAACCTTAACAGGCACGTATAAAGATTCCTTAGCTACTTCGGACGAAGCTAATCTGAGTTTAGATGGCACATTCGATGCCGTTTCAGGCACAACTTATACCTTTACAGCTTCTATTAAAAATGATGCCGACCAAGACCAAAGTAATAATAAACAGGTCTTTACTCAAACCGTTACCTTGCCAACAGCCCCCACAGGTTCTGCGGTTGTGTGTGATGGTTCATCTGTCTTAAATGTATCAGGACAAACAGGAAATCAGTTACGCTGGTTGGATGCCCCTAGCAATGGAACTATTTTATTGACAGGACAATCGGGTTCGTTTACCAAACCGAATAATGCTACAGCGGTCTATCTAATGACCGATTATACGAGTGGCAGTTTGGGGCAGACAACTAAATACGAATTAGGAGGCGGTACTTATTATGAGTTTTTTGACCCAAAACCAATCATCGAAACACTATCACCCATTGTTATCGAAAGTGCTAGGATTTATACGGGTGGAGCAGGAAAAGTGACCATCAATTTATTAAAATATCCATCTTTAGCACCTGTTTCTTCGATGAGTTTCCAAGTAACTCAAACAAGGACTACTGCTAACACAACCCGTTCGTCTAGTCAATTAATTGATGACAAAACAGACCAAGGAATGGTAGTTCCCTTAAACATTGTTCTACCAGAAGCAGGAAGCTACGTATTGGAGCAAATCTGTGAAAATGGAGCGTCGTTGTATCGTAGCAATATCAATTTAAACAGTACTGCATCAGGTTCAGACATTAAGGGGTATCCTTATTCGTTGAACAGTACCGTGAATATAGCGGGAGCTTTGTACGGAGAAACGGTCATCAAAACGGGTTACTACTATTTTTATGATATGAAAATCAGAAGTTACAATTGCCCTAGTGCTGTTGCTACGATTCCGATTACGACGAAAGCCTTACCAAGTGTAAGCGTATCGCCAACAAGCTCCGTTACTATATGCCCTGGCACAACACAAGCATTTACGGCAACGACCAATACCAACTATACCTATCAATGGGCAAAAGATGGAACGGCCATTTCGGGAGCAACAGCGGCCACTTATACCGCCACGGATGCAGGAAAATATACGGTAACTGTACAGGAAAACAAACAATGTTCTGCTACTTCTACAGCAGCATCCGTAAATTTATATACCGTAACACCCCCAACCATCGCTTGGAACGGTGGCGTTATTACAACACCAACGGCTCAAAAATACCAATGGTCACTCAATGGCAATGCAATAAGTAGCGGTATCACTCAAACGCTTGTTCCTGCGAGTTCGGGTAATTATACCGTACAAGTAATGGATTTAAATGGATGTATAACACCTTCTTCGGCTGACTTCTCGATTACGATTACCGCTACAGAAAATGAAGTAGTTACGGATGTTATTACAAAAGTATATCCAAATCCTGCTACCGAAAATATTGTATTAACCTACCAAACGCCGAAACGTCCAAAGGTAGTAAAAGCAGAATTAGTCAATTTGTTAGGTGCAGTGGTCGCTACCAAAGAATTGGATAATCAGAATGATATTTATGTGGGTTATTTTGATGCCACAGCCTTAACGAGTGGTGTTTTCTTCGTTAGAATTACCGCAGACGATGCCGTTCAATTAGTAAAAGTGGTCAAAAATTAAAAGTT
>JBMLRK010000366.1:0-9221 GCA_049241065.1 Spirosomataceae bacterium
ACTACAGCAAAAAGGTTGCCAAATTTTTAGTAATGTGTCAATAAATTAGACAAAAGAGGTAAAGTACAGTATATTTTTTGTTAAGTGATATTTTTTGTGCAATATTTTTTCATTTAATCTCTTTTTTTAGGCTTCTATGAATATACCAGTTGCTATTTAGGACTGAATTTGGATTGAATATAAAGGTATTGCTAATATAGTATAGCTGTGAGTCATATTACTTAACTCATGAATTTAGATTTTATAGAACGATTTGGACGATTATACTATAATTTCATTCAATCGGTATTAATTGAATAACAAAATATATGTAATTTTGGTTACAGGATAATTTCCTGAAAACCTAAAAGGACACCGCCATTTCCGTTTTAAAATATTATTATGCAAGTAAGAAACCCTAGGACAGGAGAATTTGACTATACGATATATCCTCTTTCTCGTGAAGCAACAACGTTGAAAGCACAGCTATTGCGAACTAAGCAAGCCAATTGGTTCGCTAAAGATATAATGCAACGGATTCCTATCTTGCAAGACTGGAAAGAAATGCTCGTCAAATGCAAGAACGAACTAATAGAGGCTCTTTATCTTGATACGGGAAGAAAGGCTGAGAGTTTTATGGAGGTCGAGGAAGTATTAGAAAGTATTGACCGTTGGTGCGATTTAGCTTTCCATTATACTCGTACGCTAGAGGAACAATTTGTATCACAAAATAATTTTTTACGAGTAGATACTGAACTTACTCCCTATCCTGTAGTAGGGGTGATTTCACCTTGTAGCTTCCCATTTTTAATACCCATGAGAGATGTAATACCCGCTTTGTTAGTGGGGAGTACGGTTCTCATAAAGCCTAGTGAACTAACGCCTCGATTTATGAAGGTATTGGCAAGTAGTCTCCATTTTGTTCCTGAGTTAGCCGATGTTGTTGCTTTCATTGAAGGAGATGAAGAAACGGGTAAAGCGATGTGTGAGGTATGCGATTTTATTTCATTTACGGGTTCGCTTAAAGTTGCTCAACAAGTTGCTGAACTAACGGCAAAGGCTTTTGTTCCTGTTCAAATAAATGCAACTAAAAAAAGTGTAGCCATTGTTACGGAGTCGGCAGATTGGGAAACCGTAACTTCTGCGATTTTGTGGGGTTCGGTCTTTAATGCAGGACAATCATGTTCTTCGATTGAAGCAATTTATGTCCAACGAAATGTCTTTCCTTTGTTTTTATCACGCCTTGTTGGAAAGGCAAACTTATTGAATTTGGCTTACCCAAGCTTAGATAGTGGACAAATTGGACCAATTATTTCTGAAACTGCCGTTCAAAATTTGAACGAACAATTAGACGATGCTATCCGAAAAGGAGCTAAAATAATCGCTGGGTCAACACAGGTGGAGCAACTGGGTGGTGGAAATTATGTTCGTCCGACGATTCTGACAAATGTGAACCATCGTATGAAATTACTGACAGAGCCAACTTTTGGGCCATTATTACCCGTAATGACTTTTCAAGATGTGAAAGATCCTATCAGTTGGGTAAATCGTTATAGCCCTTCAGCTGATATTGCCTTATTTGGAGAGGATGCTGAGGAGTTACTTGAGATTTCTAAAAAGCTAAATGTTTCAACTGTTTCCTTAAATGATGTTGGTCTCAATATGATGATTGGAGACGCTAATTTTGCAAGTTTCAAACCCGCAGGGATGAGTGATATGTATTTAGGACAACAGGTATTTAGGAAGTTTTTAAAGTCCAAAGCCCTAATTTCGAACAAAGCCCTTGGTAAGCCAGCATGGTGGTACGATTGAGTTTTGACAGCTTATAGACAAACAAAAAGCCAGAAAGCAATAGCTTCTGGCTTTTTGTTTGTAGAGCCAAGCGAAATGGCTGAACAGATATTTATTTCTTTTTCTCTTTTGGAGAGAAAAAAATCGACATTCTTTTTCCTTCTAAACGAGGCATTTCATCAGGCTTACCAAATTCTTCTAAGCCTTTGGCAAAGTTGAGTAATAGCATTTCGCCTCTTTCTTTAAAAACAATAGCACGACCTACAAAGTGTACGTAAGCTTTCACTTTCGAACCTTCTTTCAAGAAGTTGATGGCGTGCTTCAATTTGAAATTAAAGTCGTGTTCATCCGTATTCGGGCCGAAACGAATTTCTTTTACTACTGTTTTAGCAGCATTGGCTTTAATTTCTTTTTGTTTTTTCTTTTGCTCGTATTTAAACTTAGCATAGTCAATGATACGGCAAACAGGAGGTACAGCTTTTGGTGAAATTTCTACCAAGTCAAGACCTTGAGCTTGTGCTGTTTCTAATGCCACTTTAAAATCAACTATACCTTGTTCAACGTTTTCACCTACCATACGTACTTGTGTAACGCCTTTGATAAGGTTGTTGATTCTATAAGGTTCTTCTTCTCTTTTGGGGCCTCTGTTTTGATTCGGGCGTAACGCCATATTATGTAATTTATTGGTTATTAAATGGACAATATATTAAGGTTCGAGTTAACGATAAAATCATTTTAGGTTCAAACCATGCTATTTTACTTAACTCTCTAAGATACAAACATCAAAGACACTGTGTTTGTTACACTTAACTTCCGAAATCTATATTAAAAAAAGATTAAATGCAAGTGTTTTTGGTATTGTATTGGCTAAAAGCGTTCAAAAAGATAGAATGAACCTTTAAAAAATACTATTTTCAAAGGTTCATCGCTATTTGTGAAATTATGCTCTTACAATATTCTTATTGATTTCTTCTTGTGCAATCTGAACAAATTCGTCGATTGTCATCATTCCTAAATCTCCTTCGCCTTTTTTACGAACGGAAACTTTTTTCTCAGCGGCTTCTTTTTCTCCAACAATCAGCATGAATGGAATTTTTGAAACTTCCGCATCTCTGATTTTACGTCCAATTTTCTCATCTCTGTGGTCAATATAGCCACGAAGATCCTTTTCTTGCAACTGTAAAAACAACTCATTTGCTTCGCTTTCATATTTCTCAGAAATCGGCAATACCGCCAATTGATCTGGAGATAACCATAATGGGAAATTACCAGCGGTATTTTCGATTAGAATAGCCACAAAACGCTCTAACGATCCAAATGGAGCTCGGTGAATCATCACTGGGCGGTGTTTTTGGTTGTCAGAACCTGTGTATTCTAATTCAAAACGTTGTGGTAATTGGTAATCTACTTGAATCGTTCCTAATTGCCATTTTCTTCCTAGTGCATCTTTCACCATGAAGTCTAATTTAGGACCATAGAATGCTGCTTCGCCTAATTCAACTACAGTAGGAAGACCTTTTGCTTCTGCCGAACGGATAATGGCTGCTTCTGCTTTGTCCCAGTCTTCATCTTTCCCGATATACTTCTCTTTGTTTTCTGGGTCACGAAGCGAAATCTGAGCTGAGTAATTGTCAAAACCGAGTGCCTTGAAAACATAAAGAACAAGGTCGATTACTTTCATGAATTCATCTTCCACTTGGTCTGGACGACAGAAAATGTGTGCATCATCCTGAGTAAAGCCACGTACACGAGTCAAACCGTGTAATTCACCCGATTGTTCGTAACGATATACTGTTCCAAATTCTGCCAAACGCAAAGGTAAATCACGGTAACTACGAGGTTTTACCTTATAAATTTCGCAGTGGTGAGGGCAGTTCATCGGTTTTAAGAAGAACTCTTCGCCTTCATCTGGCGTATGAATCGGTTGGAATGAATCTGCTCCGTATTTAGCATAGTGACCAGAGGTTACGTACAATTCTTTCGAGGCAATGTGCGGAGTAATAACAGGAGAGTAGCCTGCACGCACTTGAGCTTTACGTAAGAAATTCTCTAAACGTTCACGTAACATCGTTCCTTTTGGCAACCAAAGTGGTAAACCCATACCTACCTTTTCAGAGAAGGCAAACAATTCCATTTCCTTACCTAATTTACGGTGGTCACGGCGTTTAGCTTCTTCTAATAATGTTAAGTATTCGTCTAATTCTTTTTGTTTAGGGAAAGAAACGGCATAAACACGAGTCATTTGCTTACGGCTAATGTCTCCACGCCAGTATGCTCCTGCAATGCTCATCAATTTTACAGACTTAATAAAGCTCGTATTTGGGATATGTGGCCCACGGCATAAGTCGGTAAAATTACCTTGTTGGTAGAAAGTGATTGAGCCATCTTCTAAGCCATCAATTAATTCTAATTTATATTCGTCTCCTTTTTCGGTGAAATATTCAATAGCATCTTGTTTGGCAACAGCAGTACGAGTGAACACATTTTTCTGACGAGCTAACTCCAACATTTTGTCTTCAATTTTCTTGAAGTCTTCAGAGCTAAGCGATTTTTCGCCCATGTCAATGTCGTAGTAAAAACCCGTTTCGATAGCGGGGCCAATACCGAATTTTGTACCAGGGTAAAGTGCTTCAATTGCTTCTGCTAACAAGTGAGCAGATGAGTGCCAAAATGTCTGTTTCCCTTCGGTATCATTCCAAGTTAATAATTGAAAATCCGAATCTTCGTTGATAGGAGTAGCAGCATCAACTACTTTTCCATTTACTTTGGCAGCCAATACATTTCTGGCTAAACCTTCCGAAATACTTAGGGCAATGTCCATCCCAGTTATTCCCTGAGCATACTCTCTTACACTCCCATCGGGTAAGGTAATTTTAATCATTTGATTGAGGGTTTGTTTTGAGGATTTTAATTTAGCATTTGATGTTATACAAACAACATGCTGCCAAATCTTTTCCTAGATTTATGCGTATTATTTTTTTGTTGAATCTGGTTTTGCACTAATTTTTGTTTTGGGAACAAGCGCCTTAATGGTCGTATCAATGTTTCGTTTTGGACTTTCTTTCCCGAGTACGGCAGTCGAATCGTATTCTAAACTCATGTCAGGAATGTATGTTCCACTTGCATACAATAACTTTCTTTTGACACGGTATAAACCATTGAGAGAACGATAATCACTACCATTTTCTGCTACTAATTCCGTATATACTTTTTCTGACTCTTCAAATCTACCCGTGTATTCTAAGCACTGTGCAATATAGAATCGAGCATCGGGATATTTAGGATTACGGTTAAATGTATGTTTAAAATAGGGCAATGCAAGTTTAAACGCATGACTTTTGAAATAAATTACCCCTGCATAAAAGCTTGCTTTAGCCATAGAAGAGTCCAATTGTACCGCTTTTTGGAATGAAATTAACGCACTATCCACTCGCCAAACTCGGTGATAGGTAATCCCTCGTCTAAAGTAAATTTCTGCATTTTTGGGCTTATATTTCAAGGCTTCATTGCCATAAAATAAGGCTAAATCATATTCTTTCAAAGCCGTATGAACATCCATTAACTTTAAATACGCTGGGATAAACGAGGGTTTCAAGGTCAACGTAATTTGGTAAAGCTGTAAGGCATTGGTTGTATCTCCTTGTTTGGCGGCAATTTCACCTTGATAGAAATACGTTTCACCATTGTTTGGAGAAACCTGTAATGCCTTTCTTAGGTATAATCTCGCCTTTGCATACTGTCCGATTTGCTGATATAAATCGCCTAAAAGGGTAAACAATTCTGGTGATTCGATGTTGAGTGCTTCTGCCCTAGATGCTGCTGCTAACGCCTCTCTAGGATGGCTAAATGCCCTTAAAATCATTGCCTTTGCCTGAAAATAACTACCAACATTGGGCTTAATATTAATCGCATCATTGATGTCACTTAACGCTTCATTAAAGCGTTCATCTTCCATATATAACAATGAACGTTTATAATACGCATCCGAAGAATTTGCGGTGTTATTAATGACATTGGTCAAAAAGTCAATCGCAGCTAATCGTCTAGCTTTTGCTGTAATTTCGGGAACAGCAGGGATTTTTTCGCCCTTTCTCGACTCAGTGCCACAGGAGCTTGTGAGAAATGTGACAATCGCTAAAAATACAACTATATGGACGGATAAGGGTTTGTTCATTGTAATACTATAAAGAGTAGGCAATTTAACCTAAAATGCTAACAAAGCATATACATAATTCAGATAAAATTTGGTTCAATTGCCACTTTATCAACTGAATATGGGTACTCAAACTTTCTTGATACGGTTAACTCAACTCATTTTAAAAAGTAGTTAGTTGGCTCTAATTAACAAACTTTCTGGTAAAGTCTCAATTATAAAGAGAGAGTACTAACCAATAACAACAGCGTATTTCGTTTTTATTCGTAAGATAATGGAGTTAATAGTAAGATTTTAAAGTAAAAAGTGATAAGAACTTGAAAAATAGTATATATTTGTCCCGTAAAAATAACCACTTAAAACGAATTAACCCATTATGAAAAAAAATTACTACTTCGCTCTATTTTTAGTGTCTCTTAAAGTTCTTGAAGTTTTCTGTTCTTAACAACTAGAAAAACGATAGAAAACACCCAACGGTAGCTTTTTCTTGAACGAATCTTCTAGGTATAATTCTCCGAACTCATGATTTTGAGTTTGGCTAAAACTGCATTTTACTAAATTTTCAACGATTAACGAAGAGAACCCCATCGAATACATATTTAGAATAAGGAAATAGTTTTCTTTATTCAAAATTTCTGCGACCAATTTTAGCATTTCGTTGATTTGTTCTTCCAAAATCCAACGTTCGCCGTCTGGTCCACGACCGTAAGCAGGAGGGTCTAAGATAATACCGTGGTAGATATTGCCACGTTTTGCTTCTCTTTTGACAAATTTCATCGCATCCTCTACAACCCAACGGATATTGTCGAGTTTGCTTGCTTCCATATTGTCTCTTGACCAGCTAATTACCTGCTTGATTGAGTCCACATGGGTAATGTCTGCACCTGCATATTTAGCTGCCAAGGATGCACCACCTGTATAAGCAAATAAGTTAAGAATCTTGGGAGATTGAATACCTTGTGCTTTTAATTTGGCGATTTTCTCCACGATAAAGTCCCAGTTATTCGCTTGTTCTGGGAAAATACCTACGTGTTTGAACGAAGAAAGAGCGAGTTTAAATGATAAATCTAAGGCGGGTGTTTTGTAGGGCATATACCAACGATCGACCATATTTTTACGAATCATCCATTCACCTTTATCTTGCGAACCCTTATCTTTTTTGAAATAAGCATCCGCTTTTTCAGTCCATGCTTCGTCCGAAAGCGTTTTGTCCCAAGCAGCCTGTGGTTCTGGGCGGCGAAGGATATAATCTCCAAATTTCTCTAATTTCTCAAATCCCCCCGAATCAAGGAGTTGATATGCTTTCCAATGCTGAGGAGTCTCTAGTTGTATCTGTGTTTGGCTCAATGTACTGGGATAAATTTATTACAGTTGTCTTATTGCCTAAAGCTAGTAAAGCCTCCTGTACTGTTAAAAAAAAAGCGATGCCCGAAGACATCGCTACAAAATTACGTTAATCGTTTCAGAACTACACTATTTTGAACTGAATCGCTTAAAATTTGAGTTTGTTAAGGTAGAAAACATTACGTTTTGAACCTTCCTCATTGTTGGTGATACGTTGAATTCCTGAGGCAAGAAAATAATTGCCAAACCAAAAGTTGATATTATCTGAAATGGTTCTTTTTACCTTGTCGCTTTCTTGCGAAGGAGCAATGCTCCGTTTTTGCGTATCCTCAATAACCTCATTTCCCTTGATGATTTTGGTGAAAATCTCTCCGTTGTTGCAATACGAAAGCGTGATTTTATCATCAGCATCAAAAGAAGCTCTTACTTTTTCGCTTAGTTTTTCTTGCTTTAAGTCCTTCAATTCAATGCTATTGTCCCAGAGCAAATTACCTTTTTCGTCAAAACCAGCAATGATTGCATGGGTATAAATCCAGCCATCAAAAGTTTGTTGATTGCCATAATAGCGATTGTTCCAACCCCATGGGCTATAATAGCTACTGTAAGGAGAGTACAAACCATAGTTACCCCATCCCCAGCGATATGGATTATAGAAGGAACTCCACGGACTCGCAAAAGAATTAAAGGAGTTTAAGCCATACGGGTTAAAACTATTGTTATAGCGATAATTTGCATAAAAAGCCTCCGCAACCAAGATGTACTGATTATCTTTTTTGATGACATCATGGACTAAAATTCGGTAGTCTAAACGTAAATCATCTCCTTTGTCTTTCTTGTCACTGATTTTGCGTTCTTGTCTTGACTTCGCTTTTTCTCCGAGATAGTTGAAGAAGTTTTTGAAATCGGTGAAGCTATGGAATTTAGTTTCAATCTCCTCATTATGAATGAATTTACTGAAATAAATACCTTGAGAGGTTGGCCCTTTCGAACCTCCAATACTATTTTTATAGCCATACGTTCCGAACAAAATTTGCGTAGAGTCAGATACTTGATTTAAACGTCCATTCATCATGGCAAATTCATCCTGCGGATCCATGACGATTTGCTCAACGAAAGTACCATTTTCATCAAACGATTTTAAGACCAATTGATAGTTTTTGCCACGTGTTCCTACAGCGTAGGTAACGTTGATTAAATTGGTGGTAGTATCCAATTCCATCGACTGAATTTCAGCTTGATTTTTGAGAGCCGATGGAAGAATTTTAGTTTTACGCTCAACCAAGTTGGTATAAGAAACAATAGGCTGAGAATTACTAACCCCAGCAATGAATATCGACGAGTTTATCGCTTGAAAATCAGATACCTCTAAACGATTTGCGGTTAAAATCTGAAATTTCTCAATAAAACCTGGCCCCAGATTGACCTTAATAATCTCAAAAACATTGCTGTTATAGCGACTAAAAAGTAGGTACAGATTTTGTCCGTCGTAGGCGTGTTTCACATAGTCGAGGTTATTACCTACGGTTCCGTTGATACTCCACAGCTGTTGCAGGTTAGTATCAAAACGAATTAAGTTGAAGTCATTCTTTGTTACCTGCGACATCACGACAACCCCTTTGTCTGCCAAAGGAATGGCAAAAAACTCATTTGCTGTAGCAGGAATGTCGATTTCAACACGTTTTACATCCTGAGCGAAACCTTTACTCACTAGTAAAAGTATCAATGCTGTCAATAAAGTACGTAAGGTTTTCATCCGTATCATTAATAAATATAATTAGTGAATTGTGTACTATAATTAGTGAGTTGTGATTGAGTGAATTAGTGATTTTATTCTCAGCCAGCATACACGAAACACAAAAAAAGACTTTTGGTGTTTTATTAAACGAACTGGAATTTTTAAATTGCCTATTGCCTATTGCCTATTGCCTATTGCCTATTGCCTATTGCCTATTGC
>JBMLRK010000367.1:0-1522 GCA_049241065.1 Spirosomataceae bacterium
ACGATAAATTGGGTTATTTTTAAAGGTTCAAAACCTTGCCTGCGTTCAATTAAGTAACTTCTAAAGTAAAGTGCCTTTTACTTTGTGCCTACGTGCCTTTTAAAACTCGTTGCCTTTCAAACTATAATTTTAAATGCTCCTTCAGGAGTTAGGGGACTTATGTTAGTCGTACAAAATATAACGAAACGATTTTCGGGAGTTACGGCTCTCGACCAAGTGAACTTCGAATTGCACGGAGGGAAAGTAAATGCCATTATCGGTGAAAATGGAGCAGGAAAATCAACGCTTATGAAAATTCTTTCGGGGGTATATCCCGATTATGAAGGACAAATTTTCTTGCATGGCAAACCTGTTAAATTTGCGAATACTCGGGAAGCTCAAGAGGCTGGAATTGCCATTATTCACCAAGAGTTAAACCTGATTCCATATCTATCCATCACCGAAAATATTTTTTTGGGAAGGGAGTTGGAGAACGATTGGGGAGTGCTGAATCAGAAGGAAATGCAACAACAGACCAAGGCTTTACTTCAAAAATTAAAGCTAACTGTTGAACCTGATGCCTTGGTTTCTTCGCTAAAAGTAGGTCAACAGCAGGTCGTTGAAATTGCAAAAGCTTTACTCTACGATTCGGAAGTAATCATTATGGACGAGCCGACTTCTGCCATCAGTGATAGTGAAGTAAATGTATTGTTTGGCATTATTGAAAACTTAAAAAAAGAAGGTAAAACCATCGTTTATATTTCCCATAAATTAGACGAACTTTTTAAAATTGCCGATCGTTATTTGGTGCTTCGTGACGGAAAATCCATCGAATCGGGTGATATGAAAGGGATTACCCACGATAGTTTGATTCAAAAAATGGTAGGTCGAGAAATTACGATTTCCCGAAAAACAGCATCGAACCAAGAACGTAGTGCTTTATTGTCGATTCAAGGGCTAACGCTAAAACACCCCTCTCTTAGTAATCGAAACTTACTACAAGACGTTTCTTTTACGTTAGGAAAAGGAGAAGTTCTCGGTATTTTTGGATTGATGGGGGCTGGAAGAACAGAACTGTTTGAAGCTATTTTCGGACTACATCCCCGTTTATCGACAGGAAATATTCAAATTGAGGGGGAAACGGTTCGTTTTAAAAACCCTTCGGATGCCATTAAGTCGGGCTTGGCTCTTGTACCCGAAGACCGCAAAAAAGATGGTCTTGTTTTAGGCTTAGACGTAAAAACAAATATTTGTCTAACAACCCTTTTTGACCTTGAAAATTTGGGCTTACTAAGCGATTTAAAAGAGTCTGCTTTATCAAAAAAATACATTGAAGAACTCCAAATTAAGACTTCATCCGATAGTCAGACGGCTAAAAATCTAAGTGGTGGTAATCAACAAAAGATAGTGATAGCCAAATGGTTAGCAACTAATCCGAAGATATTATTGTTAGACGAACCCACTCGTGGAATTGATATTAATGCCAAAAATGAAATCTATAAACTCATTGGCGGCTTGGCAGAAAAAGGCTTAGGAATTATTG
>JBMLRK010000368.1:0-3418 GCA_049241065.1 Spirosomataceae bacterium
AGCCAAGGTTGGGTTTACGCAATCGTACACGTATTTTATCTGGAAAAATACCAAAGAAGAACTGACAGATTACATGAACGAATTAACAAAATCGGATTTACGCCATTTTATGCGCCCGAATTTTTGTGTAAATACGAATGATATTTTGTCTTGGAGTATGCAATCGGGTTTAGAACCTGTGTTCTTGACTCGCTATTTTTTATCAGCAACGTTGTCGTCTGTAAATGGCATTTTTGGCCCAGCTTTTGAGAATATGATTAGTGAGGCAATTCCAAATTGTGAAGAATATCGGCATTCAGAAAAGTATGAAATTCGTAAATGGGATTGGCATTTAGAAAATAAATTAACGCTTTTGATTCGGAAAACTAACCAAGCCCGATTAGAAAATGCGGCTTTACAACAAACGAATGATATTACATTCTGCGAAATTCAAAACGATAAAGTAATTGCGTACGTAAAAACGGCTTCGGACGGGAACTGTATTCTGTGTATCGTCAACCTTGATCCACATCATTCGCAAGGTGGAATGGTACGATTACCTTTACATAAAATCAATAAAAATCACGATGAACATTATATCGTCCATGATTTATTGACTGACTCTCGGTACACATGGAAAGGCGATTGGAATTTTGTGGATTTAAACCCGCATATTATGCCAATGCACTTGTTCAGAATTGAAAACTGCTAGGTATTTTGTAAGCATTGATGGCTTTTAATAAGGCTGTCAATGCTTTTTGGCAAGGACATACTATTTTAGCCTTATCTTTGCAAACTTAACTGAAAACGAAGATTAAAAGGCATAATGAAGGACGAAATAGAGCCAGAAAATAGCATTACCTCGGAAGAAATAGACCGTTGTATTGCCATTTTAGCACAATTGAACAAGAACACCGACCAAATATTTGATATTCCGAAAGAACAACGAACGGCTTTGTTAATGGAAGCAGGAATGTTCTCAAGACCCAATAAGGATGAACTTTTTCGTCGAAAAAAAGACGGAAAATTAGCTGCTAAACGGAAATTAGAAAAGCGAGACAAAACGGCTCGTAAAGAAACAGGCATTCGTTATGCTCGGGAAGCGAGTATTTTTATTGCTCCACAAGTGTTAGCCCTTGAGGAACTAGCTCAAAAAGAATCCCTCGAATATGCCACGCCTCGGAACTGCTACGTTTGTAAGACCAAATACACAAAAATCCATCATTTCTACGATACCATGTGTCCCGATTGTGGCGATTTTAATTATGCCAAACGTTTTCAAACGGCTGATGTGCAAGGACAAATTGCGGTAGTAACGGGTTCTCGTCTAAAAATCGGTTATCACATTACCCTGATGCTTTTGAGAGGAGGGGCAACGGTCATTGCTACGACTCGTTTCCCTGTCGATTCAGCTTTGCGTTTTGCCAAAGAGGCTGATTTTAACGAGTGGGGGCATCGCTTGAAAATTCATGGACTTGATTTACGCCATATTCCGAGCGTTGAGATTTTTTGCAATTATATTGAACAAACCTACGGTCGTTTGGATATTCTTATCAATAATGCCGCCCAGACTGTCAGACGACCATCGGGTTTTTATGCTCATTTGATGGAAAACGAAGAACTTCCGCTTAGTTCGCTACCTGAGCAAGCACAAGCCTTGTTGTCAGATCATACCCATTGTCTGAACGAATTGCAGTTATTGATTGACAGCGTTTCGTCGAATCAAAATATGCCCGTAACTTGGCATGGCCCCGAACCTGGGATTGGCTTGCGTGCTTCGGCTAAATTATCGCAAATTCCTTATTCGTTTGATAATGCCTTGGTAGCCAAAGAAGTATTTCCAGAAGGGGAATTGGATGCCGATTTACAACAAGTGGATTTACGGAAAACGAATAGTTGGCGGTTAAGGCTCGGACAAATAGAAACGACCGAAATGATTGAAGTACAGCTTGTGAATTCTGTTGCTCCTTTTGTACTGTGCAATCGTCTTTCGGAATTGATGAAGACCGATAACACGGGTAAAAAGCATATTATTAACGTTTCGGCAATGGAAGGAAAATTCCATCGCTTCTTCAAAGAAGACCGTCACCCGCATACCAACATGGCAAAAGCGGCTTTGAACATGTTAACGCATACGGCTTCGGGAACGCTTGCCAAAGAGGGAATTTTTATGAATGCCGTAGATACGGGCTGGGTAACGGACGAAGACCCTGCTGAATTGGCAAAAAGAAAACAAGAAGAACAAGATTTTCAACCGCCATTGGATATTGTGGACGGTGCAGCAAGAGTGCTAGACCCTTTGTTCGACGGAATTAATTCGGGAAAACATTGGTGCGGACAATTTCTGAAAGATTATAAACCAATTCCGTGGTAATTTTCCAATACTAAACATCCTCCCATCGTCACCCCGACAGCGGCTTTTTGTCCTGTCGGGGTGACGATGGGAGGATGTTTATTTTCTCCCTACTTCTTCTTCGCAGGGTCAGTTAAGCTAATCGAAATTCTGAAACTTGTTGCTTTTGCTGTGTTATTAGAAACGCTCAAACGATATTCCTTCGTTACAGCAATTGTTTCTGTATAAGGCTCTTTGTTGGGTTCGATAGAAACCTTTCCTAAATCCATTGACCCTTTTTTAGTGTCGTCAATAAAGCTTAATGTTAAAATCTGTCCCTTTTTTGCTTTGAAAACAAAAGCTTTAGAGCTATTTCCAGCTACTTTCTGTTCCCATACGAGCGAGTTAGAACCTTCTTTCGCAAAATCAATACGTTTGGGAGTTTGTGCAAAAGACGCTGCGGTAAAAGCTAGATTTACCAATAAAATGGCTAACAGTTGAATGATGTTTTTTTTCATGGTCGTTGTGTTAACGTTTTCCTGATAGATGGTTGAGTACAAATTACTTGTCTGTAAGACGTTTTGAAATTACCATTTTTTTTGAAAAATCATTCCACCGTTCGCTAAGAAAATACCCAAACTAATTTTTATCACTCAACAGCATCGTGTCTTTTCTTTCGTTTGGGATGTAATAAATTACATCCTTACAAACTCAGTCGTCTCTACGAGACTTTTAAGAAAATGATTTATCAGTAATCAGGTTCTACAAGTCCCATCGGGACGACCGATTTAGTAAGCAGGGATTTTAATCCCTGTCGGATTGGATGCAATAAATTACATCCTTACAAGCTCGGTCGTCTCTACGAGACTTTTAAGAAAATGATTTATCGGTAATCAAGTTCTACAAGTCCCATTGGGACGACCGATTTTGTAAACAGGGCTTTTAATCCCTGTCGGATTGGATGTAATAAATTACATCCTTACAAGCTCGGTCGTCTCTACGAGACTTTTAAGAAAATGATTTATCGGTAATCAAGTTCTACAAGTCCCATTGGGACGACCGATTTTGTAAACAGGGCTTTTAATCCCTGTCGGATTGGATGTAATA
>JBMLRK010000369.1:0-5738 GCA_049241065.1 Spirosomataceae bacterium
CAAGTACAGAAGTAGCCAGTCCTCTCATTTTGTCAATAAATAGATTGAAATTATCATTCTTTGTTTGAATCGCCCAAATGGTGTCTTGCATCAACTGGAGTGACTCCGATGAGTTTTTCGTTATTTTATCTAAAATTGGGTACAGCTCTGGGGGTGATTTTCTGCGTAGTAGTTCAATGAAAATAGAAATACTGTTTAAGTTAGAACCGACTTCGTCATGTAAGTCAGCGGCTATTTTGTTTCGGACATCATAAAGCTTGAGTTTTTGGCGAATGTTATAAAGCGAAAAGAAGTAAATGCCAATGCCTACGAGTCCCATAAAGTAGATAAAAATGGATGGGAAAAACCACCATTCTTGCCAAAATGCCTGTTTAATAGCAATGTTAACCTTGTCGATAATGTGAGCGTCGTTTGCTTGGGTTGCCAGATATAGCGTATATTGGCCACCATTTAGCATTGGAATTTGAATGATGGGTTCTGTTCCTATTTCAATCCATCGACTCAATTTTTCGGCATTGGGTATTTTGTAAAAATACGTTTCTTTAGTCCGTTGGGTAACAAATTCAAGATTAGCAACTTCATTATATTGCAAACGAATATGTTTATCGGCACGTATCTTGTTTATCAAATCGCTACTTATATCACCTCGTTGATAATGCCACACAGAACGGATAGCGGCATTCGAATAAGACGCTGTAAGGTAGGTGAAAAGTAAAAAATAGCGAAGGGCGATTTGTTTCAAGGGAGTAGTGGAATGGTTCAAGTAATCAATTTTCTCTTAAATGTAGGAGATAAGTGAGTAGTTTTCCAAAAATAATTATTATTCGGTCTTTCTAACATTAGTTTATAAAAAAAACAGCCATCAAAATCGGATTTGATGACTGTGTGCATTTATACTTATTTTGGGTGTTGAATTATTTTTTCAAAGCATTAATCCAAGCGGCAATTTTTTGAATATCTTTTTTCGGAACATGACTCATTGGAGCCATTGGAGTCGAAAAGTCTGGCCAGTTGCTTGGCTGAGGTTGGACAATCAGTGCTTCAATCTGAGCATTCGTATAATTACGTTTGGCAATTTCCTTATAGGCTGGGCCTACAGCACGTTCGTTTACTTTATGACAAGCTAAACAAGTGTGTTTGCTCAATAAAGCCATTGCTTCTTTGTCGGTCAACAAGGCTTCTTTTGCAGGATTCGCTTTTACCTTCGATGCAGTGCCTGGAGCCGCTTCTTTCATCTGATTGTCTGGCGTATTGACCAACGAACCAGCATCAATACGTTCCTTTTGGGCTTTTGTTTTAGGCGTAACTAAGGTGATTTTCGCTTTTTCTCCCGCAGGAATATTATTTAAGGTGTAATAAGCACTTCCATGCAAGAGCGACCAATTTTCTTTGGCAGAAGCAATTCCTTCTGGTTTGATTTCATGGACATATCCTTCTCTTAAATTATCCACTACAATCCGTACTCGTAAACCGTCTTCTGAAACTTTTGCTCCACGTACCGCATTTTCGCTTCGATTAATGACAGGGCTACCGTAAACAGGATGGTATTTGTAGGTATAGCTCGACACGTCATAACTGTTTACATTTTCTGCTTTTTGTTTGTTCACAGGTAATGTAAATTCAATTTCAAAACCATCTGGCATAGCTCTTACGGCTTTCATTTCGAAGGGAGTTTTTCCCGTAAATAGTAAGCGTTCTAGTCCGAATGGCTCATTTCCTGCCGAACCCCAACCTCTGTTTGTTCCGCCCACAAGGAGATTATCTTCTGTTCCCCAAGTCATACGTAATACTCCCGAACGGAAACCCGAACGGAAATCAAAAGAAGCTCCTTGATACTGATTGTTTACTTTTTCTAAGAAAACACGGGCAATTTTAGACATTCCTTGGTCACCAACGAATAGCTGTCCTGCAAAAGGTCCAAAACCACCTTTGGTTTCATCAACAATAATTTCGGAAGTAGAAACGCCCAAAACACCATGAGGCAACCATACGGCAGGAGATTTTACCTGCATACCTGGATAAGCCTTTTTGCTAAATTCATAAATGGTTGTTGCGGGTTCATTCGCAATGTATTCTGGCTTGTAGCGAGTGTCGTCACGAGGGTCAACTTTACTATAAACCATTGATTGTCTCATTTTTACAGGAGATTCTGGACGGTCTGCCCAACGTAAGGACGCTGGATGACCTAAGAAATCGCCCTTTTCTACATTCGTAATAAAACCAGAACCCATCCAGTCTCCTTGATTATCGCCATAGAAAAACTCACCGTTAACCATTCCAATTCCGCAAGGCGAACGCATTCCTGCGGCATAAGGGGTCATTTGTCCGTCCTCAGTGATACGCATTGTCCAGCCTCTCCAAGGAGCAAGGGATTTGCCAACCCACCAGTCATGTGTGCCAAAACCAATGTTTCCAGTTACATAAAAAGCTCCGTCTGCCCCAATTTTTGGCCCAAAAGAATACTCGTGATAATGCCCAGAAATTGGCCACGCATATACTGTTTCGTAACGGTCGGCTTTACCATCGCCATTTTTATCAATAAGTTTGGTCAATTCTCCTCGTTGAGCGCAATAGAGAAATCCGTCTTTGTAGGCAAGTCCTAAAATCTCGTGTAAACCTGTGGCAAATTTGCGATAATTCGGTCTATTCGATAAGGGACTTTCAATGATATAAACATCGCCACGACGAGTAGAAGCTGCTAAGTCGCCATTGGGCAGGGCTACAAGTCCACCCACTTCCAAAACGATACCTTCTGGAATAGGAACTTTAATAATTTTGTAAAAATCGTTTTCGCTAGGGGCTTCCTGTGCCAATAGCCCCGTACAAATCGATCCTGCTAGGAGGAATGATTTACTGATAGAACGGATATAAGAAGATATATTCATGGAATTGAAATTCGTGTTAAAAATAAGAAACGACTTACCAAACAATGGCATATTGGACTTTAGTACTTGCAGGAACGGTTAGGACGCTCTTTCCATCTAGTTGCTCAATGGTAGCTCCTGTTGCTCTGATATAATAATGTTTGTCGTCAACACTATACAGGTCATCTGCCACTTTTGCGATGCTTTTGCCAATTGCCAAACGCACTACTTGATTGTTCGCTACGTTTTTGATGCTCAAGGTGCGGAGAAAATACTTTTCGTCTTGAATTCTTATTTGATCTTCTACCTCATTGCCATTGATACGGTAATTGAATGTGGGTAAATTTTGGTCGTCCACGTCATAGCCTAAGGTTCTGAAATTGGCTGCTTCACTTGGTGTATCTGAAAACAGGGCTTTATCGTTTGCAGAAACAAGTACTGGCGTATCCGACAAGGCAAGTACCGCACCACGAGGGCGAGAAGAGCCATCGCCACGGCTATCCCACATCGGCGAAACGTCTAAAAAGTCTCCTTTCCAAATTTGGGCAATAGCACCATTATCAAGGTCGTAGGTGTAATGTAATTTGGCTGGATTACCCACGTTAACAGCATGAACAATACGTTTTAGGTGTTTCTCATTTTCGTATAAATCGTTGAAAGAACGAAAGACAATAGAGGTTGGAGCATCCATCAGAATTGGGTTTGCGGGTGGTACAGTAAGCACCGACGATAAGCGATGAAATGCTGTTGAACGACTAGCAGGGCCTTGAATCCATAAGCCTAACACAGGTTTTGCCCAACCTTCGTATTTATAGAAAACGATAGATATTGGAACTTGTCCTGCTGGTAAATCAACGCTTGCGAAGCGATGGTCATACTCACCCGATGGAGCTTCTGGAAGAAGCTCTTTTCCATTTACTTTAACCAAATATTTTCCATCAATTTGTAAGTCAAAGGTGTGTTTTCCTGCCGTAGGAATGGTCAAGGTTGCATCTAAAATCTGTCCAAAATCGTTTTTTTTACGACTGCCTTCCCATGTTAATTTATCCGCAGAACCAGTGTGTTCTGGTTTTTTAGAAGAAAAATCACTTGTTGCATTAAATTTCCCGTAAAAAACTTGATAGTTCACTGGGCTCATCTGAATTGCTTGACCATTGAAATTGGTGATTTGCATATTCTTAAATGCCACAGCACCATGATCTCCTTGAATTAAGAAAGGGCCAAAAGGAGCTTCTGTCTCTGAAATTGCACCACCCGTAGGGCCAGTCAATTCAAGATTTTCGTGAATGATTACGCCATTTAATTTAGCTACCAAGATTTTGGCATTGCTGGTTTTATTCCCAGCCGCATCAAACTTAGGAGCTTGGAATGAAATCTCTAAGTGTTGCCAAAGACCAGGGGCAAGGCAAGCATTTGTTCTGGGTGCATGACCTTCATAAAGGTATTCTTGTGGAATAAATTTGCGACGTTTATAAATACCGCCACAATCGCTGTAGGCAGGTTGTTTCACGCCCCAACTATCAAATAATTGTACCTCATAACGTCCCTGTAAATAAAATCCAGAATTGGAATGAGCAGCCATCATAAAGTCGAAAGAAACATCTACATCACCATATTCAGCAACTGAAACAAGGTTCGAACGGTTTTCGGGGTTGGGAATATTTACTAAAACGCCTTTGCCTAGCGTACTTGTCATGGCATCAGGTTTGGTTAAATCCGCACTGACATCACCAACGATTTGCCAATTACTTTTGTTGGTAGCTTTCCAAAAAGACAAGTCGTTGAAAGAGACAGATTGTTGTGCAATACTCCTGTAAGACAAGCATAAAGTCAGGAGTATAATTAATTTTTGCTTCATAAAAAGGAGGCTTATTTAGATGGATGATTTTCATTGAATAATCCTAAAATTAATAAGATGCCATCCTGTTTCTGTCCTGCTTATTAGGGAGTGCTAAGTAATAATCCAAAATTTAAAATTTTGGATTTAATAATCTAGCTATCACGAAATACGATAGGTATTTTTATAAATATAAATCAATTCAGTATAACACAAAAAAGATGATCTCTAGTGCCATCACTTAGCAAGATATAGACTACTTTCGTACTCGTTACTTAAAGAGCAGACCTCTTTACGATTACCATTACATTAAGTACTTGTTCAAAAGTAGCTGATATTTATTTTGTTGTAAAAGACCAACAGCTAGTGTATTAAATCCAAAATCCAAAATTCATAATTTTGAATTATTACGTATTAACCAGATAATTTTCGTATGAAAACAACGCTTGCCCAAAATGATGCTTTTGAATGGATTGATATTTTAAGTCCTACCGAAGACGATTTATCCGAATTATCTCAGCAATATGGATTACACCGTTATACCTTACTCGATTGCCTAGAACCTGATCATCTGCCTAAATTTGAAGAGTTAGATGATTTTGAATTTATCATTTTACGGGTCTATTCGCCTGATGCGAAGAAGGATGCCAGAACGATTCAAGAATTGTCGAATAAGGTAGCGATTTTCTTTAACAAAAAAACGTTAATTACGGTGCATCGTCGAGACTTTGAATTTATAGAGGAGGTAAATACTCGTTATGTAGCTACGCAACGCTGTGTGGAAGTGAGTGAAATTGTTAGTAAATTAATTTGGAATGCCATCTATGCGTATGAAAAGCCCGCTTTAGCTTTAGCGGAGGAAATAGATCAGTATGAAGACATTGTATTTTTGAAAGACATCCATCCTGACCAGTTTCAGCGTTTATATTTCTTAAAACGAAAAGCCAGCGTATGCAAGCGAATTTTACTACAAACGCAAACTATTTTGAACCATCACCGCTCTACCGAACGAGATAATGTTGTCTTGCAAGATGTAC
>JBMLRK010000370.1:0-13887 GCA_049241065.1 Spirosomataceae bacterium
ATTTGAGATTAGTTTATGCTAGAACTTCAAGCTGATGCCTGCCATGAAATTGGTGCCTGCTTGAGGATAATAAAAGTTTTCGGTGATTTTATCAGTCGTATAGTAATAACTGTAAGTATATCCATTTGACTCATAAAGGGTGTTGAAAATATTGTTTGCCAATACGCTAAACGAGATTTCACGAAGTCCTTTTGTTTTGATGGTATAAATTCCACGAAGATCGTTGGTGAAATACGCATTCAATTTACGGTCTTCGCTGGTGGTATTATCCATGTACTGCTTGCTTACGTATTTAGACAACAGCCCTAACTCTAAGCCTTTGGTAGGCGTAAATAAGATTTGAGTTCCTGCAATCACGTTGGGAGAAAAAGCAATATCCGTCGATTGGAATTTATTTTCTTTATATTCCGTAAAATTAAAATCAGCATCATACATCGCAATTTGCTCTGTAAAATTCTTAATCTTATTGTTCGATAAGGTCAAGTTTGCGTTAATTCTCCATGCCTTATCCAACTGCAATCCTGCTTGCAACTCAAGTCCTAAACGGTAGCTTTCGGGTACGTTAATTCTAATAGGTGAACCTACGTCGTTTAATTTTCCTGTCAATACCAACTGATTCGTATAGTTCATATAGTATCCATTCAAGGCGAAGGCAGCCTTACCTGATTGGACTTTATAACCTAATTCTACATCCTGTAATTTTTCAGACTGAGGAGCTTTTCCTACGTTATCAATAAAATCAGAACGGTTAGGTTCTTTGTTACCAACACTATATGAAGCATAAAGAGACGAATTATTATCTACCTGATAGGTTAATCCGAACTTTGGATTAAAGAATTTATAGTGAGCATCCTGAGCGATTGATAAGCGGTTATCATCAATTCCTTGAATTGTGTAGTCCACCTGACGATATTGAAGGTCTAGGAAAGCGTTCAATTTTTCGGTCAATTGATAGAATACTTTTCCATAAAAATTAGCGTCTGTTTTCAATGACTTTCCGTCGTAATAATGATCGCCTAATTTACTGGTAGAGGCATAAGTAGCCCAAATTATTTCTCCAAAATGACGACCATCGTATTGGTTCCAAGCACCACCCAAATTAGCCGTTAAGCCTTTTTTACCTTGATAATCAAAGGAGAAGGTTGTTCCGTAAAAATCATTATCTAACCATTTCTGACGAATCAAATTTGTCCTTTTCACTTCCGATGTCCCCACCATCACATTGGGTAAACCATAGTCCGAAAACCGTTGATTTTCTTTATATTGCTCGTAATAGCCTCTACCATAAGTATAATGAAAGTTTATATTGGCAGTCCAGTCAGAAGAAATTTGATGAGAAGTCAACAATTGGTAATGATCTTGTTGATAATTATCCGTTTGGTTGGCATACGTATAAAGGTTGTAGGTTCTACCCGATGCCAATAACGCTGCTGCATCAGCAGGTCTATCGTATAAATTACGGTCAATAAAAGCGTTCATCCCTGCCACATCGTTGTTTAGTCGAGACTCTGGAACACCTTCCCAAGCCTGATACGTTTTTTCTTTTCCAGAAAATACATTCAAACGAGCAAAGGATTTTTTACCGAAATAAGCACCTGATAAATAGAACGATTTCAAATCAGAAGAAGAGCGATCTACATAACCGTTAGAAGTAACTTTCGATAAACGGGCATCTACTGTAAAATGGTTGTTCAACAAGCCAGAACCCACCAAAATAGTATTTTTCAAGGTTTTAAAAGAACCAAAAGAAGAGTTTATCTCTGCATAAGCGTCTTTTCTGAACTCATTGGTTGAGACATTGACACTCGCTCCAAAAGCTCCTGCCCCATTGGTTGATGTACCTACTCCACGCTGGATTTGAACTGAATTTACAGAACTTGCTAAGTCGGGCATATTGACCCAATAAACCCCTTGTGACTCAGCATCGTTTAAGGGAATACCGTTGATGGTTACGTTGATACGAGTGGCATCTGTTCCACGAATACGGATTCCTGTGTAACCCACTCCTGCACCTGCATCGGAAGTAGTAACGATAGAGGGTGTAAAATTTAATAGCTGAGGAATATCCTGACCTAAGTTTTGTTTTTGAAGGTCTTCTTTACTAACATCGCTATATGCCATCGCCGATTTAGCATTGGCACGAGTAGCGTTTACAATTACCTCATCTGCCGTAAAAGAAGACTTTGAAAGCTCTACATTCAACTTACTATCTCCTTTTAAATCAACTATTTGTATAGATTTTTGAAAACCAATGTAAGTAACTTTAAGCGAGTAAGTCCCCTTTTTTAAGGGTTTTAAAATGTAATTCCCTTGTGCGTCAGAGACCGTTCCTTTTACGGTATTTTCCAGAACGATGGTTGCTCCTGCCAAACCTTGCTTTGTTTCAGAATCAATAATTTTTCCCGAAATGCTGAATTGAGCATAGGTAATCGACTGGCTTAATAAGAAAAGCCCTAAGAAAAATAACTTGTTAAAATTGGTTGAAAAAACGGTTTTACGGATTTTTTCTACGTAACGATTTATCATAATTTTAGCAATTACGACAAGCAAAGGAGTAAAATCTTGTCTGATTAAACAAAATAATAAACACCAAATTGAAAACGTGAAAATTTGAAAAAGTGCAATGAAATGCTAGATTCAAAAATCCCTTCGACGGCATTACCCGCACAGGTTCAATGGGTATAATCTCAGCCCGTTATATTAAGGCACCCCTTTTTGTGATTGTGATACAAAGTTATGTTAAAAAATACCAAATTGTACTTTTCTAGGTAAGTTTTTAGAAAAGAAGCTGTTTAAACTTGCTCGACACAGGATATAGCAAAGTTGATGAGTTCAAAGAACTTTAACTCATCAACTTTCAACTCATCAACTCACTACTTACTCTTCTTCTTCCTCATCATCGTCTGTTACGGTACTGATAGTGATTATTTTTCCGTCTTGTGTATAAATTTCTAGGAACGAATCCGATGTGCCAAACTGGACGCTGTATGTCACCCAAGCAGGATTAAACTCATCAATTTCTCGGTTTTTATACGATATAGGGAACAGTTTTTTTAGTTTTGATGCCGAATCACCTACTTTTAATCCGCCCAAACTTTCTACTTGAAAGCGAGGTGTTTTCAATTCAAAACCGCTGAACGTTTCGTCCATTACATAGAGGACATCTGTACCATATAAATATTCCTCAAAGTGGTCGGCCGTTTGAGCGTCAGGAGTAGCTTCTTTCCGAACTGAGTCAGGAGAACCTAATTTTTCTAATACTTTACCGTAAGGACTCCCTAACTTGATACCTGCTACTACGAGTGACTGGAAATGCAGGGTATCGTAAAGAGGTTCGTCCAGTTTTTGGGGTTGCTTATCACTTGTAAAAGAACTTAATCCGAAAGCAAAAAAGCCTAGGAATAGGATAAATAAATGGTGTTTTTTCATGGGGAAAGAATACATAAAGGGAGCTTAATTAATGACTGTCGTATGTGTAATAAAACGTTTTTGGGACGAGTAAAATTACAGAAAGTGACAGAGCATGTTCTATATTTTGTACAAAAAAGCCTAAGGCTCTGTTTTTTTATCGCAAACGGTCACTACGCCCACTTTGTTTTGACTAATTAGTCGGTAAATTTAAGGCATTTTAACCATTAACCCGAGATTACTCTATTTTTAACCACTAAGTCCAAAATAAAACCATTAATCATAAGTTTTGTTAGAAGTAAATAAGTTTAGTGCTAATTTGTGTAAAATATGTACGAACAGTATAACGTTGGTCTATTACAAAACAAAAAATGTGCTAACTTCAGCGAGCTATCAACCAGGTTTGAAAGGCACGACGACATTACCATCTTTACATTTATATTTCTTTAAATCATTAATTCATGGAACACAAAAAATCCGTACATCTCTTAGCTTCTCTTATGTTAGGAGCGACTGTTAGCTTTTCGAGCATGGCTCAAAACGCCCCAGAGATGTCCAAGCTCTTACCTATGGATCCGTCGGTACGAGTAGGCGTATTACCGAATGGTTTAAAATACTTCATTCAGAAAAATGCAGAGCCTAAAAAAAGGGTACAGCTACGTTTAGCCGTTAAAGCAGGTTCGACTCTTGAAACAGATGAGCAACAAGGCTTGGCTCACTTTATGGAACACATGAATTTCAACGGAACTAAAAACTTTCCGAAGAATGAATTGGTTAATTTTCTACAAAAATCAGGGGTACGTTTTGGGGCAGATTTAAACGCTTATACCAGTTTCGACGAAACGGTGTATATGTTACCAATTCCTTCTGACTCAATTCAGATTGTGGAAAAAGGGATGCAAATCTTAGAAGATTGGGCTCATAATGCCACCCTTGACCCTAGTGAAATCGACAAAGAAAGAGGTGTTGTGTTGGAAGAATCTCGTTTAGGAAAAGGAGCTCAAGCACGTATGCGTGACAAGTATTTCCCGATGATTTTGAACAATTCTCAATACGCAAAACGCTTACCGATTGGAAAAGATGACATCTTGAAAAACTTTAAGTACGAGACCTTAAAGCAGTTTCATCAAGATTGGTATCGCCCAGATTTAGAGGCTGTTGCTGTTGTTGGAGACATTGATATGGATGTAGTTGAAAAAATGATTCGTGAGAAATTTAGTGGTATTCAAAACCCTGCTAACGAAAAACCACGCACCAACTATACCATCAATTTGTCGGGCGGAACAGACGTTGCCATTGTAACAGACCCTGAGCAACCCAACACGATGATTCAGATTTTCAACAAACAGCCAAAACGTAAAGACGTAACCTATCAAGACCGTCGTGATGGCTTAGTGCGTACGTTGTTTAATCAAATGCTTTCGGCTCGAATTCAGGAATTAACGCAAAAAGCAGATCCTCCTTTTCAATATGGATACGCAGGTTATGGAGGCTTTTTAAGCAATTTGGATGCCTTTACTTCTTTTGTGATGATTAAGGGTTCAAACATCGAAAAAGGCTTAAAAGCAATTTTGGACGAATCGGCTAGAGCGAAGAAGTTTGGCTTCACGGCAACGGAGTTTGAACGTGCCAAAAAATCCTATATGGTTAGCCAAGAAAATGCCTACAAGGAAAAAGACAAGACAGAATCAGAGCAATTGGTAGATGGATTAGTAAGTGCGTTTATTGAAAACGAAAACCTTACGTCAATCGAATTTAATTATCAATTTACGAAGCAATACATCGGAGGAGTTACCTTAGACGAAGTAAATCAAGTAGCAGGAAAATTGATTTCAGACGAAAATCGTTCGGTTATCTTGATGGCTCCTGAAAAAGAGAAAGATAAATTACCAACCGAAGCTCAGTTAAAAGAATGGATTAATTCGGCAGGAAAAGATGTAAAAGCGTATGTTGATGAAACCGTTTCGAAACCTTTACTTGCCAAAGTACCAACGGGTTCTAAGGTTGTTTCAACCAAGAAAATTCCTGAGATTGGCGTGACAGAATTGACTTTTGGCAATGGCGTAAAAGCAGTATTAAAAGCAACTGACTTTAAAAACGATGAAATTGTATTCTCTGGCTTTAGTTTTGGAGGAACAAACTTGTATGCTGACAAAGATGCAGACAATGCTCGCTTAGCCTCTGCGGTAACACAAATGAGTGGTTTGGGCGACTTTAGTGCAGTTAATCTACGTAAATTGCTTTCTGACAAAACTGTACGAGTAAGTCCTTCTATCAATAGTCTTGGCGAAGGTATCAGTGGTTCTGCTTCTCCGAAAGATTTAGAAATAGCTTTACAATTAGCTTATGGGTACTTTACTACGCCTCGTTTTGATGGAGAAGTAATCAAAGGATTTTTAGCGAACCAAAAAGACAACTTAGCGAATCAACAAAAAACACTGACTCCAGAAAAGGTATATGGCGATTCCCTAACGGCTGTGATGGTCAATTACAATGCTCGTAATATGCCTATGACCTTGGCTCGTATGGAAAAAGTGGATGCCAACCGTGCTTTTGAGATTTACAAAGAACGTTTTGCTGATGCCTCAGACTTTACCTTCTTCTTTGTGGGTAATTTCAAAAATGAGACGATTACTCCTTTATTAGAAAAATACCTTGGTGGTTTGCCTTCGATTAAGCGTAAAGAAACCTTCAAAGATTTGGGCATCAATCCACCAAAAGGAGCTGTTGCGAAAACGGTTTACAAAGGTACTGAACCAAAGGCAAGAGTAACGCTAGTTTGGACGGGCGAATTACCTACTTATACTGCTGAAACGGATAAGCAAATTGAAGCATTGGGTGAAGTATTAGAAATCAAGTTGATTGAAAAACTTCGTGAAGAAGAAGCGGGGGTATATGGTGTTGGCGTAAGTGCGTCGGCAGGGAAAACGCCTTCAAAACGTTATTCATTCCGTATTGCTTTTGGCTGCGGCCCTGAAAATGTGGACAAACTAATTACTCGTACGCTTGCTGAAATTCAGAAAATCAAAGATAAAGGAGCTGAACAGGGAGATATTGACAAGTTTAAAGCGGAAGGAAAACGTCAATTGGAAGTTCAATTACGTGATAATGGTTTCTGGTTGGGTTATTTGCAAGGACAATACCAAGAATCTGAAGACGTAAAAGACGTGTTAAAAGAGAATGACTTGATGGCCAAAGTAACTGTTGCAAGTACACAAGCAGCCGCAAACAAATATTTCAGCAAAGATTTCATTAAGGTAATTTTATTACCTGAGAAGAAATAGGATTTGCTCAGGGATTGAAATCCCTGATTACTATATCGGTCGTTCTGATGGGACTTGGAGCAAAAGTCTTACGACCACTCGCAGGGATTAAAATCCCTGATTACTATATCGGTCGTCCCGATGGGACTTGTTAAAGAGTTCTATCGGGACGACCGTTTTTTTCTACATAAAACTATTAATTTAATACGATGGCAAACACCTATCACAAAATCTACATTCAAACTGTATTCCCTGTAAAATACAGAGAAGCTCTTATTGATAAAACATGGCGAAATGAGTTAATTGCTGTTATCGGCAATCTAATCAATGAAACAGGTTGTAAAACAATTATCATAAATGGAGTTGAAGACCACATTCATTGCTTCTTCTGCTTAAAACCATCGATTTCGGTATCGGACGTAATGAAAAATGCGAAGGCAAAATCCTCTAAATGGATTAATGAAAGCGGTTATCTTAATCATCACTTCGAATGGCAACAAGGTTTTGGTGTGTTTTCATATAGCCAGTCTCATATTGACCAAGTATTTCGTTATATCCAAAATCAGGAAACACACCATAAAAAACGCACATTTAAAGAGGAGTATCTCGAAATGCTTCACAAGTTTGAAATCGACTATAGCGAAGAATTTATTTTCAACGATTTACTATAACCAACTAACAAGTATTAATCATAACTACACATGAATCCCAAAAAGTCCCATAGGGACGACCGAGCTAGTAAGCAGGGATTTTAATCCCTGTTTAAGCACAATAAACTACCGAATCCAAAAAAAAGTCCCATAGGGACGACCGAGCTAGTAAGCAGGGATTTTAATCCCTGCACAATACCCCTACCCCAACTTCCCTACATTATTTCGTTCTATAAAATCCTTGAATGATTTCCGATAGGTATCACTGATGGGTAAAAAGACCGCCCCTACTTGTACTTTTTCCTTATGAATTGCATCCATCGCTTCAAGCGAAACAATATAAGAATTATGAATTCTAACAAATTGATTTTCTGGCAATTGTTCTTCCAAACTCTTCATCCGTTGCAAACTCACAATCTTCTGCTGTGGTGTATGAATCATCACATAATCCTTGAGTCCTTCTACAAAAAGGATTTCGTTTAAGCGTATTTTCACGAGTTTAGTCCCGTCTTTTACAAAAATGTAGTCTGCCGAAACCGTACTTGTATTTGCCACCACAGGAGTTGAGCCTTCGGTTGGAGTCGGCAACGTAGTATTTAATCGCATCGAAACCTTTTCGACGGATTTCAAGAAACGGTCAAAAATAATAGGCTTCAATAAATAATCTGCCACATCCAGTTCATAGCCTTCCAAAGCGTATTCGGAGTAAGCCGTTGTTAAAATCACCAAGGGTTTTTTAGGGACTACTTTCAAAAAAGTGATTCCTGTAATTTCGGGCATTTGCACATCCAAAAAGAGAATATCCACCGTATTCTGACGCAAATATTCAATCGCTTCCAAGGGATTGGAAAACGCTTTCAAGAGCGTCAAATAAGGAATCTTCTTGACATATTCTGTCAATAAATTACGAGCGAGCGGCTCGTCTTCTACAATGATGCACGTAATATTCATTAACTTAATTGGATTAAAACTTCAATGCGATACACGTCTTCGAGGTCTTCTACCTTCATTTCGTATTTGTCAGGATAACTCAATTCTAGTCGGCGTTTTACATTTTGTAAACCAATCCCTGACTTCTCTTCATTGTTCGTATTTTTGGGTAATTTACTATTCTCCACTCGATAACAACACGTATTATCTTTCAACACAAGAGCAATGTGTACAAATGCCTGCGGAGCATTATTACTTACCCCATGTTTGAAGGCATTTTCTAAAAAAGTAATCAAAATCAAGGGTACAATCGTAGCCTGATGAATATCGCCTTCTACCGTAAAGGTAATCGGAATCTCATCGTTCAATCGTAATTTTTCTAGGCTAATATAATTCTCCATATACTCGATTTCCTTACTCATTGGCACTCTGCTATGGTTAGAATCATAAAGCATATACCGCATCATTTGCGACAACTTAGCGATAACTTCGGTGGTATTCGGCGAATTGGTAAAGGCTAAATAGTATAAATTATTGAGCGTATTGAATAAAAAATGCGGATTAATCTGTGCTTTCAAAAAGCGAAGCTCTGAAGTAAGTCGCTCATTTTCAATTTCTTTACTTCTTGCTTCCAATTCAAACCAATTTTCAGCAAACTTGAGCATCGCCACAAAAATTACGATAAATAGTACGATGAACGCCATGTTTACCGCAAAGTTGGTCGTATAAAGAAAACAACGCTGATACTTAAACCCATCTACAATATACTGCTTTCCTTTTATCAGGGTATATACAATAAGGGCATAAGGAACGATAAATTCGAGAAAGTAGCGAATCGGATTTTTATGTTTTAAGAACCTGGGCAAAAAGACAAAATAATTCAAATAAGCTATACAGCTAATACACGACACTTGGAGCGTTGCATCCAATAAGGCTCGCATATAATCAGGCTCTTCGTCGTGCCATTTCATCGTTATCTGATAAAAGAAAAACGAGAAATACACCAACCAAAAAGCGAGGTGAATAAAGACAATACGATGACGTTGGATGAATGATTGCATACAATGGAGTTCCTAATATTTCTTGAAAGATAGTAGATATTCTACGATTTGAGCGTTTTCTCTTTTTGATTTTCTACTCTTGGGGATTTTCAACCGATAAACCTGTTTAAATCCTCCACAATTCCGTCTTGTAGGCACATTTCCTGACTTGTCGATAATTAAGTACGATTGGTATATTTATAGAAATTATGTAAAAAAAATGAATTTGCTTTGCATCAACTCCGACAAACAATACAGTCAAGCAATCATGCTATTGCATAATTTATATTCTTATGAAATTCATCAAACTTCTCGCATTTTTATCCTTTATAGGACTCAGTTTTATCAGTAATGCACAAGATGCTCCGAGTGGTCGCCCTGCGGGGGGGATGCCTCCAGGAGGAATACCCAATGGAGGAAACAACACCCTTCCAACAAACACTGCTCCTAAAGGCAATGGTAAAATAACGGGCTATGTCATTGATTCTATGGCAACACAGGCTGTTGAATTTGCCAATATTGCTCTATTTAATAAAGCAACTAACAAACCCGTTGACGGAACTGTTGCCGATGTAAAAGGGAAATTTACCTTAAATAAATTAGCCGCTGGGGAATATAAATTGATTATTTCGTTTTTGGGTTACAACTCATATACGCTCAATAGCCTTATTATTGAAAAAGGAAAAGAAGTCGATTTGGGTGTTGTTAAATTAACGCCAAGTGTAAAGCAATTAGCCGAAGTAACGGTTACAGGTGTAAAATCGCTTATCGAAGAAAAGGTTGATCGCTTGGTTTATAATGCTGAAAAAGACCTTTCGGCAAGAGGGGGAGATGCTGCCGATGTATTGAAAAAAGTACCGATGTTGAGTGTTGACCTAGATGGAAATGTTTCCTTACGTGGAAGTTCTAACATTCGAGTATTAATCAATAATAAACCTTCCACCATTGTAGCAGGAAGTGTTGCCGATGCCCTCAAGCAAATCCCTGCGGATATGATTAAAACGGTAGAAGTGATCACCTCGCCATCTGCTAAATATGATGCAGAAGGTTCAGCAGGGATTATCAACATCATTACGAAGAAAACAACCTTAGAAGGCTTGACCCTAAATGTTGATTCAGGTGTTGGAAACCGTGCCTCTAACTTGGGATTAAACGGAAGTTACCGCAAAGGGAAAATGGGTTTAAATTTGAGTGGTTTTGGTAGAGCATTTTACAATAGAGCAAGTACTACCTTAGAGCAAAACAGTACGCAAAATGGCTTAACGACCAAAACCTTGCAATCGTCAAATGCTTTTGATAATGGTTTGTTTGGCCAATACACACTTGGTTTCGATTATGATATTTCAAAAAACCAATCCTTAGCGGCTAATGCTCGTTTTGGGGTTCGTAATTTCACTCGTGACCAAGACCAAACCACCAACCTGTTTAGCGATGTGAATCTTTACTCAACCGCATTCAGAGATATTCAAAGTAAAGATTTATCGAACTCTATCGACTTGAATATCGACTATTTACGAACCTTTAAGCCTCGTCAGGAATGGAGTGTTTCTACCCAGTATAGCCAAAATAACTTGACCAATAACTTTACGTCAGACCAAAAAGATGTTGTAGGAGACATCCTCAATAAAAGTAAAAATATCAACTTAAATACCAATAAAGAGTTGACTTTCCAGACGGATTATCAAACACCAATCGGCGAAACACAATTGATTGAAGTAGGTGCAAAAGGGATTTTCCGTACGGTGAATAGTAATTACGAATATCAATTGGCCAGCAGTGCAGCCGATGCGTATTCGTCAGACGCTACTCGTCCTGCTGGCTACTTAAATTATAACCAAAACATTGCCGCCACGTATTTATCTTATACTTTAACCACCAAGAGCAAATACTCCATCAAAGTAGGTTCTCGTTACGAACTCACAAGCATTGATGCAGTTAATAAAACGTCCACTTTCTCGATTCCGAGTTATAGCAACTTAGTACCAAGCATTAACATTTCTAAGAATTTTGGAGAAGGAAGCAGTTTGAAATTAGCTTACAACCGTCGTATTCAACGCCCAGGTTTACAACAATTAAACCCCAATGTTAACACGGTAAATGCTCAAAGTATTACGGTAGGTAACCCCTTGTTGAGTCCAGAATTAACGGATAATATCGAATTGGGCTTGAGTACAAACATCAAGAAAACGTATTTGAATATCTCCTTTTATGCTCGTCAAACAAACAATGCTATTTCACAAATTCGTACACAGTCGGATACCGCAGCAGGAGTTTTGATTACTACTTACCAAAATATCGGTAAACAAATTGACTTTGGAACAAACATTTTCGGGAACATTTATATCACTCCGAAATGGAGTTTAAACGGTGGACTTGACATCAACCATGCTTATTTAGAAGGACAAATTCAGGATGCAACAGGCAAATACGTGACGAGTTCTAACTCGGGATTTGTAGTAAGTGGTCGCTTAATGACTCAATTACAATTACCAAATGGTTGGGGTTTACAAGCCTTCAGTTTTATGCGAGGCAATCAAGTAACACTACAAGGAACGCAAATCGGAACGCCGATGTATTCGCTTGGTATTAGAAAAGATTTCAACGAGAAAAAAGGAAGTATCGGTATTGCTGGCGAAAACTTTTTGGGTAATGGAATGCGTATGACAAGCACCTTAAATTCAGCCATGTTTAACCAGACAAATACCAATTACATTTACAATCAGAGTGTAAAAATTACCTTTAGCTACAAAATTGGTAAGATGTCATTCGCTGCTCCTAAAAAGACTCGTTCAGTTAACAACGACGACTTGAAAGGCGAAGGTGGAGGAAATACAACTACTACAGGAGGACGTTAATCTACTGATAGTAACCAATTTAAAATACGTATATTTATCGTGTTGATACCAACTTTTTCATCAACACGATAAATATTCCCAACTAAAATCCTTTACCAAATCCATTTTGAACCATTAATACTTGAACGCATGAAAAACAAAAATCTTGTCAGCTTAACCATCGGTTTTGCCTTTTTAGTAATGTCCATTACGGGTATTTTACTCTATTTTAACTTAAAATTTGGAGAAACACTACACATCATCTTCGGTCTGATTTTCTTCGGCTTTGCCATTTTCCACATTGTGAATAACTGGGCTTCGATTACGGGATATTCAAAATCTCGAAAAACGCAGAGTATTCAAAAAGAGTTTTGGGTAGCTTTCGGGATTTTTGCCCTTTTCTTAGCAGGCGGAGCAGCTGAAATTGAGCCTTTCAAAACAATGGCTCATGGAGGTAAAATTCTGATGGGAGGTGGTAAAAAACGCCAAGATGATAAATTAGCATTTACGGAAGTGCTAACCAACAAAGACATTAAAGGAACAGCCTTGAGTATCATGATTCAGAAAGGGAAAGAAGCTAAATTACCTGTTATTGCTATCTGGACAGAAGATTCAACTCATAATTTCATCGAACCTTTATTTGTACCAACTCAAATTGTTTCACTAGATGAAGAGCATAAGAATATGCCTGTTGATATGGCAATCCGTGAGGGCGAAGCCATTTTGTCTAACTTTTCCACCACGATATTTCCTTCTTTAAAACTAAAAAGTAAAACGGTTCAACCCAACTTCGATAAGGCTAGTCCAACCGAAAACTTTGTTCTAAAAACGAATACTAAAGCAACAGGACTATTCTACGTGGTTATGTCTATTAAGAACGATGCACAAATTGAAGATTATAGCGTTGCTATCAATCCTAAAACAAGCAACATCGTTAAATTCCAAACCACGGATAAAAAGTTAGTTACCAAGGGAATTATTGAGATTGAGTAGGGAGTCTCCTACCCTTCCGCTTATATTTTAACGAATACATTTTAAACTTTTACATATAAACCAATTCAGATTACCATGAAAAAATTCACACTCATTGCAGCACTTTTAGTAAGTTCAGTAGCTACTTTTGCTCAAAGCTGGAAAGTTGACAAAGCTCACGCTAAAGTAGGTTTTACCGTTACGCACATGATGCTTTCGGAAGTTGACGGAAACTTCAAATCTTTCGATGCAACAATTACTTCCTCAAAAGAAGATTTTTCGGATGCAGTTATCGAATTATCTGCTGACATCAACACGGTAAACACCGACAACGAAATGCGTGACGGTCATTTAAAAGGGGAAGATTTCTTCAACACAGCAAAATTCCCAATGTTGACTTTCAAGAGCAAATCTATTGCTAAAGTAAGCGGTAACAAATATAAAGTTACAGGCGACTTAACCATGCGTGGTGTTACGAAAGCTGTTACCTTAGACATGGCGATTACTGGCCCAGTAGTAAACCAAAGAAGTCAAAAGAAAATGATTGGCGTAAAAGTATCAGGAACAATTAACCGTTCTGATTTCAGTGTAGGAAAAGCTCCTGCTGCTGTCGTGAGCGAAGAAGTGGAAATTAAAGCAAACGGTGAATTTGTTCACCAATAGGACGTTGTTAATTTCATCAAAAAAGGCTTCGTGTTCACGAAGCCTTTTTTGATGAAATTATTTACAAATCAAATAGTTACCAACAATTGGATAATGATCTGAATAAGGAATATTCCGCAAGGTCTGA
>JBMLRK010000371.1:0-1698 GCA_049241065.1 Spirosomataceae bacterium
TCCCTAAATCTCTCCCTCAAAAACCTTCACCGCAGGCCCAATTAAATAGACATTTTCAAAAGAATGTTCACCTGTTTTAGTAAACTCAATACGTAAATCTCCTCCCATTACTTTTACGTCGATGGCATTATCAAAACCTAAACGTAAATTAGCAGCCAATGCACAAGCCGTTACACCCGTACCACAAGCGTAGGTTTCGTCCTCAACGCCACGTTCATACGTACGCACCGACAACGAATTTTGTCCTGTTACTTCTACGAAGTTAACATTTGTTCCTCCTTTACTCCCAAAAGGTTCTCCGTATCGAATAGCCTTTCCTTGTTCATAAACGGGATATTCCGACAAGTTTTCCACAAATGCTACATAGTGTGGAGAGCCTGTGTTCATAAAGTCATATTGCTCCGTACGCTCAACCGCCGATACATCAATCATTTTGAGTGAGATAGTTTCTGGACGTACACTAGCCTCATGTTCGCCATCCACAGCAATAAACGTAGTTGTATCACCAATTACGCCCAAATCATGAGCAAATCGCACCAAACAACGCCCACCATTGCCACACATAGAACCTTCTGTACCATCCGAATTGAAATAAACCATTCTGAAATCGTACTGTTCATCTGCCTGTAACAACATCAAACCATCTGCTCCAATACCGAAGCGACGGTGACATAAATGAGCAATATATTCCTGCGATACAGGAAATGTTTTTGCACGGTCATCAATCACAACAAAGTCATTGCCCGCACCTTGATATTTATAAAATTTCATACACTTTTTAACTATTGAATATTGACCGTTGAATTAGAATAACATCTCCAATTCGTACCTATTCGTTTATCGTATTAACACGGATTAAAATAAAGCAAGAATGTAGCTAGTTCCTGACCAATCATTCCACTTAGCAGGTGAATTTATTCACCCGTGTTGATAAAGTCCAAATAACTTGTTGCTTATAAAAAACGGATAGCAAACTTATTAAATCCAAAATTCAACATCCAAAATTTTACATTTTTACTTACACATTCAAATATCTTTCCTTTAGTACGCCCACGTGATGTGCTTCATGCCCCGCAATAGCCCAAGCATAAGCACGAGCAGAAACCTCAAAGCCATTGGCATTCCCCATTCGAGAAGCAATGTCTTCCGTCATCGACTCATACAAAGCGATAGACGACTCTCTTACCAAACGATATTGGTTCAATAAAGATTCGAACGACTGTTCCGAAAAGTTCGACATTGCCATATAAGCATCCTCATCAAAACCTGGCAGACAAGCCTTTTCTCCCCGAGCAATACTTACCGAACGAAAGGAAAAGATACGTTCTGTATCCGTCAAATGCCCAATAATTTCCTTGATAGACCATTTATTTTCGGCATAACGATAATTTTGTTGCTCTTCTGATAAACTTTTTACCAGTTCCAATAGCGACTCTTTTTGTTCTTTAAGTAGTTCTATAACATTCTGTCTATCAGAATATTCGATATACCTTGAGAAATACTTATGTTGAGGGTATTCCGTTTTTTCAGCGTGTCTCATAAAAAAATACCATATTTTTTGTGAAAAGGTATTGCAATGTACAAAAAAACACCTAATTTTGCATCACGATAAAACAACGACACAATAATTGCTAGTTGTAGAATCACAAAAATAAGGTTTGGTAGTTCAGTTGGTTAGAATACATGCCTGTCACGCAT
>JBMLRK010000372.1:0-3149 GCA_049241065.1 Spirosomataceae bacterium
AAAGCCTCTTTATACAGCCATACGGTAGATGTAATGACACAATTAAAAACCGCAAATTGTTCGCCAGAATGGGTACAAATTGGGAATGAAACGAACGATGGAATGCTTTGGCCAGACGGAAAAGCAAGTACTAATATGGCAAACTTCGCTTCCTTGATTTCGGCAGGATACGATGCCGTAAAATCGGTGAGTGCTACTTCTCAAGTAATTGTTCATATCTCTAATGGTTATGATGCTTCTTTGTTCAAATGGATGTTCATGGGGCTGACTTCTAATAATGCTAAATTCGATATAATTGGGATGTCTTTGTATCCAACTGCTTCGGATTGGAGTACTAAAAACCAACAGACCCTTACAAATATGACCAGTCTGATTGCTACTTTTAATAAGAAAGTAATGGTCGTTGAAGTGGGTATGCCCGCAAATGATGCAGTTAATTGTAAGAATTTTTTAAGTGACATCATCACCAAAACGAAAGGAGTTGCTAAAGGAAAAGGCTTAGGCGTTTTTTATTGGGAACCACAATCATACAAGTCTTGGAAAGGCTATGGGCTAGGTGCGTTTGAGGATACTGGCAAACCGAGTGTGGCAATGGATGCCTTTCTGAACTAATCTATTTTTATCCCTAATTTTAATACACATGAAACAATTTTGCTCAGGCTTATTTTTAAGCCTACTAGTATTCTTGTGCCAAGAAACAGTGGCTCAAGAACGTAAACACCTCAATTTTGATGATAATTGGAAGTTTGCCTATGGCAATGCAAGTGATGCGGTAAAAGATTTTAATTACGGAATCAACGCCTTGTTTTCAAAAAGTGGAAAAGCGAATGAAACAGCCATTGAAGCGTCCTTTAATGATAAAAATTGGAGAAGCTTATCGCTTCCGCACGATTGGGCTGTTGAGTTACCTTTTATGTATTCGCCTAATTTTGATGTAGAATCGCACGGGTATAAACCTGTGGGAGCTGCCTATCCCGAAACAAGTATTGGTTGGTATCGTAAGCATTTTAAGATTGCTAAACCAGCAGCAGGACAGCGTGTTCAAATCCAGTTTGATGGGGTTTTTAGAGATGCCAATTTCTGGATAAATGGTTTCTATTTGGGTAATACAAAAAGCGGTTATTTAGGTTCTTCATTCGACATTACGAATTATTTAAACTTGAATCCTGAAAAAGAAAACATCTTGGTCGTTCGAGTGGATGCTACCCAATACGAAGGTTGGTTTTATGAAGGAGCAGGTATTTATCGTCATGTGTGGTTAAATCATTATAACAATGTTCACTTAGCGGAAAATCCCGTTTTTGTACATACGTCAATAAAAGATAAAACCGCTACGATTAATGTAGAAACTAGCGTTGATAACGAATCGCTACAAGCGTCTTCGGCAACGGTATATGCTTTAATTAAGGATAGAAATGGCAAAGTGGTAGCTCAAACTCCAGAGCAAAAAGTGAGTTTTGCTATCAACGAATCGAAGACGGTGAAGCAAAGTGTTACCTTGAAAAATCCAACGCTTTGGTCTTTAGAAAATCCGTATTTGTATAAAGTAGAACCTGTGGTGAAAATAGGGGATAAGGTGGTTGATTCTCAGATAACTCGTTTCGGTATTCGTACGATTGATATTACGGATAAAGGAGTTTTCTTGAATGGACAACACGTAAAAATTAAAGGAACAAATAATCACCAAGACCATGCAGGGGTAGGAAGTGCTTTACCTGATTACTTGCAATATTATCGTATTGAACAGTTGAAAGAGTTCGGTTCAAACGCTTACCGTGCGAGTCATCATGCTCCAACTCCCGAATTGTTAGATGCTTGCGATAGTTTAGGAATGTTGGTATTGGACGAAAATCGTTTGTTGAACAGTAGTCCACAGTACATGAAGGATTTTGAAAATTTATTGAAACGTGATCGTAGTCGTGCCTCCGTATTTTTATGGTCAATCGGTAACGAAGAAGGATATGTACAAGGAAATAACACAGGAAAATTAATTGCTGAAACCTTATTAGCCAAGCAACGTGAATTAGACCCAACCCGTCTAACAACTTATGCGGCAGATATGGCAAATGTATTCAAAGGAGTGAATGAAGTAGTTCCTGTTCGTGGATTCAACTATCGTCAGTTTGCCGTGGCAGATTACCATAAAGACCATCCAACGCAACCAATCATTGGTACAGAAATGGGAAGTACCGTAACCACTCGTGGTCAGTACGAAAAAGATACGGTTATCGGTTATGTTCCAGACCAAGACATTACAGCTCCGTGGTGGGCAAGTAAAGCAGAAACATGGTGGCAGTTAGCTGCTCCAAACGATTTCTGGTTAGGTGGTTTTATCTGGACTGGCTTCGATTATCGTGGAGAACCAACGCCGTATAAATGGCCAAATATCAACTCACATTTTGGGATGATGGACGTGTGTGGATTCCCGAAAAATATCTATTACTACTATCAATCGTGGTGGACAGACAAGGATGTATTGCACCTTTCGCCACACTGGAACTGGGCAGGAAAAGAAGGACAACCGATTGATGTATGGGTAAATACCAATGCCGAAAATGTGGAGTTATTCTTGAATGATAAAAGTTTAGGCAAGAAAGAAATGCCTCGTAACGGTCACTTGCAATGGGCTGTTCCTTACGAAGCAGGCGTGTTAAAAGCGGTAGCTCAGAAGAAGGGCAAGCAGCTAACAGCTCAAGTACAAACGACTAGCGTACCATATAAAGTAGTGATTAGTCCGTCGAAAACAACGGTGTTAGCCGATGGGAAAGATGCTACGGTATTCAATATTTCGGTAGTTGATAAAGCAGGTCTTGAAGTGCCAACTGCCAATACCTTAATTAGCTTTAAACTAGCAGGAGACGCTCAAATTATTGGTGTCGGAAATGGCGACCCAAGTAGCCACGAAGCCGATAAGTGTGAAGAAGGAAGATGGCAACGTCGTTTATTCAACGGTAAATGTCAAGTGATTCTTCAATCAGGAAAAACAGCTCAAAAACTTAGTTTTGAAGCCAATGCAAATGGTATTGAAGGAGCAAAAATAGAAGTGATTCAGCACTAGGAATTAAAGAATAGGGTTTTACTAATTTGGATAAAAAACAAAAGCCAACCTTCATATAGGGTTGGTTTTTTGTTTGTTGGTGGTTTTGCTC
>JBMLRK010000373.1:0-4098 GCA_049241065.1 Spirosomataceae bacterium
CCCTTATCGAGCCACCTTTGGAGGTATTGAATTTGACCCAAGTATTTCGCAGGAAGCACTTCATACGTTTGTCAACTTAGCAGTTCGACACCTTCAAGAAAAGGGGGTTAAGTCAATTTTTCTCAACTCGTATCCTACTGGATATATATCCGAAGTAGCCCATCAGAAGTTAGAACAGGTGCTAGTTGACACTCATTTTCAAATCCTTCGTACAGAACATAATTACGAAATTTCGATTACAGAAAAATCGTTTCTTGCTCAACTCAACAACAAACGTTCCAAACAACTATTACAGAAAAGCCTTCGCTTAGGCTTTCGTTTTGAAGAAATTATTCAGCCTGATTTCTCACAAATTCATGCTTTTATTGCCCGTTCCAGAGAACGAAAAGGCAGACCAATGACCATGGATTTTGTTAGCTTTGTCCGTCATTTTGAAACCTTCCCCGAAGCCTTTAAGGCTTTTGGTGTTTGGGATACACAAACCCTGATTGCCGTGGGTGTCACCATTCGGATTAATGCCCGAATTTTATACACTTTTTACCTTGCCGACCATGAAGCTTACCTTCCATTTAGCCCAACCATTTTATTGGTGGCAGGCATTTATGACTATGCTCAAGCACAAAACTATCAAGTCCTAGACCTTGGCATTGCCTCAGAAAAAGGAATCCTCAACGAAGGACTCGCTAAATTTAAGGAACGTCTAGGAGGTATTTTTTCGGAAAAAAAAGTGTATGAGTGGGTGGGTTAACGAGTAAACTCGACAAAGTTGCTTGCTATCAACTCAATACCAAGTTGAATGGAGCGTTTATATTTTTCAGTATTTCTTGCCGTATTACTCCTAAAAACAGGTTCAAAACGCATACAGATAACAGCGGAAACACGAGGAAAATACGCTGTTACCTCAAAATGATTATTCCGTAAAAAAGTAACAAAATCTTCAATTTGAGTTACTCCTTTGAAGAAGTTATTCCATTTAGACTTTTCGGTTTCACTTTCTTGGTCTAGTTTGAGTTCTACCAACAACAGCCTTTCTTGCTCAAAAATAAGGCAATCAGGCCGTCCGTCTTTGAATTTATCACTCTTTAAATCATACTTTTCCTGTCCAAAGGGAATAAAGTCACCATCTATACAAATGTGGGTTATCGGGTTTTCAACAATGACATTATGAACCTTAAAACTTCGTTCGTCGGGTTCAATATCGGTCATTACAGTAAATTTTATAGAATGCCCCAACTCATTCAAGTCTTTCACTTCATAAATGTACAGCGGTGTTGCTTTAAGGGATATTGGTGTAAAACTATGAGTTGGGAAAGTAGTTAGTAAATCACGAGTAAATAGTTGTTGCATCGTTTATTTTGTAGAAAAATTTAAGGAGTAAAGCGTATCGAAATCATCGTTTAACTCCTCGGTAATCGTATCTAAGTAATTCTCGCCAATAAGTCCCGTTTCTTCATCAAGAATCGAATGACAATAAACCTCCTCGTTCGAGGCAAGTGCATAGGCTCTGACTTCAGAAGGCAAAAGGTTAATTCGTTCGTTTTGACTTTTATCTAAACCTGTTGTTCCGAAATGTTTTTCAATATTTTCAAGTACATTCGGTTTATTTTTGGCAACTTCCGAATACATCAATAAATTATTAAAAATGCTCAAGACATAAGGGCTATGAGTGGTTATGATAACTTGACTTTGTGTTTTATTAATTGCTAAAGCTAGTAGCTCTATTAGCTTCTTTTGAGCCTTTGGAAACAAATGAGCTTCTGGCTCTTCTATAATTCTAAACGATTTCTGATTTTCATATAACAAGTAAAATAAATCTTGAATGACACGAACAGCCTCTTGCTGTCCAGAGGAAGCTGCATTTATCGTTACTGCTTTTTGGGGTTGAGCATTAAATACAATTTTTTCTACGCCATCCGAATTATCGTATTTTCCCTGCAAAACATATTCTGCATGGGTTCTGAAAAAAGACAATATCCTATTAGATACGAGTTGTTGTTCATTGTTTTTAATCAATAAATCGAAATTATTACTCTTAAAATAATCGGACAAAAACTTAGAATGTAAGATAAACGCCTTCATCAAGTGCATATCTGCCGACTTCACGGTGTCTTCATTTGACTTAGGCGTATTGTATAGATTTCCAAAAAATAAGGTCTGAAATTGTTCTGGATAGGATACCGTGATATTTCTTCCTGCTGGAAAAAACATGGGAACATAATCATCATAAAATAGCTTATTTACTTTTTCCTCTATTCCACTCATCATCCTTGCTTTAGCTCTTTCTAATGCAATGTAATTATTCTCACTTGGCTTCGTCTGACTATTGGTAAAGGAGTTTATTTCATTAACCAGTTCTTTTGTCTGTTTTTTAATTTCGTCAAAATACGTTACTTCAAACTGTACATTCAAGCTACTATTTCTTTTACAAAGCTTCAAGTAAGGGTTCGATTTACGATTTTCGACCTCTATATCATAATGGAAAATAATTTCAAAATCATTTGCGAGTTCGGATGTGTAACCAAAATATACCTTAAATTTATCTTGAATTTTGTTTACAAATTGTTTATCTAAAACATCGTTAGACAAATTCGCATTTTCGTAAATCAAATTAAAGTAATCTTCTTTCAATGATTTAAAAAAATAAATCAACTTTGCTAACGTACTTTTCCCACTAGCTTGTTCTCCAATAAGAAACAATACATTTCCTATCTCAATTTCTGCTAAGGTAATTTGTCTAAAATTTTTGACTACTATTTTTTGCATAACAATTACTTTTAAAGCTACAATAAGCTATCACTATTTTTCTAAGAAATGTAAATGTACTCAAAAATTAGAAAATTATTTAGCGTATTTCCAAGCCTACGGACACCCTCCTCCAATTTTCACTTCAAAAAATCCGCCTTGTTTTACTTCCACATTGGGTTCTAACAAAATGTATTGCTCGGCGGTGTAATTAATGTGTTGAATGGCATCTATCGTAGTGGCGGTATTGGCTTTTATCCAATCGCTGGAATAGATTTGTTGACTTGTGCCTAATTTGGTACTTTTTATCTGTACTGCCGACGCACAATCGGGGGGTAACGCCACGATTCTGGCAGTTAAATCGACATTACAGTTGCCTTGATTATACCCAAAATTATCTTTCAGTACCTGATACTTAGGTGCTGGAGTGATGCTTGTATCTTGAAAAATATCTTCAATATGTCCCCACGAACCATAACGAGATTCCCTCGGCCCAGTCAATTCATAGGCAACAGCGTGGGTTGTTCCTCCGTAACGACGTAGGGAATCTATCATTTCTTGGTACAAGGTTTTAATCTGTGGGTCTATTTGGGTTTGATACAAAGCCGTTTGAAAAGGCTCAATCGTCGGATTAGAGGTCATGTGTTGCCCGCCTTCGTAATGTGCGATCGGTTTTCCGTATAACTGTGCCAGTCGATAGGTTTGATGAATGTTCGGAAAAAATGCTCGCATGGAAGTTCGGGTACAGTTAATGACATCCGTAGGCGTAGCGGCTGCTCCTAAAGTCCTAAGATTATCCAAACAAGTGCCACCATAGCCAAAATAGAACGTCGGTGAAAACACGTCAAACTCGCCCTTTGCCTGAGCTAACATTTCCTCCGAAATAAAAGGATAGCCCGTTTGGGTTGCCAATACTCGTTTGACCCGATTGGTTTGTCCTGCCCATTCTTGATGCCAAATTCTAAAGGCATTTAAGGCTCTTTCAGCATAGTTTCTGGGATAACTAATATTCTTATTTCCATGATTAACGACCCAATCCGCTTGCGAAAACATCCAATTCCAGACCTCATTGGAATACTCGAGGTAAACCTTGATATTGGGTTTTAGCCCATAACGAAATAAACGGGCCATTTGAAGAATATACTCGTCGCTTGCTTGATGGGGTACGTTAATCCAAATGTCTTTATTTAAGGTATTGGCTAATAAAATGATGTATTCGTAAGACACTCCATTTCGCATGGTTTGTGAACGGTCATTGGGTTTAGGTCTATCGCTCCAATTGACTAGGGTACTGCCATTGGTCAACTGCCAATTCATAAATCGAACGGGATTAAAACGACATAATTTCGCTAAAAA
>JBMLRK010000374.1:0-2771 GCA_049241065.1 Spirosomataceae bacterium
GAATTACTTATTCGGCATCGCCTTCTGGAGCGATTGAACTAGGTAATTCGTTTACTTGTGCATCTTGTAATGTTCTCCACAATAAATCTTTCAACTCCATTAAGCCTTGTTGTAAGATAGATGAAATCATTACATAAGGTAATTCTTTTGGAATTTGACTGATAATTCGCTCACGGTCTTCTTCGGAAGTAATTAAGTCCGTTTTAGAAATGGCTAATATTCTGTCTTTATCCAATAGAGCTGGATTGTATTGTTTTAACTCATTCAATAAAATATTATATTCATCCTCTATGTTTTCTGCCGATGCAGGCACTAAAAACAATAGAATCGAGTTTCGTTCGATATGGCGTAGGAAACGCATTCCTAAGCCTTTTCCTTCAGATGCCCCCTCAATAATTCCTGGAATATCGGCCATGATGAAGGATTTGAAGTTACGATATGCAACTACGCCCAAATTGGGTACAAGGGTCGTAAAGGCATAATCGGCAATTTCTGGTTTTGCTGCTGATACAACCGACAAAAGTGTTGATTTTCCTGCATTCGGGAAACCTACTAAGCCGACATCCGCTAATACTTTTAGTTCCAAAACAACCCATAAGTCTAGTCCCTCTTCTCCTGGTTGTGCATGGTGTGGTGCTTGGTTGGTAGCGGATTTAAAATTAGTATTTCCTAAACCACCTCTACCGCCTTTCAACAAAATTACTTCTTGTCCTTCTTCTGTAATTTCTGCAAGAATCTCGCCAGTTTCGGCATCTCGTGCAATTGTCCCTAAGGGTACTTCAACGATTGCATCTTCACCTTGTGCTCCAGAACGTTTGCCACCTTCGCCAGCATTTCCTTTGTCAGCAAAAATATGCTTTTTATATTTTAAGTGAAGGAGCGTCCAGTGTTGAGAATTCCCTCTTAGGATAACGTGTCCTCCACGACCACCATCACCGCCGTCGGGACCACCTTTGGGAACGTGTTTTTCACGACGAAAATGTGATGAACCAGCACCGCCATGCCCCGAACGGACATTAATTTTTACGTAGTCAATGAAGTTACTTGCCATAATTTTACTATTATTTTTTGTTTGCTGTTTTGTTAAAAAACAGATTGCCTACTCTTGTTTAGGCTGCTTACTAAGCTGTAAACGAATGTTGTATCACTTATTTTACAACATTCGTTTATAGTATTACTAATAAATATGATAATGATGTTGAATTTTGAATGTTAAATTTTGGATTTAATACCTGTATAAGAAAAGTAAATTTAGTAGATAGTTATTTTTCTTAAAAAGGATTGATAGCCAGATTTTTAAATCCAAAATTCAACACCCAACATCCAAAATTTTACTTAAAATGCGTCGATAGCCGAACAGATATTAGTGAAAATGGTTTCAATTTCTCCAATACCATTAACCTGAACTACTTTGCCTTGTGCTGCATAGTAAGGTAATACGTGGATTGTTTTTGAGAAATATTCATCAATTCTTTTTAACAATTTTTCTGCGTCATCATCAGCACGGCCAGAAATTTTTTGACGTTCAGCAATACGAGTTTTAATCTCTTCTTGATCTACGTCTAACTGCACAACGCCGTTGATTTTTTGTCCTTTACCTTCCAAAAACGCATCTAATGCTTCTGCTTGAGCAACCGTACGTGGAAAACCATCAAAAATAAATCCTTTTGCTTCTGGATTTTTCTGTACTTCTTCTTCCAACATGTCAATCGTAATTGAATCTGGAACAAGTAAGCCATTTGCTAATATTTGCTTCACTTGTTGTCCAAGTGAGGTGTCATTACTAATGTGCATACGGAACAAATCGCCTGTTGAAATGTGAACAAGCTGATACTTTTCAATCAATTTAGCAGATTGAGTCCCTTTTCCTGCACCTGGAGGGCCAAACAATACGATATTTAACATTGGTTTTACTTTTTATGTATGTGATAATGAAATTATAGATAATTCTATGCTGGTTCTAAGAAACGCAAATTTACAAGAACGTAAGGGAATAATCGTGCTATTGTTCAATATTTTAGCAAATAATACCCCCATTCTTGTTAGAATAGTCCCAAATACAAATTTCACATCTTTCAAAAAAACAAGCCCTTCACTTTTCGTAAAGGGCCTGTTCTATTCACTTGATGATGAACGCTCTGCTTATGATCCGCAAGCCTCACAACCTTCTGGGTCATCTAATGAACACTGCATTGCCGACCAGTTTTCTTCAACTACTCCGCCAGTATTCAACGACGAAGCCGCTGCTTTGGCATACGTCTGATAATCCATGTCATGCTCGTGAACCTCACTTGTATGTTCTACCGCTACTTCTGCTTGTTTCTCAACCGTAAACTTGATTGCATCAGCAGCAGCTTTCGTACGTAAATAATACATACCTGTTTTCAATCCTTTTTCCCATGCGTAGAAGTGCATCGACGTTAATTTACCGAAGTTCGGATCCATTAAGTGGATGTTCAACGACTGCGACTGACAAATAAATGCTCCACGATCAGCAGCCATGTCAATGATTGCTTTTTGCTTAATTTCCCATACTGTTTTGTATAGATCTTTTAAGTGCTGAGGAATTTCTGGAATAAATTGAACCGAACCATTGGCTGTGATTAACTTATTTTTCATGGAATCATTCCATAAACCTAATTTCACTAGGTCTTTCAACAAGTGTTTGTTAACAACCGCAAATTCGCCAGACAATACACGACGAACATAAATGTTAGAAGTATAAGGCTCAAAACATTCGTTGTTACCCAAAATTTGTGAAGTAGAAGCCG
>JBMLRK010000375.1:0-7475 GCA_049241065.1 Spirosomataceae bacterium
CTAATAGCTTATGCTACATCTTGAGACAACTATTATCATAAACTATTTATCCACGAGTACTTAATCATATTTACATTTTAATATAAGTGCGGAGTCGATTGGTTTTAAATACCTCAGATAACGGATATACGAATAACGCTAGTTTCGGCTAGATTCTGAATAAATTTATCCGTTTGAGTTACTAAAAATGACCTAGCTATATTGAAACACATCCACTAACTTGCGATAAATTATATTCATTCAACACATGATTTCCAAATACATACTGCCACTATTTATAAAAGTATTTATAACCCACTTGCTTTTGTTGCTGTCATTGTCTCTGTATGCTCAGAGAGAAACTGCTATTGCTAAAGAATATTTACGGGCAAATGCAAAAACATGGGGATTAACAGCCAATGACCTACAAGAAATGAAAGTCTCTAGTGCTTATTTATCCCCTAGCACTGGCTGGTTTCATATTTATTTTAATCAATATTATCAGTCGATACCAGTATATAATAGTGTATTAAATGTGACAGTCAAAGATGAGCAAGTACTTCATGTAAACAACTCTTTTGTATCCAATGCAAACGCCAGTATCCTCAATAATTTAAAGGAAACTAACTTAACCCCAAAAACGGCTTTACAAAAAGTGGCTGCTCATTTAAATTTGACAGCAAGTGAGTCTTCTAAAGTCAAAGAAGTAATTACAAGTCAATTACTGAATGGATCAACCAACAAAGTCATTCTACTAGACCGTCAACTTTCTACTGATAGCATTCGTGTATCCTTATGTTGGTTGCCTACAAAAAACACTCAAAATAAAAAAAACAAGACGATTTTAACCCTTGTTTGGAATGTCGTGTTAACTCCTAAAGACAAAAAGAATGTCTGGAGTGTCCATCTTGATGCAAACTCTGGGGCTATTCTACACCAGACAGATGCTATTATTCATTGTGATTTTGGAAAACCTAGTCACTCCGATAATGCCAGCTCTGTGGAAACTATTCATACGCCTTCATTCATAAACTCTCCTTCATCAAATAGCTATTACGTATTTGACCTACCTATTGAAAGCCCTAATCATGGATTAAGAACACTAGTAACGCAACCGTACACCCGTTTTTCTCCTTTAGGAACAGGGCCTAGCACAACAAATGGGTGGCATAATGATGGTATAAATAACTACACCATTACCCGTGGAAATAATGTATGGGTTCAAGAAGATACTAACGGTAATGACGGTATAGGAACAAGCCCTAACTCCGCTATTTTATCATTTGATTATCCTTATAGCCAAGGATTAAATACCGCTCAATCAAACCTCAATGCTGCAATGACAAATGTATTTTACTGGAATAATGTCATTCATGATATTCTTTGGAAATATGGTTTTGATGAACCTAGTGGTAACTTTCAACAAACGAATCTAAATAGAGGAGGGTTGGGAAACGATTTCATTTTTGCTGATGTTCAAGATGGAGGAAGAACAAATAATGCAGATTTTCAAACATCTATAGACGGTTATAATGGACGGATGCAAATGTATCTATGGAGTGAAACAGAAAGCCCGTCTTATCAACCTGATGGAGGTTTTGACAATGGTATTATTACGCATGAGTATGCTCATGGTTGGTCAACTCGCCTAACAGGTGGGCCTGCCAATTCATCTTGTCTAGCAAATGCCGAACAAGGTGGTGAAGGATGGAGCGACTATTTGGCTTTGATGCTAACCACGAATTGGGCAAGCCTAACACCTAGCCTAGCTAGTGCTAATATTCCAAGAGCTATGGGTACGTATGTTTTGGGGCAATCCAATACTGGCTCAGGAATTCGTCCATATCCCTATTCTTACGATAAAGTTGGTGTAAATAATGAGGTAACTTATGCCAAGGTAGGTGACACGAACTTTTCTATTCCGCATGGAGTAGGTTCCATTTGGGCTACTATTCTTTGGGATATGACCTGGGAAATCATTCTTCAAGATAAAAAAATTATCCATGACATTTATGATACCAGCGAGCTAGTCGGCAATATTGCTGCACTCAAATTGGTCAATGAAGGCTTACGGTTACAACCGTGTAGCCCTAGTTTTATTGATTCGAGAGATGCCATTTTAAAAGCTGATTTGTTATTATTTAATGGTCGATACCAATGTGCGATTGGCAGGGCTTTTTCTCGAAGAGGAGTAGGACAAAATGCCTCCACAGGAAACTCTTCTGACGACAGAAGCGTAATCGAAGATTTTACTCCAATTTCAGCAAATAATTTAACATCCGCCCGCAATTTGAACATCTGTAGTAATAGTACTTTTACCTACCAAATAAACACAGCAACACCGACAACAACCTTATCATGGTCTAGATCAATAACGGAAGGACTGAATAATGCGGCAAGCAGTGGTACAACCTCTTTGATTGAAGAGCGTTTGACTAATATGACGACATCGCCAGTTACAGCAACCTACCATATCACACAAAGTTCAGACGCTTGTAACATTGTGCAAGATATTCAGGTGACTGTCTATCCCCAACCAATACCCTCAGTTAACCCGTATAGTATTTGTCAAAATTCAATTATCCCCAATGGACAAGGCTTAGATATTATTCCATTAACTGACTATATCGTTAAGGACTCTTTAACTAGTAACTCCCCTAGTTATGCACGTGGAATTGGCGATGCCAACACCACTTACATTCCCTCAGACTTCAACGATGGAACAACTGTTCACTTTAAAACATTCTCCTTTATAGCAACTAAAACGGGTCCAATAACGATAGAAGTTACATCCGCAGGTTTCTTCGACAGCGATAGCTATTTATCGCTTTACAAAGACACATTTGCTCCTACTTCTCCAGCAATAAATTTTTTGGTTGGTGACGATGATAGTGGAATCAACTATCTTTCGTCAATACAAACAACTCTTACCAAAGGGGAAAAATATATCCTAGTAGTTTCTACTTATTATAATCAAGAGGTAGGAGATTTCACCCTCAAAGCAAGTATTCCAATTTTCAATGTTCAACCAAATTGGTATAAAACAGCTACTGAAACTACGCCATTGTTTACAGGAACACCCTTTAACCCACTTACAGTTGCAGCCTCAGGAATTAGCAATACAGCAAGTATCGACACTTCTGCCTTTTATGTAGCAACTCCAGCCATAGAAGGATGCCACTCTAAAGTGCAGTTTGTCGTGTTTAGACCGTTCCTTACGTCAAGTTCATCTGATACCCTTCTCTGCTACAACAACACAACAACACTGTCAGCAACTTGTTCTCTGGGTATTCCACAATGGAATAATCACGTGGGCGTAAATAGCAATAGCGTGTCCGTACCTCCTATCGTTGTCGATACCAGTTATCAGGTTCATTGTGAACATCTTGGCTGTGTAGGACAAACGAAATCCATCCGTATAACCTTACGAAATCCTGTACCAGCAGTCCCCAAAGACACCCTTGTCCTACAAGGAGAACAGCTAATTTTACAAACCAGCAATTGTACTAGCAATGGAAATACGCTAACATGGTATCGTTATTATGATAATACTCCTATTACCTTTCCTCGACAAGTGTTAGATGACACCTCTTTCTATTATGCACGCTGCACCCACAGCAACTGCCTTAATGCTACTCTTAGCCCCAAAATTTTGGTAAGGACTACCAACGTCTTTGAAAGCGTTAAAACGGGTGATTGGGAAAATTCATCAACTTGGAATGTAGGACTGATTCCTCGAAAAACGCATAAGGTAATCATTCATCCACCGCACAGCATCACACTGAATACTACAGGATATGCCAACCGTTTAGATTGCAAGGGACAACTTTTGCTCAATTCTCCAAACAGTAAACTAGAACTCAGCCCTTAATCAAAGGTATATAGCAAAATCCCTGTAATAATAAATCACTATTAATTTTAACGTATTTTGTATCTTTGCAAAAAATTAATATTCCAATGTTAGAATTATACAAAGAAGCAGTTAACCACTTCAAAAAAGGAGAGACAGTTCTGTACCCAAGCGATACGATATGGGGACTAGGCTGTGATGCTCGAAATGAAAAAGCGGTAGATAAGCTTTTCCAATTAAAGCAACGTCCTGAAAATAAATCATTTATTGTATTGATTTCAAAAATTGAGCAACTCACAGAGTATGTTGTTGAAATACCTGAGTTAGCTTGGAATTTAGTCGAATTTGCTGAAAAACCCTTAACCGTTATCTATCCTAAAGGCAAAAACCTAGCCCCAAATCTTATGGGTGCAGACGGAAGTATTGCCATTAGATTGGTGAAAGATGAGTTCTGTAAAGGATTGGTGCATCGCATGGAGAGAGCCATTGTTTCTACTTCTGCAAACTTATCTGGACAACCGAGTCCCGCAAATTACGCAGAGATTTCTCCAGAAATCATTGCTAATGTTGACTATATTTTAAAAAATCCCAAAGGGGAAAACTTAACTACGCAACCTTCGCAGATTGTTAAGTTGGGACTTTATGGAGAGTTTGAGTTTTTGAGAAAATAAAAATGATAATTAATAATTGAACCACGAACGAAACGCTGTTACTGTTTTACAAGGTAGTTAACAGGGCAGTCCTTGTTTCCGCTCAATTATATTTAAATATGAATTATAAAGAAATACTAGACTCCAACCCTATCTTCAATTTGGTGGCACAAGCGGCTCAAGAGTTGAAGGTAGAAACGTATGTAGTTGGAGGATTTGTTCGAGATATTATTTTAAACCGCCCATCAAAAGATATTGATGTGGTGTGTGTTGGTTCGGGAATTGCTCTTGCTGAATTAGTGGCTCAAAAATCTGGACGTGAAGATACTCACTTGTCTGTTTTTAAAAACTTCGGAACCGCCATGATTCGTTTAGATGATTGGGAGGTGGAATTTGTTGGGGCAAGAAAAGAATCGTACCGTACGGATTCTCGTAAACCAATCGTGGAAGATGGTACGTTGGAGGATGACCAAAACAGACGTGACTTCACCATTAATGCAATGGCAATTTCGTTGAATCAGGCGAATTTTGGAGACTTGATTGACCCTTTCGACGGAATGGGTGATATTAAACGAAAATTAATCAAAACGCCTTTAGAACCTGGCATCACCTTCTCGGACGATCCGCTAAGAATGATGAGAGCTGTGCGTTTTGCGAGTCAGTTGAACTTTGACATTGACCCCGACACCTTCTTTGCGTTGGGCGATATGAAAGAGCGTATCGACATTATTTCTAGGGAACGTATCACAGAAGAATTAAACAAAATCATTCTATCTGCTGTTCCTTCCTATGGATTCAAGTTATTAGATTCTTGCGGTTTACTGGACTTAATCTTCCCAGAGTTTTGCAAATTAAAAGGTGTTGAAACTGAAGAAGGCAAAGGACATAAAGATAATTTTTACCATACCCTTCAAGTACTGGATAATGCTGCTCGAAAAACAAATGACCTTTGGACTCGTTGGGCTGCCATCCTGCATGATATTGCCAAGCCAGCAACCAAACGATTTGACAAGAAAAAAGGTTGGACTTTTCATGGGCACGAAGAAGCTGGAGCTAAAATGGTTGCTCCTATCTTTACAAAGATGCGACTTCCTTTAAATGAAAAAATGCGTTATGTTCGCAAACTGGTTCGTTTACATTTAAGACCTATTGCTTTATCGAAGGAAACAATTACCGAATCGGCACTAAGAAGGTTGCTGTTTGAAGCAGGGGAAGACTTAGAAGGATTAATGACGCTCTGCCGTGCTGACATTACTTCTAAAAATGGCGACAAAGTAAAACGTTACTTACGCAATTTTGACATTGTAGAAGAACGGTTGAAAGAAGTTGAAGAAAATGATAAACTACGTAAGTTCCAACCTGTTATAACAGGCGAATTAATTATGAAAACATTTGGTATTGAACCATCTAAAGAAGTTGGTCTAATCAAAATTGCAGTGAGAGAAGCCATCATCGAAGGACAAATATCCAATACCCTAGAATCTGGCGTCCCTTTCATGCTGGAGGAAGGTCGCAAACTAGGACTTACTCCTGTTGCGGTCTAATAAACAACTAAACTTCTATTAATAAACGTTATAAAAGCCACAAGAGGCCATTTTTTGTATGATAAATTTAGATTCACTAACTCCCAAACAAATTGTCGCAGAACTAGACAAATATATCATTGGTCAACATGATGCAAAAAAAAATGTGGCTATTGCATTAAGAAACCGATGGAGAAGAATGAATGCTCCTGAAGAAATGCAAAAGGAAATTACCCCCAATAATATCTTAATGATTGGGTCAACAGGAGTTGGTAAGACTGAGATTGCACGCCGACTAGCGAAGTTAGCAGATGCTCCGTTTACGAAGGTGGAAGCCTCAAAGTTTACAGAGGTAGGCTACGTAGGAAGAGATGTAGAGTCGATGGTGAGGGATTTGGTAGAATCATCTATCCATCTGGTACAAACAGCCAAAAAGGAGCAAGTAAAAGGGAAAGCACTTGAAGCCGTTGAAGAGATTATTTTAGAAGCCCTGATTCCATCAGTGGGAAAGCCCAGCAAAAAGAAAAAATCTGTAGAAGTTGAAGTCACGGAATCAACCGAGGGAACTAGCCCTTCTGACGAAGAATTAAACCATAAAACAAGAGAAGTTTTCCGTACAAAATTACGTAACGGAGAGCTAGAACATCGCAAAATAGACATTGATATTCGTTCTTCTAATACCCCGAATATTGGTGTTGTTGGTGGACCAATGGATGAAATGTCCATGATGAATCTTCAGGAAATGATTGGCGGGATTCTTCCTAAAAAACAGAAGAAACGCAAAATTACCATTGCTGATGCGAGAAAAGTGCTTTTGGAAGAAGAGGCTGCAAAACTAATCGACATGGATGAAGTGAAGGAAGAAGCGATTCGGAAAGCAGAAAATCTTGGAATTATTTTTATTGACGAAATTGATAAAATTGCGTCTTCTCGAAGTGGTGGTGGTAGTCCAGATGTAAGTCGTGAAGGTGTTCAACGTGATTTATTGCCAATCGTTGAAGGCTCAACCGTCAATACGAAACATGGCGTAATCAATACCGATCACATTCTTTTTATTGCGGCAGGTGCTTTTCATGTTTCAAAACCGAGCGATTTAATTCCTGAACTACAAGGGCGTTTTCCGATTAGAGTAGAATTACAAAGTTTGAAAGAAGATGACTTCTATCGAATTTTGAAAGAACCTAAAAGTGCCTTAACGAAACAATACGAAGCCCTTTTAGCATCCGAACAGGTTGGCTTAACATTCGATGACGAAGCGCTCTTAGAAATCGCTCGCATTGCTTTTTTAGTCAATTCAGAAGTTGAAAATATTGGAGCGAGACGTTTACAAACGGTCATGTCTCACCTACTCAATGACATTATGTTCGACATTCCCGACGTTATTGCGTCGAATACAGAGGTATTAATTACGAAAGAATTAGTCAAAGAAAGGCTTGGAGGAATGGTTAAAAATAAAGATTTAAGTCAGTACAT
>JBMLRK010000375.1:7575-20326 GCA_049241065.1 Spirosomataceae bacterium
AAATATCAATAAATCACCAATTGTCTTAAAAAATCTTCATTTAAAAGGCATTCTTATCACAAATCTTTTGGTAAATTGTAACTCTTCGTTGCCTAAATTTGTTACATTATTATCATCAACTATCAATTTTAAATAAATTTCATGACATTCATATCTATGCTTCCTTGGTGGGCTTGGCCTCTACTTGCTTTGTTAATACTTGCGATAAGAGATGTATTTCAACTTCATCACACTATTCAGCATAATTTCCCAGTAATTGGTCACCTCCGATATTTACTGGAGAAAATTGGCCCAGAACTTCGTCAATATATCGTTGCTAATAACAGAGAAGAGCTCCCATTCAATAGAAGTGAGCGAGCTTGGGTATATGCTTCCTCGAAGAAAGAAAATAATTTACAAGGTTTTGGTTCAGATCAAGACTTTTCTTCTGTTGGTTACACCTTCATCAAGCACTCCATGTTGGGCTATCAACTCCCCAAAAATGAAGTTATGCCAGTAACCATCCCATGTGCTAAAACAATGGGCGAATTCAGCAAACGAAAAAGACCATACAAACCTGCATCTATTATCAATATTTCGGGAATGAGCTACGGCTCGCTTTCTGCCAAAGCAATTGAATCGTTAAACAAAGGAGCTGAGAAAGTTGGGTGCTACCATAACACAGGCGAAGGTTCTCTTTCGCCCTATCATAAATATGGTGCAGATGTGGTCATCAATATTGGTACGGCTTATTTTGGTGTACGTGACGATGAAGGCAATTTTTCGATGGAGCATCTGGTTAAAATGACTACAGAGAATCCATTTATTAGAGCCTTAGAATTAAAACTTTCACAAGGAGCTAAACCCGGAAAAGGTGGCATGCTTCCTGCCGCAAAAATTTCAAAAGAAATTTCTGAAATTCGTAGAATCCCAATGGGTAAGGATGCCATTTCACCAGCCTTTCATAGCCAGTTCAGAACAATTCCCGAAATGGTGAATTTCATAGAAGATATGGCTACAAATACAGGTCTCCCCGTTGGAATTAAAGCAGCAGTTGGGCAAATAGCCATGTGGGAAGAATTGGCTCAGTATATGGTCAAAACGGGTAAAGGGCCAGACTTCATTACTATTGATGGTGGAGAAGGTGGTACAGGAGCTGCTCCACAAGCATTTGCAGACCATGTATCGCTTCCTTTCAATTTTGCTTTCACAAAAATCTATAAGATTTTCCAACAATATGAACTAACAGAACGTATTGTATTCATTGGTTCAGGGAAGCTAGGATTTCCAGAAAAAGCACTAATGGCTTTCGCTATGGGTTGTGATTTAGTAAACGTAGCTCGTGAAGCCATGATGTCCATTGGTTGTATTCAAGCCCAAATTTGTCATACCAATAACTGCCCTTCAGGTATTGCAACGTCAAAAAAATGGCTACAAGATGGCATTGACCCAACCTTAAAGAGTGAACGTTTTTATAATTATATTAAGACGCTTAACAAAGAAGTTCTGGAAATTACCCATGCTTGTGGTCATCAACATCCTTGTCAAATGAGTATGCAAGATGTGGATATGGTTGTTAGTGACAGTACCAAAACGCAGTCCTTAGCAGGTATTTTTGGGTATAATAAAACAAAAGTTCCTTTTGAAAGTATGGAATCGTTGTTAAACAGCAGTTTTTTAGGTGGAAACAAAACACGCTAATCACTAATTTAAAACGACAGTGTCTTTTATTTACCTTTAGGCATTGTCTTTAAATTATATTTATGTAAGTTCGTATCTGGATATAACCAACTCAATGATTGGTCAAATATCTTGCTCTTAATTAAGAATCACTTGTAAGTAAAATTCATAATCCGAAATCAGTACCAATAAATTTATCCAATTATAATAACATGTATAATATATTCACCACCCTTGCTTTAACTCTTGTGCCCGATTTGAACGAAAAGGAGCTAAAAGCAATTGAGAAAAAGTTCATACCAAGAGTACTAAAAAAAGGCGAACACTTTTTAAAAGCAGGAGAAACGGCTAATGAGTTGGCGTTTATCTGTAAAGGGGTAATGAGAACGTATGTCACTCTTGAAGATAATATGGAAGCTACCAATAACTTTGCATTTGAAAATATGATTTGTTCATCTGCCGCAAGCGTGATTGGTAAAACGCCATCGGTAGAATCCGTTCAAGCAGTAGAGCCTTGTGAATTGTTAGTAATTAAAACAGAAGACTTAGAATACTTATACCAAAAATATCACCGATGTGAACGACTAGGTAGAATGATGATTGAGCGACTGTTAATCGACCAAGATAATCGCTTACGTTGGTTCATTGAAAAAAATGCACAGCAACGATATGATTCTTTCATCGAATATTTTTCTGAAAACCATCATCGTATTCCTAAATATTTAGTCGCATCGTATTTAGGCATTACGCCTGAATCTCTTAGTCGATTGAGAAAAGGACAAAAGAATGGGTAATAAGAGAAGAAACTATTTCATCCTCGATTTAGGACTTCATATATGAAATCGTTTCTCTAGTAATCTTCCATCAGCAATCATTTATATAACAATGAAATGAATTCATTACTTCAAGAAGTTATACTCTCGCATGTGCCTTTCTTATCTCAAAGAGATTTAAAAGTGGCAGAAAAAAGTTTTTCTTTGCAAAAGCTTAAAAAAGGAGATATTTTCCTTAAAGATGGCGACGTTGCTACTAAAGTAGCTTTTGTCAATAAAGGCATTTTGGTAAATATATTTCCATCTACGGAAAAAGGGAATATCGTAACAGGCATTACTTCCGAAGGTAAATTTACTACTGTTGGCAAAAGTTTTCTAACTCAAACGCCATCGGACGAAATGATTATGGCCATAGAAGATTGTGAAATATTAGTTATCACGAACGAACAAGTGCAGGAAATTTACCTTAAAAATAAGAATTTAGAACGTGCTGCTCGCTTTATTTTCGAAGCACATAAAGTTTTTCAAAACTTAAAGGTTCGTTGGTTTGTTGAAAGAGATGCACTCAAGAGATATGAAGCATTTGCAGAGTATTCACCCTCAATCGTTGAACGTGTGCCTCAATACATGATTGCATCCTACTTAGGAATCACCCCTGAGTCGTTGAGTAGATTAATTGCAAATCGGAAAACAAAAGCAAAATAACACTAGAAAAGGATAAGCCATCGTGCTTATCCTTTTCTATTTCTACCTATTGTTACCATTCTAAACGTAGCATCCCATAAAAATACTTTATCTTTGTAACATATTCAGTTGAAATTATTTCAATCCGTTGTGGTGCGGTAGTGGCACAAACCTGCATTCGGCATTTATTATTAGTCTATGTTATCTATCAATAATCTTTCTTTTTACTTTGGTTCTCGCCCGATGTACGACGGGGCAAACTTACATATTAAGCCTAAAGACAAAATAGGTCTTATTGGGGCAAATGGAACAGGTAAATCGACGCTTTTACGTATTATCGACGGCGAATATCAACCCGACGGAGGCTCTATTTCTAAGTCTGGCGATTGTACAATTGGTTTCTTAAACCAAGATTTACTTTCTTACCAAAGCAACGACTCCATCTTATCCGTTGCCATGCAGGCATTTGAACGTCAGAACTTCTTACAGGCTGAAATTGACAAGGTGTTGACCAAAATGGACACCAACTATGAGGATTCGGACGTAGATAAATTGGCTCGCTTTCAAGATGAATTTGATGCTCTTGGTGGTTATACCATGCAGTCTGAAGCTGAGGCAATTTTGGAAGGTTTGGGTTTTAGCACCGATGAGTTACAACAACCTTTACAAAATTTTTCTGGGGGTTGGCGTATGCGAGTGATGTTGGCAAAATTATTACTTCAACGTCCGTCTTTATTAATGCTCGATGAACCTACCAACCACTTAGACTTACCGTCTATTGAATGGGTAGAAAACTATATTAACAATTACGAAGGAGCAATCATTGTGGTTTCTCACGACCGCTTTTTCTTAGATAATACCGTTAACACCATTGTTGAAGTAACAGGCTCTAAATTGATTTCGTATTCAGGTAATTATTCTTTCTATATTGAAGAAAAAGCCCTTAGAAACGAGATTCAGAAAGGTGCTTACGAAAATCAGCAACAGGCTATCAAGCAAACGGAGCAATTTATTAACCGTTTTAAGGCAAAAGCAACAAAGGCTAGACAGGTACAATCAAGAGTAAAAGCCCTTGAACGTATGATTGTCATTGATGATGTGCTAGATGAGGCTGCCAAAGTAAACTTCAAGTTCAACTTCGGTACAAACCCTGGTCGGTTTATCATGCACCTTGAAGATATTACGAAAGCTTATGGTCCGAAGAAAATCTTAACAGATACCAGTGGAATCATTGAAAGAGGAGATAAAATTGCCTTAATTGGTGCGAACGGAAAAGGGAAATCAACCGTTCTACGAATTATTGATGGTTCTGAAGAATTTGAGGGAGAACGTAAATTAGGACATAATGTAATTGATTCCTTCTATGCTCAGCACCAGTTAGAAAGCCTCGATGTGAATAATACGTTACTTGATGAACTAAAAATGGCAGGTTCTGCCAAATTAGAAACCGAATTACGTAGTATTTTGGGCTGTTTCTTATTTACAGGTGAAGATGCGTTCAAGAAAATCAAGGTATTATCGGGAGGTGAAAAATCTCGTGTTGCATTGGCTAAGGTACTTATTTCGGAAGCGAACTTTTTGTTACTCGATGAACCTACCAACCACCTTGACATGGCTTCGGTCAATATCTTGATTCAAGCACTCCAACAATACGAAGGTACTTTTGTGGTAGTATCTCACGACCGTTTCTTTGTGTCGGCTATTGCAAATAAAATTTGGTACATCGAAGACGAACAGATTAATGTTTTTCCTGGTACGTACGAAGAATATGAAGTTTGGCAAGAAGACCGTAAGTTAGCAGGTCAAGCAGAATCAACTACGTCAAGCAAAAAGGAATCTAAAGCAGCTCCAAAACAGCAGGTCGTTTCGATTGATGATGCGGCACGTAAAGAAGCACAACGCAATCTAAAAAAAGCAAATCAGAAGGTTTCTGACTTTGAAGAAGATATTGCTAAATTGGAAAAGCAAAAAGTGGAAATCGAAAAAGAACTCGCCGACCCTGCAATTTATGAGGACATAAATGCGTTGAAAAAAGCAAATGACCTATATGCTAAATGTCAAGATGCCTTAAATGCGAAAACAGAAGCATGGGAAAATGCGATGTTAGAAGTAGAAGAATTGGAGAAGGTATTAGCGTAATGATACCATCAAAAAAATAATAACGTATGCGATTTGCATAACTCTTCAGAACTTTATGAGAAAACAAACCCTCACTTACATAGGAATATGCTTCGGCTTATTCCTATTTTTGTTTAACGCCGACGCTCAAAAAAAGAAAGAAACAAGGGTCGGAAAAAAACTACTCTATGATAATGCAACTTATGAACCCTACATTCGCTCGGTTCAGTTGTATCCGCTTGCCAATAGCACAAGGACTGCACAAAATGCCCTCACTCCTCCTATTATTAACTTGGATGACGTTCAGCCTCTTTTGCTCCAATTTGATTGCTTAAACCAACAGTTTCAAAACTTTCGGGTTAAAATATTTCATTGCAATTCTGATTGGACACCCTCGCCACTCAATGAAATTGAATACCTTTCTGAGTATAACGATTTTCCGATTCAGGATTACTATGCTTCATTTGCAACAAAAATCCCTTACTACCATTTTACGGTAAGCCTTCCAAGTGTTAAACTTTCGGGAAATTATGTGGTGATGGTCTATAAAAATAGGCAAGAAGAAGACCTTGTATTGACTCGTCGATTTATGGTCTATCAAAATCAGGTGAGTGCTTCTGGACAAGTTGTTTTTCCGAATCATCCGTTGAAAAGAAGAACAGATCAGCAAATCAATTTCGGAATTAACTACGGTAATTATCCCATCATTTCGCCAAAAGACGATTTCAAAATCGTCATACGTCAAAACTACCGAGATGATAAAGTACTTAAAAACTTAAAGCCGTTCATGGTAAATAGTGATGCAAGAACCTTAAATTTCCAATTTTTTGATGGAGAAAATACCATTGCTGGGGGAAATGAATTCAGAATGTTTGACGGCAGAAGTTATCAGCAAAAACTAGTCAATATTTCACACATCGTTCAGGGGGAGCAAGAAAACATTCTTGAGCTTTATCACGAAAAAACACAAGGTAGTCTCTCTTATATTGACAACAAAGATTTTAACGGAATGTATGTAATTGATAACTATGAAACCAACAAAGGAGATACCGAAGCGGACTATGTGCGGGTAAGTTTTCAGCTCCTGAGTGATTCATTAGAAAACAAAAAGTTGTATATTAACGGAGCATTTAATGACTGGCGACTAAATGAGGTGAACCAAATGCACTACGTACCCGAAAATCATGCTTACGAAGCCTTTATTCAACTTAAACAAGGTATTTATAATTATCAATACGTAACCGTAGATAGTCAGGGCAATATCGACGATAGGGAATTTGAGGGTTCACATGCACAAACTGAAAATGTGTATGAAATTTTGGTATATCATCGTCCACTTAGTGCTAGAGCAGACGCTCTTGTGGGTTATTCTCTCATTCATTCCAGATAAATTTAACAACTGTTTTCCAAAGACAAATCCAACCATCTAATGAGCAAATACATCTATCTACTTTTTAGCTTAGCTATTTTACAAAGCTGTGTTACTCCGTATCAAACGGGTAGCAGTGGCAACGGAACAAATGGCTCTTCCTCTGGAGGGAATTACCCATCTAGTCAGCCTTCCAATTATCCAAACGGAAATGGACGGGCTGCGGACAAAGGAGTCACCGTATCCAACATTCGTCTAACAGACCAATACACCATTTTGTACGTAACCTATTTAAACACAAATGGGGTATATCAAAACCAACAAGGCGGAAACAATGGCATTGAAACCATAGGGGTTAAAAATACTGCTCAACTTATTGCAGCAAACGGAGCAAGAACATTTCGCTTTATTAAAGCAGAAGGAATTCCTACACTTGGCCATGGTAGTAACTTGGATAACATAGGAATGCGCACTAGACCTGGCGATCAAGTAAATTTTGTCCTATATTTCGAACGACTAGATAGAGGCCTTGAAAACTTCGATTTATTTGAATGTAACGACTACGACTACCTAGTTTGCTGGAATGTCTATGGGCTTTACGTCAAGAACCCCGCTCCTGTGTATCAACAACCAGCACCACAACAACAGCCTGTCCCTACTCAGAAACCATTACCGAAGCAAACACCGAGTAATACAGGTGGAACAAGCACTAAAGTTCCCAAAACAGGAAAAGTGGGTGAAGTAGAAACGCCTAAAACGCCACAAACACCTTCAACACCACCAGTTACAACCATTGTGAATGAGGTAGCCATTTCTGGTTTTGTTAAAAATAGTAAAAACAACTCGGCCGTAAGTGCAACGATTAACTACAAGATTTCTAGCAGTAAACGAGATATAGATTCGGTACAAAGCTTTGCATCTACGGGTCTGTATCGTATTTCTCTACAAAAAGGACAGGTTTATACTTACATCGCCTCTGCTAAAGGTTATCAGGCTGTGAACGAAGTCTTGGATTTAAGCAAAACAGCGGGTGGTCAAAAGATAACGAAAGATATTTACCTACTTCCATTGAATGTAGGGGATAAAATCACGCTAAAGAATATCTATTTTGAGATGTCTAAATCGGATTTACTTCCTGCTTCTTTTGCAGAATTAGATAAATTAGTGGCTATGATGAAAGAAAATCCGACCATGCAAATTCGTTTAGAAGGACATACAGACATCGTAGGAGATGCTGATGCAAACTTAGAATTATCGCAAGACCGTGTGGATGCCTGTAAAATCTACCTCACTCAAAAGGGAATCTCTTCAACCAGAATACAAGCAATGGGCTTTGGAGACAAATATCCAATCGTTAAGAAAGGAACGGACGAAGAACGAAAAGTAAACCGTAGAGTAGAGTTTTTAATCTTGAAGCTATAATGGGTAAGGTTTATAATCATTAGTAATATCATTCCAACAAAAGAGGGTATCGAACAATTTGCTCGATACCCTTTTTGTTGGAAAGTTTCAGAAAAATATGAATAATTAATACCCCAATTTCTTAGAACTTATATTTATTTTTTGATTCACACGATTCAATACAGCCTGTGCTTTAATCAATTTTTCAGAGACCGTATTATCACCATTTGCTTGCTCCACTTTCAACTCATCCACTACTGCTGTCCACTTATCTCGCTGTAATAATAAAGCATCATAATTTTGTTTCTCAGCTTCTACATTATTCAGTTTTTTAGGCTTTTCATGGATAGATTCACCTCCATTATCGCTTCCTGAAGTAGTGACCACAGCGTTCGTTGTACTTTCATTCGTGCTTTTAGAAGACGATTTCGAAGAACTACTTCTTACTCCCTCGTTCTTCCGTTTGTTCTCCTTCGAAAATTCAGACGCTAACGGAACGGCAACACCACTGCTAGATTTATTACCATTTTCCTCAGACACTTTTTTTAACGCATCTAGTGAATCTTGTACATGTTTAGCTTTATAAGAAGAATCAATGATTAGTGCATTATTTGAGTCGTTTTGTTTCCCTATAAAAGCAACCGTATCGTCTAAACCAGGTCTTTCTGTTCCAGAAAATAAACCTTGAAAATGGTCTGTTTTATCATACAGCATATATCCTCCAGCACCAATTAAGAGACTTAAAAGCGGTACGCCTATCCACAGCCCAAGTTTTTTTAAGTCAACACTGCTTCCTGCGGAACTACTTTCGCTCTTTATTTTAGCATTAGAATCTACCGTAGTTGTAGAATTAACGATTTCTTTACGATTGTTAATGACTTCCATCACAATAATATTCCCGATATTACCAGTGTCAAGACCTGTTTTTGCAGAAGCAAAAGCAGTTTGCAAAGCTTTTACCGTTTCATCGGCATTGGTGCTATTCTGACAAATCACATCTACGTTTGCTTCAGTAAGTGTGTTGCGTAAATTATCGCTACAAATTAATAATCTATCTCCTTCGTTCAGATGAAAACTAATAATCTCTAATTTAGAAGGTCTCGCTAAAAATTGAATCTTCTGCCCTTTTCTAACAAGATAACAATGGGTGTCACTAATCCAATTGATTAACGACTTATCGCCCAAATCCCAACCGACACGTAATTCATTGTCTGGATTAGTTTCCTTCGCAATTTTCGTAGCAAATTGGTACACGTGTAAAACAGAATCACGCAATGCTTTGTAGGTAGCATCTGCGTCGTTAGAATCTAAGGGTGTTTCAAAAGACTGGTTCATACAAATTATTTTTTATGCCCTCTTAGGGACAACACAAGTAAGGGAGACTCCATCACTTGTATCTAAATTACAAATAATATGCCGAATTATACGAAATTGAAGTTTTTTACTTTGAGGGCAGGATATTTACGCTTTATAACCTCCCAAACAGTATCAAAATCCAATTCAGAGCAGGTTTCTTTTTCTTTGATAATTAGTTGAGCGTTAGAACCATTCTGATATGCTCCAGAATATGGCATATAGTTCTCAAACGTATTTAACTTACCAAATAATAAAATTCCATAAGTACCCACTGCATTCGCTAAATGTGCGGGGCCACTATCAATTCCAATGTAGAGACTTGCTCCTTTTATAATCTCGGCTGTTTCTATCAACGAATACTTTCCGCACAAATTATGGTATCGTGTATTATCAATTTTCATTTGACTTTTTAAACCTACTTCCACGACATCAATATCCAAGTCTTGAATCAACGATTGAACAAGGCGTTCCCAATGATATACCTGCCAATCTTTTGTCGGTTGATTCGAACTACAATGAAGTACCACAAAGTTTTGAGGTAAGCCAATTCCCTTTATTTTATCCGCTGTGTGTGTTGGGATATACATTTTCGGTCCTTCTGAAAGTATTGGCAAACCAGATACCTTTCCGAAGACTTCAAGTAAATTACCAAATTCAAAATAGTTTTGAAGCGTAATGCCTAAGTCAATGGCTTTCTCATTTTTCAAAAAAGCTCCTGTGTATGGATACCGTCTCAAATCACTTAAATGCAAATTATAAAAGGCGGTAAATGGACTTTTTTTAGTTAACAAAATCGAAAATAGCACACTATATTCTACCACCGTTTTATCTATAAACGGATTTGTATCGACTAATTCACGATAAGGTTTCTTGACAATCCAATAAAGCAAGGCATCGGGATACTGCTCTTTGATGGCTCTAGCAAGGGGTTCGCTGGCAACAATATCTCCGAAATGTTCTGCCAACAAAACACCTATTACTTGTTTGGATGGATTCCAGAGGCGAATCCACCTTACCTTCATCGTAAGTAATAACCAAGCAGCAAGAGAAGCTAGAATATTCGTTAATTTATGGTATTTATAAATACAGATTTCAACAAATCGTTTCATGCGTATTGGCAGATTAATTTCGTTCTAGCCAATTAATCACCTTTTCAAAGGGCATTCTGGCGTATTTACGTACCCGAACATACCTTTTTACAGGGATTGGCTTAATATAAAAACAAGGAATTTTGATATAATAATCGTTGAAGTTGTCCTTTAATTGCTGGGCGTAATAACGAAACAAAGGCACAATATCTGGACGGTTGTCGAAGGTAGAACGATTCTGATATTTTGATACTTCATTCGGTTTATTTAAACCATAACCACTAAAATGGAAAAATACCAAAGGCTGATTATTGATAAAGTATTGACCGTTTGTTTGAGTGACTTGTCGCTCATGTAAATTCCAATAAGCAACGTTATAGCCTGAATAAGAATCAACCAATACTTTTTCTCGATAGAAAATAGGCACAAAAATCATCCAATGCTGATCTACAAAAAGTCCATTGGCTAAATCAATACGGCAGTCGTCACGTAATCGGTCTTTCCACCAATTAATCATTTCGACAGACTCAGGACTGCGACTAATAGCCACAAAACCCAAATTATACAAACCTGTATTTAAATGATCCGTTTCTCGGGTATCAAAATCATCTTCGATAGGTGTAACAATATGAGGAGTTAAAACCACATTATACGTTTTTAGGCTATCGGTCAAACGAGTCAATTTATCAAAAACGATAATATCAGGATCGAAATAAATGATATTCGTAATATCAGGTCGATTCTTTAAAAAGTAGTCAAAATAAAAAGGCTTTACGGCTGTATTTAACTCCGTAATATTGTATTTATCACACATTTCTTCAAATCGCTCAATATTAATCTTGTCGATTTCGAGCAACTGAAAGGGAGGAATTTTATCGGCATCAAGTTCAACTTTATCAAGCCTGTCAACAAGTCCGATGACAAACTCCACTTCAGGATTTTGCTCACGAAGCGACTGCCCTAATGTTTGTGCCTGTGCTAAATAGTTAATAGAACAAATGGTAAATGCTAGAGTCATTGGATGGACGTGGATAAAATGGATACAAATTTCTGAAAAGCTCGCTCTTTATCATGTCTTTCTAAGACTTTTTTTCGTGCTTGATCTCCCATTTGTTTAATCCGTACTGGATTATCTTGGAATTGTCGTATTTCAGCAGCCATTTGTTTTACATCTAAGTAAGGGACAATCACCCCTGCATCTTCTTCCACAAAATCCTTTGCACCACCCGCTTCATCAAAACACAAAATTGGTTTGCCCAGTAGAGCCGCTTCTAACACCACCAAAGGATAAGGGTCTTCTCTGGACGAAATACAGAAAATATCAAACATCGCCATATAGTCCAATGGATTCGAAACAGAATCTTGGAACGTCAATTGATGAAGCCCCAGTTTTTGACGGTCAATTTCAAATAATTGAAAATCTACCTCCTCTTTTTTTCCCCCGACCCACAAGAACGAAATTGGTTCTTGCTTCACCTGATTAGCAATTCGCAAGAAAATATCCACCCCTTTTCGCAAGTCAACTGTCCCCATACCACCTACCAAAAGCGCATCAGCAGGAATACCATACTTCGCTCGTAAGGCTTTGGACTTACTCGATTTTTCTTCAAAAATCAAGGCATTATCGGGCAATAAAGAAGGTAATACATGAATTTGTCCATCTGTAACGCCATGATTGGCTAACAAATTCTGACGGATAGACTCCGCACAGGCAATAAAGCCAGCACTTCCTTTCAAAACCTGCTGAAATTCTTCAGGATGAGTGTACATCTGAATACCCATTTCGAGTTCGTGTACGTAGGTCAGAATGGGACATCCAAAACTTTGTAGAAAGGGAAACAACTCTCCATTAGTGAAAGTATTTACCACAATTAAATCAAAGGTTGATTCCTTTAAAATGGATTGGGTACTTGTGTGCAAACCCATTTTGTTGGTAATTCTGCCCACTACTCGTTTTAAGACAGAGGGTTTCTGAACAGGCTGATGCCACAAAAAAGTAGGTGCAACCGCTCGATACTCCTCCTCTAACTCTCCTCCATCTTTAAGAAGTACCGTGAAAGAAAATCTTCCGTCTGCTTTTAACAAAGTTAAAAAACGGAGTAATAAAATCTGAGAACCAGCTCTGTTGGCATCATGTCCAACAAAAAGTATATTTTGTTTCATAGAATCAATAAGACAACTATATGTTACTTTTTCTGCCTGATAAATAAGGGGTAATGCTTAATGCGTAATGATGAATGGTTAATGTTGTGCTTGCCTAAAATAGGTTGACACGATTTTTAAATTTTGTCAATATAGTTAAA
>JBMLRK010000376.1:0-3819 GCA_049241065.1 Spirosomataceae bacterium
CTTATTTTCAATCGAATTCAACTCATAAAATAACCTATAAAGATTCTGATAAGGGTAAGCCGTATCGAATCTTTATAGATTTTCCGCTTAGTCTAAAAATAGATCAACCAAAATGTCCACCTACATAATTTTTAGTCAATTCGTGAGTTGGATGATTGAAAATTTGGTCTGGTGTACCGTATTCAATTAACTCACCCAAATACATAAAAGCAACTTTATCGGAAATGCGTTGGGCTTGTTGCATATTGTGGGTAACAATCACAATGGTATAATTCTCTTTTAGTTTCTTGATTAAATTTTCAATTTTTCGGGTACTAATCGGGTCAAGAGCAGAGCAGGGTTCGTCCATTAAAATAACTTCTGGACGCAAAACAATCGTTCTTGCAATACATAACCGTTGCTGTTGTCCTCCCGAAAGTTTAGAAGCGGGCTTCTTCAAATCGTCTTTTACTTCATCCCACAAATAACTTTCTCGCAAGGCTTGTTCCACTAGCTGCGGTATTTCGCTTTTCGGAAAATCATGAATTTTTAAGCCGTAAGCAAGGTTATCGTAAATACTTTTGGGGAGTGGATTCGCTTTCTGAAAAACCATCCCGATACGTTTACGAATTTCGGTCACAGGACTATCTTTGGCATAAATAGGCATTCCGTCTAAGGTAAGCGTTCCTTCAATTTGGGCATCGGGCGACAAATCGTGCATTCGATTAAACGAACGCAAAAGCGTAGATTTCCCACAACCAGAAGGGCCAATTAAGGAAGTTACTTGATTTTTAAGAAAATCAATGCTGACATCTTTTAAGATTTGTTTATTCCCAAAGAATACATTTAAGTGTTGAGCGGATAATTTTATATCTTCCATTAATCTTGATTTCTGAATTTAAAACGTATGTAAAATGCGGTGATATTGAGACAAAACACCAATAAAATCAACACGGTGGCTGTTCCGTAAGCAAGTGGTCGAACGGCCTCTATAGCCTGATGCTGTGTCGAAAGCATATATAAATGATAAGGCAAAGCCATAAACTCCTGATTTGTGGCAGTACTTAACCCATTGATATAAAAAGCAACACCTGTAAAAAGAATCGGGGCGGTTTCGCCTGCTGCTCTGGACATGGTTAAAATAACACCCGTCAGAATGCCAGGTAAAGCATTGGGTAAAACCACGTCTTTAATGGTCTCGAACTGGGTAGCTCCTAAGGCTAAGGTTGCTTCTCGCATACTATTCGGAATCCGCTTGAGTGCTTCTTCGGTAGTAGTAATGATATAGGGCAACGATAACAGTGCTAAGGTTAAGCCAGCAGATAACACGGACGTACCCAAATGCAATGCTTGAACAAACAAGGCTAGTCCGAATAAACCGTAAATGATGGAAGGAATACCTGCTAAATTGCGGATAGAAGCACGAATGATGTTCGTTAAAAGAGAGGGTCTGGCGTATTCATTTAAATAAATTGCACAGGCAATCCCGAACGGAACGGCAAAAAGTGTCGTTATCAGGGTCAGTAATAGGGTACCAATAATGGCGGGCAAAATCCCCCCTTTTGTCATGCCTTCACGAGGGAACTGACTCACAAAGTCCCACGAAATACTGGACATTCCTTTTGAGAAAATATCCCAAATAATTACGCCCAATATCCAACAAACAATCAGGGTGCTACCTACCAATAATAGCCAATCTAGGGAATATAGTACTTTTTTCATTAGGCATCAAATTTTCTTAAACGGTTTGCAAAATATTCACCTAGCAAATTGATGCTCAGGGTGATTAAAAACAACACTACGGCTATGGCAAAAAGGGCAAAATAGTGGGTAGTCTGATAAGGCACTTCGCCCATTTCGATGGCAATGGTAGCGGTGATGGTTCGGACAGAATCAAAGAATCCTTTTGGCAAAACTGACGCATTTCCCGTTGCCATCAATACCGTCATCGTTTCGCCCAAAGCCCTGCCTAGTCCCAACATAACGGCGGCAATTAAACCTGGTAAGGCCGCAGGAATGGTGACGAGAAAGAGCGTTTGCCATTTGTTAGCTCCCAAGGCTAAGGAGGCCTCTCGATGGCGTTGTGGAACGGCATGAATAGCGTCTTCGCTGATGGTGATAATAGTGGGCAACGCCATAACTGCCAACAATACCGAACCATTGAGGGCATTCAATCCGTTTTGAAGCCCGACTGTATGAGCAATAAAAGGCCCCACTAACACAATGCCTAAAAACCCAATTGCCACGGAGGGAATAGCTGCCAGCATTTCGATGATGGGCTTTAAGAACATTTTGAGTCTTGGATGTGCCATTTCAGACAAAAAAGCAGCGGTAAAAATTCCTAATGGAACAGCCAATAACATTGCTCCAAAAGTTACCAGACTTGTACTTACCAATAAGGGAATAATACTATAATGGCTCTTTGAGGATTCTGGATTCCATTGTGAACCCGTAAAAAAATCAAGCGGACTGACGGTCAGGAAAAAGGCAATGCTGTTATACAAAAGCATAATAAAAATACCTGCCAACAGGGCAATGGTCAATAAGCCTGTTGTTTTGAAAAGCTGTTTAAATAGCCAATCGAGCGATTCTCGTTGTTGAATTTTCATTTTTTTACGGGATAATAACCTGCTTCCTGAATAATTTTCTTTCCTGCTTCACTTTTTTCAAAATCAATAAATGGTTTAATTTTTAGATAAGAACTGGACTTAAAATACTGAAAAAGTGGACGTTGGAAAAAATACTTTCCTTGAGCGATGAGTAGAGCATTAAGCGGAGAAATCGCCTTTTTATCTTGGTCGGTATAAATTGTTAACACTTTCAATCCTTTGCCTCTCCCATCAGCCACATAACCCGAACCTACGTAACCAATACCCGAATGATCCATTTTGATGGCTTCCAAAATTTGAGCATTCCCGTTCATTTGCTTGGCATAGGGACTAAATTCGATGTTTAGCTTTTTCTTCACAAAATCATACGTACCCGAATTACTTTGTCGGCCATAAATCGTAATGGGTAACGATTGCTTTGGAACAATCGAAGCCCAGTCAGAATAAGTACCATCTAATAATTTAGCAAGAGTCGTCGTAGAAATGGAATCTAACGGAAAGGTATCTGCCACCACAAACGCAATGGCATCTTGTGCAAAAATGAACGAATCGAGTGGCATACTTCGCTCGTTGAAAAGCTGAGATTCTTTGGTATTGATACACCTCGACGAATTTGCTATATCAGCAGTTCCATTTAGTAAGGATGCAATCCCTAACCCAGAGCCTCCTCCCGAAATGGACACAAATACGTTTGAATTGATTTGATGAAATGATTCGGCTAATTGTACCGCCAGATTCACCTCCGTATCAGAACCTTTAATTTTGATTGTTCGGTCGTCTTGCGAACAAGCAACCACCAACAGTACTAAGAATAAACAATACCTCATAATTCCTCCTTTAGTCAAAATGTCTGCTAAAGGAACGGAATTAACCACAGAAAAAAACAAGGTTAATATTATGTTTTTATTAAGACATAAAACTGCTTTTTAGCTGATTTTCAAAAGAATACAGGTCATTTTAGGAAGTGATTTTACTTAGCAAAATAGCACTTAAAATATAAAAACCGCAGGAATCCAAGACATGGAATACTGCGGTTTTTAGAGAAAAATAATAAGGAAGGCTTGTTGAAAGTTGAAGTTCTTTAACCTCTTAACGCTATGTTTTTACACACGTGCTGCCAATTCATTGATGTCTATATTTTCTAAATGTTTCTTAGTGCTAGACCTCACTAGGGTGTTAATCATTGCTAGACCGACATTGGTAGTAGATGTGATGTTTTTGGATTTCTTTA
>JBMLRK010000377.1:0-3883 GCA_049241065.1 Spirosomataceae bacterium
ACTGAAAACCTGACAAAAAACTTTAAAAACCCTTCGGATGCCGAAGTTCGTAAGGACTTTGTAGGCGGTTGGGCAACGGATAAAGAATCGAAGTTTGTGGCAAGTGGTCGTACTGCTCAAGAAAATGAGGCGTTTAACTTTACCAAAATACTAGCCAATTACCGTAAAAGTTCTGCCGCATTGCAATCGGGGAAATTAACGCAATATTTACCACAAGACGGAATTTATGTGTATTTTCGTCATAAAGGCACGCAAAGTGTCATGGTAATTATGAGCCAAGCGAAGGAGGTAAAAACGCTTTCGACCAAACGTTTTGCTGAAAATTTAGCAGGATTTACCAAAGGAAAAGAAATCGCAACCAATAAAGACATCATGAGCCTAGATAATATCACGGTCGCTCCGATGAGTATTCAGGTTATTGAACTCAACTAATTTGCTCAGGGATTGAAATCCCTGATTACGAAATCAGTCGTCCCGATGGGACTTGTAAAACAGAACTACTTATCACCTCAATCGCCACCCTGACACGGCAAAAAATCCGCTGTCAGGGTTATCCCAGCGGGATAAAACATCGGTAGTTATGAGTAGCACAAACACAATTCAAACATACTATATGAACCACATTAAAGCCTGTCTTTTTGACCTCGATGGTGTCATTGTTGACACTGCAATCTATCATTTCCAAGCATGGAGACGTTTGGCAAACGAACTTGGTTTCGACTTTACAGAACATCAAAACGAGCAATTGAAAGGCATTAGCCGTATGGAATCACTTGATTTGATTTTAGGCTGGGGAGGCGTTACGCTTAATGACGAAGAAAAATTGGCATGGGCAACCAAGAAAAACGACTGGTATTTGGAGCTTGTCATGCAAATGACACCCAACGAAGTACTGCCTGGCGTTCCTGCATTTTTAACGGCTTTACGTGAAAGTGGCATTAAAATCGCTTTAGGATCAGCAAGTAAAAATTCTAAATTAATTTTAGAAAAAATTCAAATGCTCGACTATTTCGATGCCATCATCGACGGCAACAACATCAACAAAAGTAAGCCAGATCCTCAAGTATTTTTATTAGGTGCTGAGGCAACTAATTGTCAACCAGAAGAATGTGCTGTTTTTGAAGATGCTGTGGCAGGGGTACAAGCAGCGAAGGCTGGCGGAATGCTTGCGATTGGTGTTGGATCGGCAGATGTGCTGACAGAAGCAGACGTAGTGATTGCTACTTTTGAAGAAATGAGCGTCGAAAGACTTCTTTCTCTTTAAGTTGACTAGAAAAACACCGTAGCATTGTAGTATTCCTACAAAAGCAAAGGTGTAATTTCGCAAAAAATAAAAACAACAAACCAATGTTTTGCATTTTTTCAAGAATTCGCAAAAAGCTCGTTATCAAGATGTTGAAGAATTGAAAAATGTAACCTACATTGCTTACGAACCATATAAAAATTCAAATGAAGAACTATCTAAAGCATGACGAGTGGTGTATCATCGAAGAAGGATTTCACCGTGAATATAATGAGATTTCTGAGTCAGTTTTCTCACTAGGAAACGGACGAATGGGACAAAGAGCCAACTTTGAAGAAACCTTCACTGGCAAGACGCTCCAAGGAAACTACGTAGCAGGTGTTTATTACCCAGACAAAACTCGTGTGGGTTGGTGGAAAAACGGCTACCCTGAATATTTTGCAAAAGTGTTGAACGCAGCCAACTGGATTGGCTTGAAAATAGAAATTGACGAAGAAGAATTAGACCTTAATACCTGTGAAGTATCGGACTTTGTTCGTGTGCTAAACATGAAAGAAGGCTATTTAGAACGTTCATTCGTGGCTACTTTGCCAAGCGGTAAGCAAGTGAAGGTCAATGCAAAACGTATCAACTCGATTGTTGATGACGAAGCAGGTGCAATTCGCTATGCAATAACGCCGTTAAACTTTGAAGGAAAATTACACGTAACGGCTTTTGTGGATGGCGACATCAAAAACAAGGATGCCAATTACGACGATAAATTCTGGGACGAAGTAGCTAAGGAAACGGCTTTTGCAGAAGGTTATTTACACATGAAAACCAAGAAAACTGGCTTCCATGTGGTAACGGCTCAACGTATCAAAGTGTATCAAGCAGGTATTGTTCGTGACTTCCAGAGTTTACCAGAAAAAAGAGAGAAATACGTTGCGAACAAATTTACCTTAGACATCAAGCAAGACATTGAAACGGCTATCGTGAAGTTTGCATGTAACCTTTCTTCTGAAAACTATGCGACTGAAACCCTAATGACCGAAGCAAAAAGCTATTTGACAAAAATCGTAGCAAAAGGCTTTGACAAAATGGTGACGGAACAAGCGGAGAAATGGGGAGAAAGATGGAAAATGAACGACATCGTAATTGAGGGCGACGTTGCGGCTCAACAAGGAATTCGTTTTAACATTTTCCAATTGAACCAGACGTATTCGGGAGAAGATGCTCGTTTGAACATCGGGCCAAAAGGATTTACAGGTGAAAAATACGGCGGTTCTACGTACTGGGATACCGAAGCATATTGTTTACCGTTCTACATGGCAACTTCAAGCGAACAAGTTGCTCGTAACTTGTTGGTATATCGTTGGAAACAATTGGATCGTGCCATCGAAAATGCAGGAAAATTGGGCTTTAATCAAGGAGCTGCCTTGTACCCAATGGTAACGATGAACGGGGAGGAATGCCACAACGAATGGGAAATTACCTTTGAGGAAATTCACCGTAACGGGGCAATCGCTTTTGCTATTTACAACTACATCAACTATACAGGAGACGAAGCGTATTTAGGCGAATTCGGTTTAGATGTATTGGTAGGTATCGCTCGTTTCTGGGCTCAGCGTTTCAACTGGTCTGAATACCGTAAAAAGTATGTAATGCTAGGCGTTACAGGGCCAAATGAGTACGAAAATAACGTTAACAACAACTGGTACACGAGTTATATTGCGACTTGGTGTTTGAAATATACCATCGAAGCAGCCAACAAGGTAAAAGCAAGTAATCCAGCTCGTTATGAGGAAATCACCCAAAACCTAAACTTGAAAGAAGTAGAAGAATTCGAGAAATTCCAAGCAATTATCGACCATGTCTATTTACCAGAAAGTGAAGAATTAGGCGTTTTCTTACAACAAGATGGTTTCTTGGATAAAGAATTAATCCAAGTAAAAGACCTTGCTCCTGCTGACCGTCCGATTAACCAAAAATGGTCTTGGGATCGCATTTTGCGTTCATGCTTTATCAAACAAGCGGACGTATTACAAGGAATGTATTTCTTTGAAGACGATTTCACGATTGAGCAATTGCGTCGCAACTACGATTTCTACGAACCAATGACCGTTCATGAATCGTCGTTAAGTCCATGTGTTCATGCGATTTTGGCGGCTAAATTGGGCGATAAAGCTCGTAGTTACGAATTCTATCAGCGTTCTGCTCGTTTAGATTTGGACGATTACAACAACGATACCGAAGACGGCTGTCACATTACTTCGATGGCAGGAACATGGATGTCGGTTGTAGAAGGTTTTGGAGGAATGCGTGTGAAAGAAGGCAAAGTAACCCTTCGTCCTTTCTTACCAGAAAATTGGCAGTCATTCGCTTTCAAAATTATTTTCCGTGGTCATATTTTAACAGTTACGACAAGTTCTGAAGAAGTAACTATCGAAAACACCGCAGAAGAAGCCATTACGATTGTTCTTTACGGCGAAGAACTAAGCATCGAAGCCAACGCAAGCATCTCAGCGGCGGTCGTAGCGGTTTAGTTTTCCTTTTATTGAGTGATTGAGTGATTTCGGAAATCCCGTTAAATCACTCAACCACTCAATTAGTAGTGTACGAAGGATTGAGAAACGTTTGGTAAATTTAAATTTCGAGACC
>JBMLRK010000378.1:0-5455 GCA_049241065.1 Spirosomataceae bacterium
TAATCCTTTGGCCGTGCTTGCGTATTCAAAATCGCCCGTTTTAGTATTGAATTTGTAGCAATAAACTCCTTCACTGGTTTTGGCGGTGTATGTACCTACTAGTAAGAAAAATTCTTTCGGACTAGCTGCTTTCTTTTGTCCATAAACAAGAGGGAAACATAACATCAATAACAGCGACAATAGACTGGTTCTTTTCATTTTTCTAGAATTATTTTTTGGAATATTTTTCACAAGTTAAGCAAGCTAGGTTAGAACCTTATTATGGCTTATCATAATTTTAACATTAACAAAAAAAGGTCTTCCCAATAATGAGAAGACCTTTCGAGAAACCATGAACCTAAATCTTATCTTTTTGTTTTTCCTTTTCCATCTTTACCCTGATGTGGCGGGACTTCTTTCACTGCTGTGAATACCCCTGCTGAGGTGAATTGTAATACTACTTTTTTAGCACCAGTACTGTCTAAGATACCTACTAAATAATTACCAGAAGCATCCGTTCCCGCACGCTTGATGGTGTAACCAGCATAATTAGTCGATACATAAGTAGTAATAACAGCAGGTAAAGCTGTCACTGCAACCTCAGTCAATTTTGATTTTTTAGCATAATGCACCATCGCTTTGATGAATACTCCGTTGGCATCAAACAATAAACCTGTTCTTACGGTGTCTTTTTCGATACCTACTAAATACTGCCCTACTGCATCTTTACCAGCAAATTTGATAGAAGCACCTGCATAGTTAGTAGTGATGTATGTAGTAATTGCAGCAGGTAAAGCAGCAGGGTCAACACTTGTAATATTTCCTTTACATACCTTTTTAGTAGCGGTATCAGAAACGGCAGCAGTACGAGCTGCTGATGCGGTTACTGCGTCTAAAATGTCATCAGAAGAGCTAGGTGTTACGTCGTCTCCTTGCTTACAACTTGCTACAAATAGACCCATTGCAGCCATCAACATAAACAATAATTTTTTCATGTTTTGAATTTGTTTTAATGTGATTTAATAATTAAACGAATATTGTTTTGGACTCTTTCTGAATACTTAGACAGGCAGGCTTTCTCAAAGGTTGCAAGGGTCGTTAAAAATCCTTAAAAAATAATTTTGTATTCTTTAGGAGAATGGGCATCGTCTATATAGAAATAATTACAAAAATTTTAGCTTACAAAGCACACATCAAGTAATTTTGCACGATTTACGTATGGGACACCTTTTACAGCCCGTACATTTGTTAAAATAGCGGTGTGATGAACACGCCTAAAATCCGAAAAAAAATGTCTGTCGAATTATTATCAAATCGAATTAACGCATTAGAGGAATCAGCTACCTTGGGAATGACTAAAAAAGCTCGTGAATTAGCAGCGTTAGGTCATAAGGTTATTAGTCTTTCAGTTGGTGAACCAGATTTCAAAACGCCTAAGCACATTTGTGATGCTGCAAAGGACGCTATCGACGCTGGTTTTCATGGATATTCACCTGTAGCGGGTTATCCAGACCTTCGTAAAGCTATCGCAGATAAGTTATTACGTGATAATAAAATTGACTGGAAACCAGAAAATATCGTTGTATCAACAGGTGCAAAACATTCATTAGCCAATGCTATCTCTGTATTGATTAACCCAGGTGACGAAGTATTAATCTTTGCTCCATACTGGGTTTCTTATTCTGAAATGGTAAAGTTAGCAGAAGGAACTTCGGTTATCGTAGAAGGTTCTTTTGACAATAACTTCAAAGTAACTCCAGAACAATTTGAAGCGGCAATCACTCCAAAAACGAAATTGGTGATGTTTGCTTCTCCAAACAACCCAACGGGTTCTGTTTATACCGAAGAAGAATTAAGAGCAATCGCTGCCATCGTAGAAAAAAATCCAAACATCTTTGTATTGGCGGATGAAATTTATGAATACATCAACTTCACGGACGGTGGTCACTTCTCGATTGGTTCAATTCCTGCTATCAAAGACCGTGTTATTACGGTAAATGGGGTGGCTAAAGGTCACGCTATGACAGGCTGGAGAATTGGTTTCACGGCTTCGGCAAAATGGATTGCAGAAGGCATCGAGAAATTACAAGGACAAGTAACTTCGGGTACAGGTTCAATCGCTCAAAAAGCAGCAGTGGCAGCATTCAATGGTCCATTGGATGAAGCTTATAAAATGAAAGAAGCGTATGACCGTCGTCGTAAATTAGTAGTTGGTTTATTACGTGAAATCCCTGGTTTCAAAGTAAATATGCCAGACGGTGCATTCTACGCATTCCCTGATATTTCTTACTATTTCGGTAAAACAGATGGCACAACGGCTATCAATAACTCAGACGATTTCTGTTTATGGTTATTGGCAGAAGCATTTGTAGCAACCGTAGCAGGATCAGGTTTTGGAGCTCCAAACTGTATGCGTATCTCTACGGCTGCGGCTGACGAACAATTAGTAGAAGCTTGCGAGCGTATCAAAGTAGCGGTAGCTAAATTGAAATAAGATTCTTTTATAGTGTCCTCAAAAAACCTCATCCCTTTTGGCATGAGGTTTTTTGTTTTATTCTTACTTTCTGCGTTATTTGTTCTTAGAACTAAATTAATCTATTCTATGTCAACGAGAAATTTCTACCTTAAAGCACTATTCGCTTTTATTTTTTCTATTGTAATTACTCTGCCTATCTTAGCCAGCGACAATGCCGCCTTAAAAAACGCATGGACTGCCTTCCATAGCAATCAACGCAAAACAGCACTGGACTTATTCACAGAAGCTAGTTCGGTTTCAGATTCCAAAGCAGAAGCCTACTTAGGTTTAGCCTTGTTGGCTTGGGGAGAAGAAAACAACGAAAAAGCGTTAGGTTTCATTGATAAGTTTTATGATTCAGCTCCCAACCCTTTTCCACACCTATACGCTCTCTGGAGTACAGGGGCGATGTTTAATGGGTATTCTGGTAAAAAAACAGCCTATCAATTGGCTTTTTTGAATAAACTACTCCAAGATAAACGCCTAAACGGTACGATGCGTGCAATGGCCGTTGCTGCGATTGGAGACCATTATCAGTATGCGGCAAAACCCACAGAAGCCTTTACGGAATTTGCCAAAATTGGAGCAATTACCAATTGGCAAGTACTTGGAACATTTGAAAATACCTCGGCAAGTGGCTTCAACAAGGACTTTCAGGTGCTAGAGCATCCAGAAAGTAATGCTGTTTTTAAGAACAAAATCAAGACGAATATTTCTTGGTTTAAACCGCCCGTTGAACGTTCCGACAAGTGGTTTGACTTTACCTACCTTTTTGAAATCAACAATTCTATCATGTATGCCCAAACCTTCGTGAATAGTCCTATTGACCAAGACGTAATCATGCGTTCGGGTTGTTCGGGTTCGCTGAAAATTTGGGTAAACGATAAACTAATTACGAGTGAAATCACCGAACGTAACTGTGACTTAGATATTTATGCCAATACGGTTCAACTGAAAAAAGGCTATAACAGGGTATTAGTTCAAATTGGAGAAAGTGAAGCTGGCAGGGCAAATTTCTTAATTCGTATGACCGATAAAGACGGAAATACCATTCAAGGATTAAGCACGCAGCCTACTGCTCAACCTTATCCAAAATCGGGTGAATACAATTCAGTAAGCATTCCCTTTTTTGCAGAAACGTATTTTGAGAATACCATTAAAAACAATCCAAACGACATTCTGAACTATATCCTGTTGGCAGAAACCTATCTACGCAACGACAAGGCGTATGAATCGAGAAAATACTTAAAGAAAGCCCGTGAACTTGCTCCCGAAAGTACATTCTTGAGTAATGTGCTGGTAGAAGCCTATTCTCGTGAAGGAAACAAAACGGAATTGACCAAAGAAGGGGAATTTATCAAATCTAAAGACCCTGATTCATTTGTAAGTTTACAGTTACTCTTCACGGAGGCTTTGGGAAAAGAGGATTTTGCCGAAGCAGAATTATACTTAACCAAAGTAAAAAATGGCTATGGCGAAAGTAAATTTACCGATTTTTCGGAACTAGGACTATTGGCGAAACAACAAAAATACGAGCCAATGATTTTGTTGGCAGATAAGTTATACAAAAAATATCCCGATAATTATGAAGCCGTAAACCTTGCTTATGCAATTGAACAGGAAGTTAAAAAATCACCCAAAACAGCACAGGCAATCTTGAAAAAATATACCAGTGATTCTTATAGCGATAAAGCTCTCTTGGAACTTGCGAAGGTGAGTTTTCAGAATGGTAAAAAAGAAGAAGGATTGAATTATTACAAAACTAGAATCAATAACTTTCCGTATGCAATCGGATATTATGAAGATTTAGCCGATCAGTATTTTGGAATTACCGATTATAAAAACGCCTTGGTATATCGGTTAAAAGTATTGGAATTTGCTCCGTATTTTGGCAACTTCTGGCAAAAACTAGCTGAAACGTACAAAGCTCTGAATCAGACGGATAAAGCGATTGAAGCCTACAAAAAGGCCATCGAACTTACTCCGACTCTGTTCGAAGCTCACAAGGCGTTGAGAGCCTTAGAAAACAAACCTGATTTGTTCTCTAATTTCCCTAAAACCGATGCGGAATTAATCTTTAAAAACGCAGCAAAGGCAGATAGCTATCCAAATGATAATAGCTTAATTCTCATTAATGAAACGCAACGGGTAGTTTATCCACAGGGTACTACGGAAGAAAGAGATGAAGTCTTAGCTAAAATTTTGACGCAACAGGGAATTGACGAATGGAAGGAATTTACCGTGCCTTTTAATGAAAATTCACAAAATTACATCATCGAAAAAGCAGAAGTACTGAAAGCCAATGGTAGCAAAGTGAAGGCGGAAAGCAACGACAATCAGTTGGTGTTCACTGGTCTTGAAGCGGGCGATGCAATTCATGTGGTATATCGCCTGGAGGATTTATCTTCTGGAATGCTAGGACAGCATTTTAATGATAAAATTTTGTTTAAACTTGGTTATCCTTCTGCGTTGGTGCGTTACAGTTTATTGATGCCAGACAACAAAACGTTTCAATCAAAAACGAATAATGTGGACATCAAACCGACGATTAAACAGCTCGAAAACTTTAAACTCTATACTTGGGAACAAACCAATCAGGCGGCTATCATAGGTGAATCGGTGATGCCTACCTTAAATGATATTGCACCCGTATTAGAGGTTTCTACCATGCCCGACTGGAATTTTGTTGGTCAATGGTATTCTGATTTGGCATCTACAAAGGCAAAATCAGATTTTGAAGTACAAGAAACCGTTCGTGAATTATTCCAAAATCAACCTAAAAACTTGAGTGATTTAGCGAAAGCAAAAATCATTTACAATTATATTGAAAACAACATTAATTACCTGAGCGTTGCCTTTATGCAAAGTGGTATTGTTCCCCAAAAAGCATCCAGAACACTTAGTACCAAACTCGGTGATTGTAAGGATTTATCCACACTATTTGTGGCAATGTGTAACGAA
>JBMLRK010000379.1:0-7430 GCA_049241065.1 Spirosomataceae bacterium
GTGAGCAGTGCGGGTGCTACTTTGACTGTGAATGAAGCTCCTAAACTTTTTTCTTCTGCTGCGACAAGCTATGCAAAATGTGAAGGGGATGAATTACTTATTTCAACAACTGTAACAGGTAATCCAGCTCCGACTTTTCAGTGGAAAAAGGCAAGCGTCGATATGTTTGGACAAACTACCTCAACATTAACACTATCAAGATTGAATTCTTCGGCAACAGGAAGCTATACCCTAGTGGCAACAAATTCATGTGGAAGCGATAGTTATGGACCGTTTGATTTAGTGGTTAATCTCAAGCCTGTCATAACCCTTCAACCGTCTGATGTAACACTTTGTGCTGGACTGACTCAACTATTTGCTGTAAATGCTGATAATGCGGGTTCTTATCAATGGTATTTCAATAATGCTGTTATTGCGGGTCAAACAAAGTCTTCAGCTTCTATTGACGCTTCTCAGACAAGTGTTGGTAGCTACAAGGTGGTGGTTTCGGGTATGGGTGCGTGTAAAAATGAAGCGGTCACATCTAATAGTGTTTATATGGCTGTTAATGATCCAATCACTATTGTACAACAACCGAAGAGTCAGCGAATTTGTGAGAATGAAAGCGTATTATTTACAATACAGGCATCAGGAACTAAGCCTGCTTATCAGTGGTATAAAGATAACACTCCGATTATTGGAGCTACCGAATCGTATTACGGTATGGGAACCTTAAATCCATCAAACGCAGGTAATTACAAGGTTGAAATTAAAGGGACTTGTTCGGTAGCTGGCATTACTAGTCAGGATGCTGTCTTAACTGTCACAAGTATTAAAGCTCCTGTTATTTCAAGCAATAAACCAGATGGAATGTGTGTAGGACAATCGACTACGTTGACAGCAACTGCTTGTGCTGGTACTGTGCATTGGTATAGTGATGGTAATGAGGTGGCAACAGGTTTAACTTATACGACTACAAGCACAAATACATTTACTGCCCGTTGTGAAGAACTTGGATGTTATTCATTGACTACCAGTAATGCCATCAAACCTGTACAACTTTCAAATATTGTTTATAAGGCTAATAAACAGCAAGTTACTTGTTTTGGAGGCTCAGATGGCACAATTGAACTTGTCCCTTCTGGTTCATTTGGTTCGGAATATGCAGTTAGCTGGCAGTCTCTGACAAGTGGCTTATTGAAAGTAACAGATTTGAAGGCGGGAGATTATACTTTTACGATTAAAGATAAAGCAGGATGTTCGGTCACAGGTACTGAAACTATCACGCAGGCAAGTAAACCAAGTGCAAGTATTAAAAGTACGGACATTACCTGTTTCAATGCGGGGGATGGTAAAATTACATTGACTGCTGGTAGCGATTATGGTAATTTTAGTTACATCCTCAATCAGAATACTGGAGTTCCTTTCCAGACAGCTTCTACTCATGGCATTACCAACTTACTGAAAGGTTCTTACAGTATAAAAGTAGTAGATGCTAAAGGTTGCGAAGTGTTGCCAGTAACCGAGGTGAAAATCAATGAACCCACGTCACTGAGTTTAGCTGCTGCTACGGCAATCAATCCGAAGGGGGCTACAACAAAAGACGGTTCGGTGTCTATTGGTATTACAGGAGGAACAAAGCCTTACTCAGTAGCATGGTTTGATGCAACAGGTATTTCTTTAACTACTAATATAGCCACTGATTCTAGCAGTAGTAAAATTACGTTGCTTGATGGTGGAACTTATAAGGTAGTAGTGACAGATAAAAATTTATGTCAGCAAACTACTACTAGTACCCTTCTTACACCTGCCCCAATTACGATTACGGCTAAGGTTGATTCAATAAGTTGCTTTGGTAAAACAGATGGTAAACTCACGATTAGTTTATCAGGTGGCGTGATGTTTGATAAAACGCCAGCCTATCTCACTGCATGGAAAAGAACAAACTTGAATGGCACTGTTGATGTGTTAGACGCTAATGCAACCACATTGTCAGGTTTGTCACAGGGTACATATACTGTAACGGTGACAGATGTTAATGGGATTTCGGCTAACGCCGTTTTCACATTGAAAGAGCCTAGTTTATTAAAAGCTACTGTCAGTAAGATTGCTGCTAACTATTGTGCCTCTTCTCCAAAAGGTGAAATAACGCTCCTTGCAGAAGGAGGACGAATGCCATACAATATTAAGTTAGGTAATACTAATATGACATCATTGATTGCCTCTCAATTAAGTGCAGGGTCTTATACGCTTACGGTAGTTGATAATGCAGGATGTACGATTTCTACACAAGCTGTTGTACCAGATAGTGCTAGTGCTTTTTCACTTGGTGTTAGTTACGAACAAGCTACATGTTTTGGTCGTTGCGATGCAAAACTCTTTTCTAAAGTGGTAGGAGGTTTTGCTCCATATCAATATAATTGGACAAATGTAAACGCTACGGTTGCCAATCCAACTGGTGTTTGTGGAGAAGGAACAACTAGCTTAGAGGTGAAAGATGCTAAAGGTTGTGTACTTAAATCGCAGACGCTTACCCTCACGAGTCCATCTCCAAGAGTATTAGGTTTGGCTCCAGAGAAGGAGGTTTGTCCAACCCAAACATTCGATTTAACGGCAATCTCACTAACATGGGCAAAAACGTTTGTCTGGACACTCCCTAACGGTAAAACAAAAACGGGAGTAAGCATTCAAGCCGATACCATAGGAGTATATAAATTGACCGCCTTGGATGAAAATAGTTGTGGGGGACAACAAGTAATTACGGTTGTTCCGAATAAAAATGTCAGTGTACTATTTACCATTCCTAGCAAAGTGCCTGTCAATAAGGAAGTGATTGCGGTTGATTTTAGTTCGCCTAATCCAACCAATATCAAATGGGTATTCCCAACAAGTGTAAGTTTGGTGAGTCAGGATACAGAAAAAACGAAATTTAAGTTTTCTCAGATTGGATTCTTCACTATCAAAGAGTTAGCAACAATCAATAATTGTGAATATCCATTATCGAAGGTAGTGGAGGTTGTTGACAAACTGGAGGATAAGAATTTTCCAGCCACTCTTAACTACGTAAAACCCGCAGATTTTGTCATTTTAGGTAATCCGACTGGAAATAATTACGTAACACTGCAAATTGATAATGAAGCTAATGAGGCATTTACAATTTCAGTAAGTTCGATTACTGATAGTAAAGCCTTGGTAGAGAAATCATTTGAGGGCGATGCGAATCAGACTATTACCATTCCACTCCCTACTGGGCGTAATGATTATCAGTACATTGTGACGCTGATAACTCCAACTGTTAAAACATCAAAGAAATTATTAGTATTCAGATAATACAGAAACGTAAAATTGGATTAAACTCCGTGGAATTTACAGACTCAGTAGCCGAGGCTACTGAGTTATTCAAAATAGATAAATATGAAAAAATATTTTACACACATCCGAAAAAAACGTTTTGACATACTGATAATGCTACTCTTCTTGAGTTCGCAGTGTGTTTATGCTCAGAGCTTTGATGTTGAAAATTTGCTGAAAGCCAAGCCTCTAGTTGTTTCTGGTGGATTTAATGCAAATGGGGTATTCAGTAATGGGTTAAGTAATACGAATGCACCCTTTGATTATTTTTTATCAGGCAGGCTTAACTTCAGCGTGTATGGTATCGTAAATGTGCCAGTTACTTTTAACTATTCCAGTCGTAAAATCACCTTTTCTCAAGGCTATACTTTTAATCAATTAAGTATTAATCCCACCTATAAATGGGTAACAGCCTATATCGGAACGAATGCGATGACCTTTTCGCCGTATTCCCTTAATGGGCATCAGTTTGTTGGAGGAGGAGTGGAGCTTTCGCCCAATAAATGGAAAGTGAAAGCAATGTATGGCCGTCTCATCAGAGGACAATTTGAAGATACACTCGTGACTGGCCCCACGTATAATAGGATTGGCTATGGCTATCAAGTGCAGTATAACCCAGGTGCTTATACGCTCGGGCTTACGATGTTTAAGGGTTTTGACCAAATGGAATCACTACCCGAATTAAAACGTACTTTCAAAGGTAATATCATTGAGGCTCGTGATAACACAGTAGTTGGCTTAACCTTCGGAACTACCTTGTTTCACAAATTACAGTTCAATATCGAATATTCGAATAGTGTATTAAGTAAAGATCAATCGTCCAAATATGCCTCAGTTCCCATTAGATCCTTGGCAGGCTTATTTCATAATAGTAATGCTACCACTGAATCATACAATGCTTTCAAGACACAGTTGAATTACAACATTCAACGTAGTAAAACGATTCTCGGAATTGCCTACGAACGTGTTGACCCTAATTACACTACCCTCGGCGGCTATTATTTTGTCAATGACATCGCTAATTATACCTTCAATATTACCCAGGTTTTGTTTAACGATAAACTAAGCATTAATGGAAATGTAGGTATTCAGGAAGATGACCTTAATCATACAAAAGCGAACCAACAAAGTAGAACAATTGCCTCTGTTAATACTAGCTGGAATGTGAATAAGGATTTGTCGATGGGCTTTAATTTTTCAAATTTTCAGTCTTATCGCTTCTTGAATGATACCTATACCAAACTGACAAGGGTGCAAGGAGTGCCGATTGATACACTTAACTATGCCTTGATTTCGCAGACCTACGGATATAATCTTAACAAGCGATTTAAGCAAACCGATACGCAACAAAGCAGCATTAACTTAAATGCTAATTATTTAGTGTCAGCCAGTAAAACAGGAAATAAGATAGATGAAAATGCACAGACCAATATTCTAAATACGAATCTAAACTACGCTATTAGTTATCCTAAGCGTGCTTTGGGACTCAATATGGGGGTGTCGTATTTTGGTAATCAGCTCTATACAGGTACGTTACAAGGTTTTGGCCCGACATTAGGCATACAAAAAACGTTTGTAAAAAAGGTTAATACGAGCCTAAATCTTGCCGTGCTGAGTACCCGAAATGAAATGAAAGATCCAACTCAGTCAACGAGTTTTTCAGTATTAAATGCTAGTGTAGCTGCAAACTATTCTCCAGCAAAAGGACATAGTCTAAGTTTTAATACGAGTATGGTTAAAAATATGACAGCTACTTTCTTAAATGGAAATATAAGCTACTCTTATTCATTCTAATCTTAATATACTAACGATATGGCAACAATTAGCCAACTCTTATTCAAGATGTTAAAGAAAAATTTAGCAATATTACTGCTTCTGTTCGGCTACTTTCAGGTCGCTGCACAGCAATATTATCCCGTAGTTGCCCGATTTACGCAACAAGCACCCTACCCAATTTATTTGTCAGACTTTAGTAACCCTGCTCAGACAAATTTATCAATTCAAGTACAGCAAAATGATGCAACAATTGCCTCAAGACCAATCCGTATTCGTATCTATGTAAAGGGAAATGGGTTCTTGATTCAAAGTACGGATTTGGTTCAAGATGAGCCTCCATTGATGCTGAATTATGGACAAATCTATAATTTACCTGCCCAACAGGTGGCGAATTATTTTAAACAGTACAACTTAAAAGTTACTCCAGAGCAGTACCGTCAGCCTTTTAACGAAGGAATGTTTGAGTTTGGTGTTGAAATCATCGACGTTCAAACCAGTAAGGCTATTTCGGGTATTCAGTGGTCAACTCCTGTATGGCTTACCGTAAACGAGCCTCCTGTTTGGGTACAACCTCAAAACGCCATTACAGAAAAAACAAATACACTCCAGAATATAAATTTCCAATGGGCACCTCGACACAACAACATTGCTAATGTCGAGTACGAGTTTAGCATGACAGAAATTATTGGCAATGGAGCAACAGTAGGTAATATTCAAAACGTATTTTTGGCTCAACCTACCTTCTACAAAGTCAGATTGCAAGGCAACGTACTCAATTACAATGCAACCCTGCCTCCATTAGTGGCAGGGCGTGTCTATGCCTACCGAGTACAGGCAATTGCGAAACGTGGTTATGAAGATGTGGGGGTGTTTAGAAACAACGGCTATAGCGAAGTACAGTATTTCAATTATGGAGAAAAGTTATTGCCTCCTTCCAATTTGAGAATTACTTGGAGTGAAAATAATCCGAAAGATGCAATCTTAAACTGGAAAGCAGAAGATAAACATAAAAGCTTTAACGTTGAATTCCGAGAAAAAAATACTAAAAGTGATTGGATAGCAACTGAAACAAAACCGCAAAATACAGGGCTTTATAATACGTTTACCTTCACTAATTTAGATCCATCAAAGAATTACGAGGCTCGTGTGACGGGGATTGGCGAAGACAATCAAAAATCAGTATCTACCATATCGGAATTGAAGCTGGCTCCAATTCCATTGAAACAAGAAGAGTTGTTGTTGAAAGGCAAGGTGCTATGGGCTTATCGTGCCAGTGAAGAGAATATGATGGACAATACTCCACTATCTCTAACGGCTGATGGAACCATACGTAAGCGTGAAACCAAACATGAACCTTTTACCAATGCTACGGTAGGTGCAAAAAAATATGCCTTAGAAGGAGCAATCGTAACGCTTTATAGTGCAGAGGAAGAGGTGACGCTCGAAAACTATAAAACAAAAACGCTAAAACGCATCGAAACCGTTAGTACTAATGCCAACGGAGAATATACGATTAAAGGACAAAACATCCAGCTTTTGGCAGAGGTGAAAAACCTCTATGCTATTGCCGAGTTCCAAGGAGCCGTATTTAGCCCAGCCTTGATGAAAGTCCAATTGGCGAGCAATGCAAGTGGAACAAAAACGCTAGGGGAATTAACCGTACTAGCAAATAATATTCGTTTTTCACCTAAAGTGATTGAGACAAGCAAAGAATCGGCTTTATCAAAGGATAATATCGAAGAAATAGCCCTTTATCGTCTTAAAACAAGCCTTGATAAGAATGCTTATCTGAAGCAAGAAGGCAATATAGATGGTGAAAAAGCAACCCTTTCGTTCAATAATGATACTTATGTTAAAGTAGCAGATTTTGGCAAAACTAGTACAGTCGCCCAACTATTTTATAATAAACCGTATAATGACAAATTTGTGCTTCGAGTAAAACAGAAGGATCGCAAAGCGGTTGTATTTCCTGTAAATGACATCGATGATATTAAAGAAGGAAATTACGCACGTATCACCGACTATTTTAATTACACAGCACCCAATCATCTTATTAGTGGCTATGTAGAAACAAAAGGTGAAAAAACAGAACGCCTTGCCAACGTTTCAGTAAGGGTATTAGGAAAGTCGGTTCGGACGAATGATAAAGGATATTTTGAAATAGATATTCCGCAAAAAACGGCTAAAAATACCAAAATTGCACTCAGTGCTGTTGACCCACTCAATGCAAATAACATTGTGTCGGATACGCTTGTCTATCAATTGAAAGATGAGGCAAAAACACTGGTTATCAACCGTAATGCTTATTATGTAGAGGGGCGTGT
>JBMLRK010000380.1:0-5771 GCA_049241065.1 Spirosomataceae bacterium
GTTATTTTTATTGTTTTTTTGTCTGCTAGTAAGCTCCATTTTCCTTTGTCGAGAGTAGTTACGTAAGTGCTATCTGATTTAAACTCAAAATTATAGGCACTCTGGAGCAATAGGTTCACGTTTGATGGACTAAAAACAAGTGCTCCTCCACTTTTTGCAAGGTCGATAGAGTCTTGCTTAATTCCTGCAACAATCTCGCTTACGGTAGAGGTATAAGTCTTCTTATCAGTAATCGTACTCATGCCTGTCATATTCCATTTTCCGACAACACTGGCACTTACGTTACTACCACCGCCTGAAGTAGAGCCACCTCCATTGCCCGTTACATCGGGAGTAATATCGTCACTACAAGAAAATAAAAGACTTGAGAATAGAAGAGCTAAGCTTAGGAAGAGTGAATGTTTTTTCATTTTGACTAGATGTTATAAAGTTTGTCGTAAAATTATCCCAAATTTCGCCGAATATCAAAAGGTTAACTAAAAACCTTGGCGGATAAAAATAAAGGCGAACAAAATAAATTGCTCGCCTTTCGATAACGTTGAATGAGATTTTTTATTTTTTCAGAAAGCCCAAAGAGTCCATCCAATTTTTTACAGAGTCCATCCATTTGTCGGGTGTTGTTTTGTTGTTTAGTCCAAAACCATGACCGCCTTTTGGATAAATCAAGAGTTGAGCAGAAACGTTATGTTTTAGGCAAGCCTCATAGAAGACAAGTGAGTTTTTAACAGGAACAGCCTTGTCGTCGCCTGCATGTATCAATATCACAGGAGGAGTTTGAGGAGTCACTTGATTTTCGTTTGAATACAAATCAATCGCTTCTTGACTTGGATTTTTACCCAATAAATTATCCTTTGAACCCTGATGGCTGAAATTTTTCATCGTAATAACGGGGTAAATTAACATCCCAAAATCTGGACGAACACTCGTGGTATCATTCGTGCTAACTACTGGCTTAAAGTGCGTTACAGCAGTAGAGGCAAGGTGTCCGCCTGCTGAAAAGCCCATGATACCAATACGTTTAGGATTGATGCCGTATTTTTTAGCCTCTTTTCTCACCATTCTAATGGCTTCTTGAGCATCTTGTAAGGGGGCTATCGTTTTGTTAGGTTGAGCTTTGTCACTCGGAATACGGTATTTCAAAACAAAGGCTGATATACCCATCTTATTGAACTCCTTCGCTACGTCTGAACCTTCTTTGGTAGAAGAAAGAAGATAATAACCTCCCCCAGGACAGATGATAACTGCCGTTCCTGTGTTGTTATTTGCAGGTGCTGGATAAGCCGTAATGGTAGGAACAGACACCTCCATAATTCTCTCTGCACCATTGGCATCCGTACTTCTGTTTTCCGTATTGGGTGCGTGTGTCGTGTTCGGAACACCACTTGGATAAAGGGGCATTTCTTGAGCCATAGCAAGGGTCGTCATAAGACTAAATGTAAGAGTATAAATGCTTTTTTTCATATTGTATTGTTAGATTGTTTCGAGCAAATTAGCATTTTTGAGACAAATAACTGTTATGGATAGTGATGAATTTTGGATTTTAGATGTTGGATTTTGAATTTAATATATTGGTTAGTAAGTTCTTATGTGAGTGCGTTTATCGTCAATATTATTTATCATCCACGAACCATTCAAAATCCAAAACTCAACATCCAAAATTCTACAAAGAAGGTCTTAGTTGTCTCTTCCACCGCCAAAACCACCGCCACCGAAACCGCCACCGTTTCCGCCTCCAAAGCCACCACCACGCTGTCTTCCACCATCTTCAGGACTATCGAAGCCGTTGTTGTTATTTCTTGGTCTGTTGTTATTAGGCATACCAAAAGCACGAAGGGAGTAGGTAAAGGTTAACATGAAGTATTGCTTTAAAACCAATGAGTTAACATCTTCTAAATAACTTGCCGTGGTATTACGAACGATACTCGTATTTTGTTTTAGTAAGTCAAACACCGTCAATTTAAGCTCTCCTGCTTGTTTCTTCAACATTTTCTTTGCCAAACTCATATTCCAAAGCGTAAATTCTTGATTGAATGATGCCGCCAAACCAGTGTAGGCTTGGTAGTTTAAATCGGTTTGATAGACAAAGCCTTTACCTAACACAAAGTTACCTCTAAGTGCTACCGTCTGGTTATAGTATTTGTTGTTCAATTGTGGACGTAAACTGTTCTCTACATTGTTGTAGTTGAAGGTATAACTAACGGTAAAATCAATTTTTTCGCTGATGTTACTACCAATGATAATTCCTTGACTTAAACTTGAATTATTGCTAAAGTTTACTTGGTTATTAATTAAACCTGGTGAACGGGTATAACCTAAACCTGTATTGAGGTTGACATTACTTTTGAGCGATTTGACAGGGATGCCTGCTGTTAGGAATAAGCGGCTACTCAAGGAATTTTCTAAGTTGACAGGACGTGTCAATTGAGCTCCTTTACCTAAATCAATCCCGTCGATGGTCGTTGCTTGTTCGGCAATATAGGTTGCACTTCCGATAGGATGTAGTGTATAATCTCCCGACAATACTGCTACAAAACTTGTTGCTTTAAGTGGGTTCGTGTACGTATAACGAGTACTTAAACTATGTCCAAATTCTTGTTGAAGGTTGGGATTACCTGCACTTAATACCAGCGGATTAGAGTTGTTCACTACGTTTTGTAATTGAGTAATTGACGGAGCTTGTGTGGTAGTACGATACGTTAACCGTAACTTTTTCTCTGCCGTTAGTTTGTAATCCAACATCAACATCGGCATTAAATTCGTAAAGACACGATTAGTCGAGTTCGTTTTCGGGAATAATTGTTGCCCTCTTAAATCAGCAATTTGGTAGGAAAGATTAGTCATTAATCGTAATTTATCTCCTGCCAAAATGTTATAACTTGCTCCAAAGCGATTGGTAATGTAATCGTTATCAAATTTATTACTCAACAAAGAATCCAGTATGTCATACGTTTCTGCGGTGGCATTGAATTTATTTACGGTTCTGGTCGATTGGTTGTTGTTATACCCCACATTATAACTCAACTGCAACATCGACTTTGTTCCGATAGGCTCAGAATAGGTTAAATTACTACTTAACTGATAACTATTGGTTGGACTAGCAGTTTTTTGATTCGTGATTCTCTGCGTATTGGTTGTTCCATAAAATGAGTTGAGGGAATACAGCGACGAAAAGCTTTCTCGGTTCGTAATTGTTGACCCTAATTCTAAGGAAACAGTTCTTCCTTTTTTGGCAAATTTATGACGATACAAGAGCGTATTGCTATAGTTATAGCTATTGCTGTTAGAGCCACTTGAATTGCGAGATTTGTTCAATAAGGCATCTGCAATCGTATTTTGGTTCATGGTGGCAGAACCTGAGTTAGTCGTTTGCCAGCTTAAACGAGGGGTAAACAAAATACTATTTTTGGCATCAATGGTATATTCTAGGCGTAAGTTAAAACGGTGATTAAAGTTCACGCTTCCGCTTGATGTAGTGTCTTTGTAAAATTGATTCGTTCCGTTTGTTAGAAAGTACTGACGTTGCGATGTTCTATAATTATCTGTGGCTGTTTTGTTAAAGAAATAGCTTCCACGAACGGTCACTTTTTTACCCAAATTGTCTGTATAGTTAAGTCCAAGTGCGTTGGAGGTATTAATTCCGCTCGATTGACCGAAAGATGCTCCGCCGCCACGGTTATTTCCCGCTCCACCACCAACATCTTGCATACCAAAGTTTTGCTGGTTGATGTTGTTGCTCATTCCAATGACTGAAATACGACGATTGCCCTTAAACTGATTATAATTCAAGTTACTACTGTAAGTTCCATCCGTTCCATACCCTGCGGAGGCTCTACCAAATTTTCCATTTCGGCGGTCTTGACGAGTTACTAAATTAATCGTTTTAGACGTGTTACCATCGTTAAAACCTGTAAATTGAGACTGCTCACTTTGTTTGTCGTAAATCTCAATTTTATCCAAAATCTCAGCAGGTAAATTTTTAAGTGCGATACTTACATCATCGCCAAAAAACTGCTTACCATCTACCAAAATTTCTCTTATCGTTTCTCCATTAGCTTTAACGACCCCATTTTCGTTCGTAATTCCCGGGATTTTAGATAGTAAATCACCCGCCACCGCATCGGCATGTACCTTGAAGGCACCTGCATTAAATTGGAGTGTATCGCCTTTTTGTACGGCTGTTGCCATGCGTGCTTTTACCTCTACTTCGGTTAATTGAGTCGAACTTACCTGAAATTGCAAGGTATCCATGTTCAAATCTTTATTTGCCGAAAGGTCAACTTTGGCTAAAAAATCTTCATAACCGATAAAAGTAGCTTTGAATAGGTAACGTTGAGGTAACATCCTACTGATACTGAATGCCCCTTTGATGTCTGTTACTGCATAGCCGTCCATTTTATTTGTGGCTGTGTTCGTAAGCGTTATGTGGGCTCCAATGACAGGCTGTTTTTTTTCGTCAACAAGGATTCCTGACACTTTAAATCGCTGGGCAAAACTTGCCGAGGCACTTGAAATAAGTAAGAGGAACAAGAGGGGTAAATATTTCATAAAGATGATTGTGTTTTAGTTATATTCATTACAAGTAATTGAACAGGCATTAGACTGCATAGTTATATGAAAGTTTAGAGACTTTTGTACTGCTTCGACACAGACAGAAAATGTGCCTTTTATACAGGAAGATGTATAGACTAAAATTCAGTATGGAGGAGGTATAGAAAAACAGCCAATTGGAAATCGTATCTATGTTTACCCAATAAGAATATTTTTCGCTTAAATACAATGGAATGTTATTTGTAGTAACTTTGTTTAATAGATACACTTAAACTTACAAAAAATGGCACGACCAATAACAGAAACTCCCGTATTAACGGGTAATGATGCGGTTAGATTTATCGAAAGAGCCAAAAATCCAACTAAAGCAACCGCTCAAGAAAGACAAGCTATAAAAGAAGCGTATAATAAATTTAAGTTAATGAGTAAAGACTCTACTATTTTTTAATGGATATTCAATTAGTCAGATTATCTGATACTTACAAGATAAAACCTTTTGATTGTGAAGATTCTGATTTAAACGAATTTTTATTAGTTGATGCAAAATTTTATCAAAGTCAATTACTAGCAATTACGTATATTGGTGAAACAGCAGATAGGACGGTTTTCTTTTTTAGTTTATTAAATGACAAGGTTTCAGTAAGAGATTTGGAGAGTAATAACCAATGGAAGAAACGTTTCAAAGATATAATGCCAGAAGGTAAAAAGTTCACGAGCTATCCAGCCGTTAAGATTGGGCGTTTTGGAACGGATAAAGAATTTAAAGGACAGGGTTTTGGTACTTTAGCCATGAATGCTATCAAAGGAAAATTTATAGAAAATGCTCCGACGGGCGCAAGGTATCTAACGGTTGATGCTTATAAAGCATCTATCCCTTTTTATGAGAAATGCGGTTTTGTTTTTCTGACTAATCAGGATAAAGGCGCAGATACCCGTCAGATGTATTTTGATTTGTTAAATTTTATGTGATATTGAAAAGAGGTTTAAGGACCTCTTTTTTTGTGGATTTGAACTAGGGTGAAGCGAACGTTGAATGTGTGATAGAAATCAAGCCAATAAAATACGTAACGAAGTGGGTTTTTATTAGCTTGATTTTTTGTTAAAAGTCTAATTTTGAATTCATTAGGTGTTTTTAATAGTGGCTTCGGCGGGAATCGAACCCGCATCTAACGTTTAGGAAACGTCTATTCTATCCGTTGAACTATGGCGCCTTTGTTGAGATT
>JBMLRK010000381.1:0-7347 GCA_049241065.1 Spirosomataceae bacterium
TAAAAAGAGCAATTTCTTTATCCTGTATTCTTCGTTATGAGGTAGCATCCAAAACAAAAAAGCCGTTCAAGAAAAATCTTGAACGGCTTTTTGCGTAGTACTAAAGCAACAATTAAGCTGGTTTAGCGATTTCTACGTTTACTCTTTTCCCTTTGATAGAAGCACCTTCCATACGATTCAACACGGTTGTTGCGTATTCTTTAGGAACATCTACAAAAGAATATTTATCAAAAATATCAATTTGTCCTAATACATTTCCTGGAATTCCAGATTCGCCAGCGAATGCACCTACGATGTTAGCAGGAGAAATTTTCTCACCATGACCGATGTTTACAAACATACGAACCATGTTTGGATCTTTGCGGTATGGTTTTCCTTCTTTATCAACTCTTGGAGCACGTTCGCCACGGTCTTCACGAGCAGGTCTTGAATCTCTGTCACCACCACGCTCAAAACGTCCACCACGGTCGCCACCACGAGAATCTCTGCTATCGCTTCCTCTACGTTCAAAACGGCCACCTCTTTCTCCGCCACGGTCGCCACCACGAGAATCTCTTCCGCCAGAACGATCGTTACGTCCGCCACGTTCAAACTCACCACTCAAGTTTTCGTCAGCAAATTCGTTTTTCACAACACCCATGTTCATTTTCACTAAAGCAGAAACAACTTGTTCTGTAGAGAAACCACCGTGTTGTAAATTTTGTAATACGTCTTCGAACAATTCTAAATCACCTTCTTCAATCATTGATTTAATACGTTCGATAAACATACCTTTTTTCACTCCAACAACATCCGTAAATGTTGGGATAACGCCTTTATCAATTTTCACTTTCGTGTAGTTCATAATTTCACGTAAACGATTACGCTCAGAACCTACTACGAATGTAAATGCACGACCCGATTTACCAGCACGGCCAGTACGACCGATACGGTGTACATAATATTCTTCGTCTAATGGAATATCAAAGTTGAATACCGCATCTACGTTGTCAACATCTAAACCACGAGCAGCTACGTCTGTTGCTACCAATACGTTTACAACACCGCTTCTGAATTTAGCCATTACGTTAGTACGTTGTTGTTGACGTAAATCTCCGTGAAGACCTTCGGCAGCATAACCACGTAATTGTAATTCTTCAACCACTTCGTCCACTTTTTTCTTTTGGTTACAGAAAACCAACATCAATTTCAAGCCGTAGAAGTCAATTAAACGAGTCATAACTTCCATTTTAGCACGTCCTTTCACGTCGAAGTATAACTGTTCAATATTTACGTTGGTGATTTCGTTTTTAACTACTTTCACTAATTTTGGTTCAACTTGGTAACGGCTAGTCAAGGCCATGATAGGCTTAGACATCGTTGCTGAGAAGAAGATTGTTTGACGCTCTTCTGGAGTTTCTTGTAAGATACTTTCGATATCTTCACGGAAGCCCATGTCTAACATTTCATCTGCCTCATCCAACACGACCATTTTCACTTGTTCCAGTTTCAAAGCACGTCTTTCGATAAGGTCAATAACACGACCTGGAGTACCTACAACGATGTTTGCACCTGCTTTAAGTGATTTTATCTGACGTTCAATTGAATCACCACCGAATACGGTTGTAACCCAAACGCCTTTTTTAAATTTAGAAAGTTTTTTGATTTCTTCCGTAACCTGCATTGCTAACTCACGAGTTGGACAAAGAATTAATCCTTGAACAAATTTATCGAAAGCTACCACTTTTTCGATCATCGGAATACCAAATGCCGCTGTTTTCCCTGTACCTGTTTGAGCTTGTCCGATTACATCACGTCCTTCAAGAATGAACGGAATTGCTTCTGATTGAATTGGAGAAGCTGTTTCGAAACCCATTTCGGTTACTGCCTGCTGAACTTCTGTCGAAAGAGAAAGTTCGTCGAATCTTAATAATTGACTCATAATTGTTGTTTTGATTGCGTGATTAGTCCAAGAGTAAAGTTCATCGAAATGCAATCAATTACGAGCGATACACGGTATCTTGCTGATTGAATCTCATAAAACCCAAACTCTTAAACGGTTAAACTGTCACGAAGAACTAGCCCAAGTTTTCAAGGCATCTGTATAAGTGTCCTTTCAAGAAGGATAGCTTATTGGAATTGGCCTGTGTCTAATGCGACAAAAAATGTGATTGTTGTAAATTGTGCTTTACTGATGCCGAAACATCCGTTAAAGCTCTGGAAGGGTCCAATATAAACTGACAAACAGTTTGAGATAGGAGTTGCTTCATGCCATTGAAGCGATACACAGAGACGTGCGGATGTTTTTTACTAACTTGTCACAAAGGTACGTAGATTTGCTTAGGATACAAGTCTATATTGCATTTTTTTTAGAAAATAAAAAACAACCTTAATTTATCACAAACCTATGCTCTCGCACTATTAAATCCATAAATACAACACACATCAATCCAGTATAGTACATTATTTATATTTTATTAAACCCTACCTTGATTTAGCAGGCAGTAATCATAAATCAAGACACAAATCATTAAAAATATATCGACATTTGTTCAATATTCATGCTTCGCATCCGTTGAGGAAATACATTAGACCACCAAAAAAAAATTAGATACTCACAGAAATCAAGACAAATAATTTATGAAAAAGTTAGTTTTAATTCTCGCTTTATCCTTGTTAACCAATTCATTTTCAGCTATAAGTCAAGTATATTCAGATTCAGTACTACTTAATATTCAAAAGACCATTCAAAGTATCAAGAATGAAAATGAGAATTTAAAAAGTAGAATTGAGATTCAAAGTTCGTCCTTGAACGATATATCCAAAAATCAAAATTTGACCGACCGCACTAAATGGGAAAAAATCAAAAGTAACTTGGTGAAAAGTGCGGAAGTATATGACATTTTAAGTGATGATTTGATTGACCTAAAATCGCAAGTATTGAATCAGGATTATCAAGGTTATATCAAAAAATTAAGTAGTGTAGAAAAAGGCCCTTTAGGATTTTCCTTCGAAGAGGTTATTTTGAAAACAGCCGAAAGTAAAGCGATTTTTTCTAAAAAAGAGAAAAATGAACGTTTTATGACCGTTTTGAAAAGTTTAAAAGACAGTCCTATCGTTGGCTTAATTCCGTATGCATCTCAGGCGGTAAATCTATCTACCGCTGCGGTGAATGTCGCTTATGCAGCAGGGGTTCAAGATAAAAAAGTGAATTTCACCAAAATTAAAGAGTTTGAGAAGGAATTACAACGCTACACAGGTTTCTATAATACATTAGATAAGGCAAACTTGACGAATCAAAATTCGAGTGCCCAAACAGTAGCCTTACTTGAAGCATTACAATTGGATGTTTTGGAAAAATTCAAGAAAGACGCACAGAAAATTGGCTATCACCCTCGTGATATACGTAAAGAAGAAACAACAGATGATTACTTCAACGATTTAATGACCGAATATACTGCTGACCTAATGAAAAAGCGTATTGCTGAAGTTGAAAGTAAATACACAGGTAAGGATGGAAGAATCAATTTAGGAGAATTGTTACAAAACGAATTGGATATTAGACATGTAAATAACAACCTTGATTATTTACAAGGGCTTTGTAATCGTTTTATTGGCATTAATGACCAATATTTTGATTTGGAAACTCGCTATTTTGACCAAGTGAAACAGGCAATCAACGTGGCGAAAGGGAATAAAATCATTGAAGCGGTAGGCGAAAAATCGGCTGATATGGTCTATAATGACTTACTGAATGAACTGGGAGCAAAAAAGAAGAAAAAGGATGCTGCTATTAAATCAAGTATCAACATCAATGAGTTGAAGAATAAAATTGAATCGGTAGATATTTATAAGATTCTATAATCACATTCCCATTTCAACAATCGGATTTCAGAGATAAGCTATCGAAATCCGATTGTTGAAATGAGAATATTCACTAAAATAATTTTGCTACACCAAAAGCGGCTGCCGCTGCGGCTGCACCAATCAGCATCACTTTTATAGCTCCTGCAAATGGTTTTTGACCAGTCACTTTACTTTTGAAATAACCAAAGACAAATAACGCAATAAGCGTCACAATGGCAGAAAGTTTTAAGCCTTCATTGGCATCTTCCACAAAGAAATAGGGTAACAAAGGCAATAGCCCACCGATAATATACGAAATACCAATTGTGAGGGCAGAGTTTCTTGCTCTATTAATATCAGGTTCATCAAGTCCTAGTTCAAACTTCATCATAAAATCCACCCATTTATCTTTGTCTTTCGCCATAGCTTCCACTACAATATTCTGTGTAGCAAGGTCTAAGCCATAATGAGCAAATACTTCTCTTACCTCCTCTTTTTCCTTTTCAGGTACACGTTCCACTTCTTCGTATTCTCTTTTCAATTCAGCATTGTAATGTTCCACTTCCGTCTGACCAGCGAGATAGCCTCCTAAGCCCATCGCAATAGAACCTGCTACAATTTCGGCAATACCAGCCGTTGTGATAATATCCGTGTTTGATACTGCTCCCGACAAACCTGCTGCCAAAGCAAAAGGTACTGTGAGTCCATCAGACATTCCAATAACAATATCTTTAATAAAATCGGAACTCTGCAAATGTTCTTCGTCCATAGTAAAAGCTTATTTTTTTGTAAAAAAAGATTTTAACCTCTCCTCTAATTTAATAAAATTATAATTACCCCAGAAAGTATCCAAATAAGATACGCCACCCAAAGGGAAAAGGGTATCTTCAATCAATTCATTATCACGCAAATGGGTAGTTAATCGGCTGTTGACTTCAGTGGCATAAAAGTCCAAATTAATCACCGCAGGAATGAGCTTTTTAGAGGTTCTATTCGCTAAGATTACACCCAAATGAGCATCTTCCAAATAATAACGTCCTTGGGTTTGATGGTAACGTTGGGTAACGGTAAAAGACTTCATTTCCGTAATAAACTTTCCAGACCCCATCATTACGGCTTTCATCACGTCTTTCAAACCCTCTGTGGTAAATTCATATTCAAGACTTACAATGCCTAAAGAGAGCGTATCAATTAACATTTTGCCCGTCTTCCCTCCTTTCACTCGCCGCTCGTCTTTGGGTAAAAACCGAACACTATAAACAGGATTTCCATCGAGATGCGTTAAAAAAGGTTCTACTAAAAAGTGATACCCTCGTAAAAGAGCAGGTTCTAAAAAATCAGGTAGTTTGGTTTCTAATGAACGTGTCACTAAGGTTGCAGGATTAGCAAAATCAAGACTTTCCCATTCATCAACTCGTTCGTCCTTTTCATAACGACGACCTTTCAGTAATTTAATCAATTCTCCAACGCCATCTTTTTCTGGCAACGGTGTTTTTTCGATTTTTAAAACTCCTTCCGTGATTTTCACCAAAGTATCATCAAAGCGAAGGGTTTCTCTGTAAAAGCCTGTCAACCAATAGGGATTTATGGGAAAAGAAGCCTCCATCCTATCTATGGCATCGCTCACGAGTCGATACCCATCTAGTGAATCAAAACGAACACGGGGAACGGTTTGGACAAAAAGAACCAGCGAGTCTTTCTGGTCTTTCACCTTCACAAGTTCTTGCTCTCCAGACTGATAGCCGACTTTAGACGTTTTCAAAATACCCGTTGTCAGTAAAATACTTGGAAACTTGAGTAAAAAACCACCTTTCTCATCCGATAGTGTACCCAAAGTATTCGTCCAAGCCCCTTTAGGAGGAATTTCAAGATAGACCCCAGCTACTGGCTTCTTCGTTTGTGAATCAAGGATTTTTCCTGAAATACTTGTGTAACCTTGTCCAAAAGTAAGCACCGACATAAAAAAGCTGCTATATAAAAAGAAGAGAATATGTTTCACACGATTTAAAAATTCAAACATGATAAAGACGAAGGATTAATCTGTATTACTGAAATAAAGGTAAAGATATTAGCCCTAAAATGAGCATTATTTTTTCAAGTAAAGAAATATTTTTTACGTTATTTGAAAGAAATTTTCATTATTTGTGGTGACAATTCTATTCTTTATAGTCAAAATGATAATTTTAGATTATCGTTGCAACTTATCTATTGAATTGACGTTTTTTACATAACATTTAATTAAACTTAAATCATTATTTTATCATGAAAAAAATAATTGCTTTAGCACTTATCGTATGTGCTTCTTTTAGTGTACAAGTGAATGCACAAGCTCCTACAGACGGTGCTAAGAAAGAAAAGAAAGAGAAAAAGCCAAAAGCAGACAAGGCTGACAAAGATGCAGCGAAAGCAGCCAAAGATGCTGAAAAAGCAGCAAAGAAGGCAGAAAAGGATGCAGCAAAAGCAGCGAAGGAAGTGAAAGAGCCTAAAGCGAAAGGCGACAAAAAAGAGAAAGTAGAAAAGCCAGAAAAAGCGGAGAAAAAAGAGAAGAAGGAAAAGGTAGAAAAAGTGGAAAAAGAGGCAAAGAAAGTAGCAGATAAAAATCCTACTATCAAGCCAGAACCTACGAAGACTACGAAAAAAGTTAACGCTGCTACTGAAAAAGCTGCTGCTGGTGACGACAAAGTGGTAGGAAAAGACGAGAAAGGTCGTACTATCTTCGAAGGTCCTCGTGGTGGTCGTTACTATATCAATGCAAATGGTAACAAATCGTACGTTTCTCAAAAATAGTTTGACAAATGTATGGTCATAAAAAAGGAGTAACTCGCTGATGAGTTACTCCTTTTTTTATACATAAGTTTTGATTAACCCACGTAACGAGTTTCTTTTAGTTTGCCAGCAACAAGGAAGAAGATAATGGTACTGATAAACATAAGAGCCGTGAAGAACCAGTAATAATTTGCTCCTTCTAACTGAGCAAAAAAACCTCCTTCTACTTTGCTTTGATTCACTAAAGATACGCCTAAGTTACCTATAGACACACAAGAGAACCATAATGCCGACATTGTTCCTTTCATTGATTTTGGGGAATTTGTATAAGCATATTCTAAACCTGTAACCGAAACTAAAATTTCGCCCCAAGCTAAAATCAGATATGCCAATACTTGCCACCAAACAGAAGGATGCCCACCTCCATCAATTGATTGCTGAATCATAGAAATCACGACGAATGAAAGACCTGTCAACAGAAAACCTGTACCTAGTCTTCTCAACGGTGTTGTTTTAATACCCATTCGCTCAACAAATGGATAAACTCCATACGTAAAAATTGGAATAAAACTAACCAAGAAAATAGGGTTTAATACTTGCACTTGCTCAGGTAATAAGCTAAAGCCCAGTCCTGTATCTAAATTTAACTTCGTTGCTTGTAACACCCATTCTGCCAAGTTTTGATCCCACAAAGCCCAGAAAATTGGAATAAAAGCAAATACAGCCAATACCCGATATCCGGCTTTTACGGCTTCT
>JBMLRK010000382.1:0-10111 GCA_049241065.1 Spirosomataceae bacterium
ATCCAAGATAGCAATCTGCTTCAAGAAGTATTCCAAGGCTATGCTTGAATTGTGTGGATTGTCCTAAATTGCGAATGATTCCATCCAATACTTAAAAAAGTATTAAGAATAATTTGAAAATGATACGATAGTCAATAAGGATATTTAGACGTAATTTCTTGTTTTTGTCCAATCATTCTCAGCTATGTTCAATTAATTTGGCGAATTAAATTGCTTTAACTTAGAAAAATTCTAAATAGTTCATCAGGCAATTTATTTTCTTAAAAATGAATAAAAAATTAATTGGTTCATAAAAAATCCGATTGTACTTTTGTGAGCCTAAGAGGTGTTTTTTAGACAGAATAACGAGTTACTTCGGTGATGTTGTTGTTCAGAAAATAAAACTCCTTTGGGTAGATAAACAAATTACTGCGTTAGTACTTAATTATTAAAATTAGTTTATAGATTCTTATGATAACCATGAAACGCTTGAAATTTGTTGCTTTGTCAGCACTTCTGGGCATCTTTGCTTCGGTTGCTCATGTAAACGCTCAGGATGCGGCTGAAGGGGAGCAGATTTTCAAAAACAATTGTGCCTCTTGTCACAATACAAATGCAGAAGCATTAGTAGGTCCTGGATTACAGGATATAACTAAAAGAAGACCAATCGACTGGATTGTGAAGTGGGTACACAACCCTCAAACTGTTATTGCTTCGGGCGATAAGTACGCAAATGACTTATTTAAGAAGTATAATGGTGCTCAAATGACAGCATTCCCAAGTTTAACGGATGTTCAGATTAAGAGTGTTGTGGCTTACATTGATGCACAGTCTGCTCCAGTAGCAGCAGTTCCAGGTGCAGCGGTAGCTCCAGGTGCAGCAGGTCAACCAGCTGCTTCAAACGGAGGAATGATGGAATATATCTTAGTTGCTTTATTAGCAGTTATGGTATTAGTACTAGTTGCTTTGTTGTCGATTGTTACTACGTTATCTAAATTAGCTTCAGTTCCAGCTGATTCAGAGGAAGCTCAGAGTATTCCGTTTTTACAGAGATTAGCAAATACGGGTAAAAAATTATCAGCTAACAGTGCATTCAAAACTGGGGCAGCATTGTTAATTACCTTGCTAATTGGTAAAGCTACTATTGATGCAGCTTATGGCGTTGGTATTCACCAAGGTTATGCACCAGAGCAGCCAATCAAATTCTCTCACAAGCTTCACGCAGGTGATTATCAAATCAATTGTACGTATTGTCACACAGGTGTTTATAAAGGAAAAGGTGCAAACGTTCCTTCTGCAAACATTTGTATGAACTGCCACAATGCAATCAAACGTGAGTCTCCTGAAATTCAGAAAATTTACCGTGCTATTGAAAAGGATGAGCCAATTCAATGGGTACGTGTGCATAACTTACCAGACTTAGCATATTTCAACCACGCACAACACACAAATGTTGGTGGCCTAGAATGTACTAACTGTCATGGCGATATTCAAAAAATGGAAGTGGTAGAGCAACGCTCTTCATTAACTATGGGTTGGTGTATCGACTGTCACAGAAAGACAGAAGTTAATGCTAAAGACAACGCTTACTACGATAAGTTAGTTGAAATTCATAATAAGGATAACAAAGAGCCATTGAAAGTTCAGAACATCGGTGGTTTAGAGTGTTCAAAGTGTCATTACTAACAGCAAGTTAAAAATCAGAAACAAGGGTATTCTTTGTTTCTGATTTTTACTTCGTAAAATATTCAATAGTTTCTGTTTATACTATTACAATATATATGGAAAATACTAACAAACGGTATTGGAGAGGGATTGAGGAGTTTAAAAACGATGCAGAATTCGTTAAAAATGCACACCGTGAATTCGGTGATGCTCCTTCAGACAATCAAGAAGAGGGTGCTATTTTTGATGGCACTGGATCACATCGTCGTGATTTCTTAAAAGTATTAGGTTTTGGTGTATCGGCAGTAGCATTGGCAGCTTGTGAAGCTCCTGTGAAAAAAACGATTCCTTATCTAAACAAACCTGAGGATGTTGAGCCTACCATCGCAAACTGGTATGCTTCTTCTTTCGTTGATGGTGGCGATTATGCTTCTGTTTTAGTAAAAACAAGAGAAGGTCGTCCAATCAAATTAGAAGGTAACAAAGCTTCTTCTGTAAGTTTAGGTGGTTTATCTGCTCGTGCTCAAGCTTCTGTATTAAGTCTTTACGACAACGAGAAGTTGAAAGGTCCTCAAGTAGAGGGTAAAGCAGCCGAGTGGTCTTCAGTAGATAAAGCAATCGTTGCAGAATTGGCAAAAGTTGCTGCTTCTGGAAAAGCTATCCGTATTGTATCAAACACAATTTTATCACCAACAACGAAAAAAGTTATTGGCGATTTTATTGCTAAATATCCTACTACTACGCTTGTAACTTACGATGCAAACTCATTGTCAGGTTTAGTTCAAGCTAACGGAGGTTCAATTCCTAGCTACGATTTCAGCAAAGCGAAAACAATCGTTTCATTAGGAGCTGACTTCTTAGGTTCATGGATTTCACCAACTACATTTGCTGCACAATGGGCTAAAACTCGTCGTGTATCTTCTGTAAAGGGAGGAAATAAAGAAATGTCTCGTCATTACCAGTTCGAAACAATCATGTCGAACACGGGTGCTAACGCAGATTTCCGTGCTACTTACAAGCCATCTCAAGAAGGTTTAGTGGTAGCTGCTTTATACAATGCTATTGCTGCTAAAGTTGGAGCGAATGTAATTGCTGTTCCTGCTGTTAAAATAGATCATTTAGAGAAAGCTGCTGCTGACTTAGTAGCAACGAAAGGTGCTTCTATCGTGGTATCTGGTTCTAATGACCCTGCTGTTCAATCATTAGTAGTTTCAATCAATGCGTTAATTGGTGCTTATGGCACAACAATTAGCGGTGCATCATTGAACTACCGTCAAGGATCTGATGCAGCGATGAATGCTTTCATTAATGAAGCAAAAGCTGGACAAGTAGGTGCGGTGATTTTCTACAACGCTAACCCAGTTTATAACCACCCACGTGGAGCGGAATTAGCGGAAGCATTACCGAAAATCGGTTTAACGATTTCATTTAATGATAGAGCTGATGAAACAGGTTCATTGTGTAAATTTAACGCACCTGATTCTCACTACTTAGAATCTTGGAATGATGCAGAACCAAAAGCTGGTTTCTATTCATTAACACAACCAACGATTTCTACTATCTTCAAAACTCGTCAAGCACAAGCTAGTTTATTAACATGGGCTGGTTTAAATGCTGATTATGCTTCGTATCTTGAAGCTAACTGGTCTTCTTCGATTTTAAAAGGAGGAAAATTAGCTTGGACACAAGTATTACATGACGGTGTTTACGAACCAAATGCTTCCCAAGGTTTCAATGTGCCTCAGGTAGGTATTGCTGAAGCAGCAGCATCTATTGCCAAAACATACAAAGCTTCTTCTGATAAATTAGAATTAGCGATCTATGAAAAAGTAGGTATGGGTACTGGTTCTCAAGCAAATAACCCTTGGTTACAAGAATTCCCTGAGCCAGTTTCTAAAGCAACTTGGGGTAACTATGCAACGGTTTCTTTAGCAACAGCAAAGAAATTAGCTTTAGAGCAAGAAGTTGAATTAGATACCTTAGAAGTTGAAATTACTGTCGGCGGAAAATCGGTTAAACTTCCATTCATTGTTCAACCAGGTCAAGCAAGTGATACAGTGGCTATTGCAATTGGTTATGGTAGAACAAAAGCTGGTAAGTCTGCTGATGGAGTAGGGGTTAACGTGTATCCTTTCACTACTATGGTGAATGGTACAATTTCGTTCTCTAACACAGATGTTCAAGTAAAAGCAACTGGCGAAAAAGCTAAAATTGCTCGTACTCAAACTCACAATACCGTAATGGCTCGTGAGGCTGTCGTTCAAGAAACTACTTTGAGTGCTTATGTTAAAGATGTTGAAGCTGGACGTTTCAAACCAGAAATCGAAACTGCTGCAGGTAGAAAATCTGCTACAGAGGTTTCTATTTGGAATGGACACACATACAATAACCACCACTGGGGTATGGTTATTGACTTAAATACGTGTACAGGTTGTTCAGCTTGTGTGGTTGCATGTACTTCTGAAAATAACGTACCAGTAGTAGGTCGTCAAGAAGTTATCAATCGTCGTGAGATGCACTGGATGCGTATTGACCGTTATTACTCAAGTGATGCTGACGCAAATCATGAGGAATTAGGTTTGATTGCTGGTCCTGCTGCATTAGAACACGCTTCAGAAAATCCACAGGTTGTATTCCAACCAATGTTGTGTCAACACTGCGATAACGCTCCATGTGAGACCGTTTGTCCAGTATTAGCAACAACACACTCTTCAGAAGGCTTGAACCAAATGACGTATAACCGTTGTATCGGTACTCGTTATTGTGCAAACAACTGTCCATACAAAGTACGTCGTTTCAACTGGTTCCGTTATTTCCAAACAGACGATTTCGATTTCAACTTGAACAACGACTTAGGTCGTATGGTCTTGAACCCAGATGTAACAGTACGTTCACGTGGGGTTATGGAGAAATGTTCGATGTGTGTTCAACGTATCCAAGCTGGAAAATTAGAAGCGAAAAAAGAGAAGAGAAGACCGAAAGATGGAGAAATCCAAGTAGCTTGTGCTCAATCTTGTCCTACTAATGCAATTACATTTGGAGATAAAAACGATCCAACATCAGCTATCTCTAAATTATTAGCAGAAGAGAAAGTTGGTCGTTCGTTCCGTGTAATTGAAGAAATTAATGTTAGTCCTAACATTAACTATTTAGTGAAAGTTCGTAACAATGAAAGTGCTGCTAAAGGTGAAGCGAAAGCAGAAGCTAAAAAAGAGCACGAACACGCATAATCAATTATGAAAAAGCCTGTTGAATTTTCGTTCAACAGGCTACTCATTATTCATATTTCAACATTCATAATTTAAAAGAAAATATGTCGCACGTAGTATCACCAATAAGAGAGACCCTTGTTTCAGGCGGTAAATCTTATCACGACGTAACACAAGATATTTGTAAACAAGTTGAAGGCGAACCAACCAAAGAATGGAAAATCGCTTTTGCTGTCTCTTGTGTTGTTTTCGCCTATGGAGCCTATTGTTTAGGTTACACATGGTGGCAAGGAATTGGAGTTTGGGGATTAAACAAGACTGTAGGTTGGGCTTGGGATATTACCAACTTCGTATGGTGGGTAGGTATCGGTCACGCTGGTACATTGATTTCTGCCGTATTATTATTATTCCGTCAAAAATGGAGAACATCTATTAACCGTGCTGCGGAAGCGATGACCATCTTTGCCGTACTTTGTGCTGCATCGTTTATCTTAGCTCACATGGGTCGTCCATGGTTAGCTCACTGGGCTTTGCCACTTCCGAATGCTTTTGGTTCTTTGTGGGTTAACTTTAACTCACCGTTAGTATGGGACGTTTTTGCAATCTCAACTTACCTTTCAGTATCATTAGTATTCTGGTATTTAGGTTTAGTTCCAGATTTAGCAACAATCCGTGACCGTGCTACCACAAAGGCTTCTAAATTCTGGTATGGTTTATTCTCAATGGGTTGGAATGGTTCTGCAAAGACGTGGGCTCGTTACGAGTATGTATCATTAATCTTAGCAGGTATCTCTACTCCATTAGTACTTTCAGTACACACGATTGTATCAATGGACTTTGCAACCTCTGTTATCCCAGGATGGCACACGACAATCTTCCCTCCATACTTCGTTGCAGGGGCGATTTTCTCAGGATTTGCAATGGTACAAACGTTATTATTAGTAACACGTGTAGTATTCAAATTAGAAGATTACATTACAATTGAACACATCGAAATGATGAATATCGTTGTAACGGTAACGGGTTCAATCGTAGGTATTGCTTATTTAACAGAGTTCTTCATTGCTTGGTACTCAGGTGTTGAATATGAAAGCTACTGTTTTGTTAACCGTGCAACTGGACCATATTGGTGGGCTTACTGGATGATGATGTCATGTAACGTAATCTCTCCACAAGTATTCTGGTCAAAATACATGCGTACAAGTATTATGTGGTCATTTATCCTATCGATTATTGTAAACGTAGGGATGTGGTTTGAGCGTTTTGTAATCATTGTTTCTTCATTACACCGTGATTATATCCCATCTTCATGGGCAATGTTCTCACCAACAATGTATGATATTGGTGACTATATTTTCTCATTTGGTTTATTCTTTACCTTGTTCTTCTTATTCGCTAAGTTCTTGCCAGTAATTAACATGGCAGAAGTTAAGTCGGTAATGAAGGGAGTTTCTTCAAATTACCCTCACAAAAAGAAAGCAGGCGGAGATAAAGAAGGCGTTTCGGCTCACTAATAAAGAACAGTAAGAATGGATGTGTTTAAGGACGCATCCATCATGATACACAAAACATTCAATAGTACACACAATGAATACAACAGCAGAAAAATACTTAGTAGGTGTTTATGACGATGAGGACGAGGTGTTACACGCAGTTTCTGAAGTAAAAGAAAACGGTGTGAAGATTGAAGAAGTTTTTACTCCTTTTCCAATTCACGGTCTTGATAAGGCGTTAGGACACCCACGTACAAGAATTCCAATAGCGGCATTTTTGTTTGGATTAACAGGCTTAACTTGTGCTCAGTTTTTAATTAACTATACAATGGTTTTTGACTGGCCAATTATTATTGGTGGTAAAGATTTCTTCTCATTACCTGACTGGATTCCAATTTCATTTGAAGGAACAGTATTGTTTACAGCCTTTGGTATGGTGTTTACATTCCTAGCTTCAAATAGCTTATGGCCAGGTAAAGAACCAAAAACATTCGATTTAAGAAGTACAGATGATAAATTTATTATGGCTGTAAATATGGCTAATAATAAAAAATCAGAAGCTGAAATCGAAGCTATCTTGAAGGCATCTGGTGCAATTGAAGTAAATGTAAAGCAATTTTAGTATGAAATGAATGAAGTTTAAGCTTCAGACAACTTATACACAACGACTAATTACAATAAAAATATGTTAACTAAAAAATACATAGGTTTATTTTTATCAGGAGTAGTTGCTTTGTCAACCACTTCATGTAAAGATAGCCATAATGACACGGGTACTGAGTTTGCTCCCAATATGTATCACTCAGTAGCGTATGAACCAATGACGCAAACCGATGGGGAGTTGAATACAATCAACCCTTATGGAATGAATATGCGTGTTCCTGCAAAAGGAACAGTTGCACGTCGTAGTTTCGCTAAAGTTCAAGGCGATTCTGTGAATGCAAAATTATTGCAGATGGATTTGATTTCACGTAACATCAGTAAGGATGATATGGCAGCTTCTGAAGCTCAATTATCTAACCCTTTTGCTGCAACGGAAGCAAATATCGAAAGCGGAAAAGTAATGTATGAAAGATACTGCCAACACTGTCATGGAGAAGCAGGAAAAGGAGATGGTTTAGTAGGTAAGAAATATGCTGGGGTTCCTGTATATTCATCAGATGCTCTTAAAGATATTAATGATGGACATATCTACCATACAATCACACACGGAAAAGGACGTATGTGGGCTCATGCTTCACAGATTTCACCAGCCGATCGTTGGAAAATTGTATTGTATGTTCATGAATTGCAAAAGCAATAAGGGCAAAATGAAAGTAGGCTGATTTATCGCCGAAATTCAAATATTAAATAAATTCAACTTCTCAAATTTTCACATTTTAGATATATGGCGGGTCATTCACATTTTTCACCAGCTAACGTCGAAGAACATTTTGAATTCACTTCCGATACCCGTAAGAAATTAATGGTAGCAATGGTTGTTGGTGCTGTTCTTTTGGGTATTGGCGTTCTATTTCCTGGAGGTGGTGAGCATGAAGCTGCTCATGCAGTAGCAGGTCATGCAGCAGAACATGGTGCTGAACTTACTGGTGGTGCTGTTTCACACCATGAGACATCTTGGAATCCATTAAATCGTCTTTGGGTTAACCTTTGGTTAAACGGAGTATATTTCTCTGGTATTGCCGTGATTGGTATGTTTTTCGTAGCATTGCAATATTTAACTAAATCAGGTTGGTCTTCTGTGGTAAAAAGAGTTCCTGAGGCATTCCCTCGTTTCTTGTTTTTCACAGCCCCTCTTATGATTTTATTATTCATCTTCAAAGGTGATGTTATATTCCACTGGATGCACCATGGTATCATGGATCCAGCAAGCGAACACTATGATAAAATTATCGCAGGCAAAAAAGGATATTTGAACTTTAACTTCTTCTTGATTCGTATGGTGTTAATTTTCGGAGCGTGGATTACGCTTTGGACTGTAATGCGTAAAAAATCAATTGAAGAGGATTTGATTGGAGGAAATGAAAATTTCTTCAAAATGGTTAGAATTGGTACCGGATTCATCGTTGCGATGGGTATTTCAGCATCATTATCTGCGTGGGACTGGGTTATGTCTATCGACACTCACTGGTTCTCAACGATGTTTGGATGGTATATGTTTGCTAGTTGGCACGTATCAGGTATCGCTACTATCATTTTGACAATCGTTTTATTGAAAGAGCAAGGTTACATGAAGTATGTAAATGAAAACCATTTACATGACTTAGGTAAATTGATGTTCGCATTCTCAATTTTCTGGACGTATGTTTGGTTCTCACAGTTCTTGTTAATCTATTATGCTAACATGGCTGAAGAAACTATCTATTTCTTGGAACGTTGGGAAGGTCACGGAGGAATTTACAAAGCAAGTGAGGTTTTAAATATCTTCTTGAACTTTTTCTTTCCTTTCTTAATCATGATGACTCGTGATGCAAAACGTACTCCAATTTTCTTGAAAGTTGGTTGTGTATTTGTATTAGTAGGACATTATTTTGATTTCTACCAAATGATTATGCCTGGAACAGTTGGTCCTCACGGTGGATTCGGTTTCATTGAATTTGGTACACTTATTCTTTTTGCTTCTGGATTTATCTATGCAGTAGCAACAGAATTGACGAAAGCTTCTTTGGTTGCTAAAAATCACCCATTCTTAGAAGAAGCTCTTCACCACGATATTTAGTAGTTGTAAGTGGATGTTGAAAGGCATCCACTTATTTTCTAATAAAAAAATAGTTTAGTAAAACATTTTTGCTGAACAGTATCTTAATTAGTAGAAACTAAAAAATAACTTACAAGCATGACGTATATCATAGGTCTTTTGTCGGTAGTATTCTTGGCTTTGGCAATTATGATTGTCAACAAGAGTATCGCTCTATCAAAAGGCATTCAGGGAAAAGAAGATTCTGATAGCCCAGTTGACGGAGCAAACAACAGTAATGCTGTTGGCTTTCTTGTGTTTATGGTAGTTGGTTCTATTGCAGCAGCATGGTCTTTCTTCCATTCAAAACCAGATTTTTTACCTGTTGCAGCCTCAGAGCATGGTCTTAGAACAGATCAAATGTTTTGGGTTTCAATGGGAGTGATTACATTCGCTTTTTTTGTAACAAACGTTGTTCTTTTCGTTTTTGCATTCCGTTACCGTTACAAAAAAGATAATGTTGCAACTTTCTATCCAGTAAACCACAAGTTAGAACTTATTTGGACTGTAATTCCTGCTATTGTAATGGCAGTGTTAGTATTTACAGGTTTAAGAGTTTGGAGAGACATTACTGCTCAAGCTCCAGAAAATTCAGTTGTAATTGAAGTAACTGGTCACCAATTCGGTTGGTATGTACGTTACGCAGGTAACGATGATGCTAAACTAGGGAACAACAACTTTAAGTTAATTGATGACACAAACAGTATTGGTATTGACTTTGCAGATGAAAATTCATTTGATGATTTTACTGCAACAGAAATCCACATTCCTAAAGGAGTACCTGTTTTGTTGAAAATTAAAGCTCAAGATGTTTTACACTCGGTATATTTACCTTACCAACGTGTTAAAATGGATGCTGTTCCTGGTATGCCAACTAAGTTCTGGTTTGTTGCTAACAAATCAACGGAAGAAATGCGTGCTGAATTAGGTAAGAGCGACTTTAACTACAAATTAAACTGTACAGAAATTTGTGGTCGTGGTCACTTTGGTATGGCTATCACAGTATTTGTTGATGAACCAGAAGATTA
>JBMLRK010000383.1:0-1184 GCA_049241065.1 Spirosomataceae bacterium
CTACCCGAATAAAGGTAATCAGCACCCAAATCGTTCATAGCCCATTTGTCGGTTGCAGGAAGATAAAAGTGTCCAATTGGTTTTAATTGCTCGTATTCGGTCAATTCAATTTGAGAAAAATCGGCAATGACACGAGGCACATTCGTTGCACCAAAATTAGCAACCTCTGACGTTCCTCTTCTGAAATATTGGAATGGATTAATCGGCGAATCAAAGGATTCCTTGTTCTGAGATACGTACGATTTGATAGGAGTTGAATCCGCTTTACGGTTGGTATAGCGGTCAATTAAGGCTTTTGCAACGGGTGCTTCAAATTCAGGGTCTTCTGTTAACGACACTCGAACGGTGTCTCCTAAACCATCTTCCAAGAGCGTACCGATACCCACTGCCGACTTAATTCTGCCGTCTTCGCCTTCGCCTGCTTCGGTTACGCCTAAGTGCAAGGGATAAGGTTTTAAGCCTTCTTCATCCAATTTCTTGCATAATAAACGATAGGCTTCTACCATCACTTGGGTATTCGATGCTTTCATCGACAAGACAATATTATGGTAGTTTTCGTCTTCACAAATACGTAAAAACTCCAAAGCAGATTCCACCATTCCGAGTGGTGTATCACCATAGCGACTCAAAATACGGTCACTTAACGAACCGTGGTTTGTGCCGATTCGCATGGCTGTTCCGTATTCTTTACAAATTTTTATTAACGGTAAAAACTTCGCACGAATACGTTCTAGTTCTTCTTGGTAAGACGCATGGGTATAATCAATCGTTTCAAAACGCTTTTTATCGGCATAATTCCCTGGATTGATACGTACTTTTTCTACCAAACGGGCAGCTAATTCTGCGGCATTTGGCGTAAAGTGAATATCTGCCACTAAGGGAACGCTATAACCACGTACACGTAATTCTTTTCGTATATTTTCTAAATTCTGAGCCTCTTTAACCGAAGGTGCTGTGATACGAACGTATTCACAACCAGACTCAATCATACGAATGGTTTGTTCTACTGAGCCTAAAGTATCCATGGTGTCGATAGTCGTCATGGACTGAACACGAATCGGGAAATCAGCCCCCATCGGAACATCGCCGATGTTTACTGCGATTGTTTTACGGCGACTATATTCCGTCAAAGAATTACTATACTTATTTCCTTTTTCGAGTAGATTAATGATATGTGAATCGTT
>JBMLRK010000384.1:0-8765 GCA_049241065.1 Spirosomataceae bacterium
AAATACTATAAATTATTATAGCTTATAAAAAGATAATTTTTGGGTAATCTAGAAATCCTCTGTCTATTTCAAGATGAGGATTTTCTTGTTAATGCCAGATAAGAGTCTGTGTTTTTATCTCGAACTAGAAGAAAAAACATAAACCATACTCCATTTTCTAATATGAACAAATTCGTTTTTACGGTATTCGTACAACTTTGTCTGCTTGCTTCGCTCCTTACTTCGGCTCAGGAACGTCAAGAAATTAGCTTCAATAAAGAATGGCGTTTTTTCTTGGGCGATACTCCTCAAGCAAAAGATAATTCATTTAACGATACTTCTTGGAGAACGCTAAACCTCCCTCACGATTGGAGTATCGAAGGGCAGTTTAGCGATAAGCACCCAGCCACAGCAGGCGGTGGGGCTTTACCTGGCGGAACGGGCTGGTATCGTAAAACATTTTCGCTTCCTGCAACAGCGAAAAACAAGCAGGTAGAAATTCGTTTCGATGGGATTTACCGCCTTTCGGAAGTATGGATTAATGGACATTACCTCGGAAAAAGACCTTTTGGCTATATCGGCATTCAGTATGACTTAACGCCTTTCTTAAACATAGGCGGACAAAATACCCTTGCTGTTCGGGTGGACAATAGTCAACAACCAAACTCTCGTTGGTATTCGGGCTCGGGGATTTACCGCAATGTGTGGTTAACGATTACGAACCCAGTGGCTATCGACCCGCAAGAAAGTGTTATCACAACGCCTTTAATTACCCAAACTTCGGCACAAGTTCATGTAAACACGGTCATTAACAATAAGACGAAAGGCAATCAAGAAGTAGCAATCCGTACTGTTGTGTATGATGCTACAGGAAAAACAGTCGCTCAAACTACCTCCACAACAGCGATAGCGGCTCAACAGGCAAGCACTATTCAGCAAGACATTCAGGTTTCAAATCCAGTCCTTTGGAGTGATTCCAACCCTTATTTATACAAAACGGTTCGCACGATTTCGCTTCACGGTAAAATCATTGATAACTATGCAAGCAATTTGGGTATTCGCTATTTCAATTTTGACAGAGCAAAAGGATTTTCGTTAAATGGGAAATCCATGAAAATAAGAGGCGTTTGTAATCACCACGATTTAGGTTGTTTGGGCAGTGCTTTCAACGTGAGAGCAGCCGAGCGTCAATTACAAATTTTAAAAGCAATGGGGTGTAACGGTATCCGTACTTCGCACAATCCCCCTGCTCCAGAACTTTTGGATTTATGCGATAAAATGGGCTTTCTGGTGATGGACGAAGCCTTTGATATGTGGAAAGAAAAGAAAAGCGATTTCGACTATTCAATGTATTTTGAAGAATGGCACAAACGTGATTTAGAGGCTTTTGTAAAACGTGACCGCAATCACCCTTCCGTTATTTTGTGGAGTATCGGTAACGAAATTTGGGAACAACAAAAAGAGGAATCTGTTCCGATTGCCAACGAGTTAATCAGCATTGTAAAAAGCTTAGATACGACTCGTAAAATCACGATGGCGATTCCTGAGTTTAGTCCAAATTACCCCATCATGCGAGCGAATTTAGACATTATTGGCTTTAATTATGGGATAAAAAAGCTTGATTCAATCCTGACAAAATATCCGAACAAGCCCTTTATTCTTTCGGAAACAACCTCCGCTTTAGAAACTCGTGGACACTACGATATGCCTGCCGATAGCCTAAGAGCTTGGCCTATTCGTTACGATGTTCCTTTTACGGAAGGAAATGCGGATTTGACTTGCTCGGCTTATGACAATGTGAGAGCGCCGTGGGGAGCAACCCACGAAGAAAACTGGCAGAAAGTAAAGCAACATGATTATTTATCGGGAATGTTCGTCTGGACAGGCTTTGATTATTTGGGCGAACCTACCCCCTATTGGTATCCTGCTCGTAGTTCGTATTTTGGCATTATTGACTTAGCTGGTTTCCCGAAAGATGTTTATTATATGTACCAAAGCGAATGGACTCAAAAGCCTGTATTGCACTTGTTACCACACTGGAACTGGAAAGCGGGTCAAAACATTGATGTGTGGGCATACTCGAATGCGGAGGAGGTAGAATTATTCGTAAATGGTAAATCCATCGGGACAAAAAAGAAAGCCCTAAATAAATCACACTTTGCGTGGAAAGTACCTTTTGAGGCAGGAACACTAACGGCTGTTTCTAAGTCAAATGGCAAGGTTATTTTAACAGAAAGTATCAAAACGGCTGGAAAACCTGCTCAACTTATCTTATCTGCCGACCGTAACCAACTCAAAGCAGATGGTAAAGACCTCTCGTTCGTGACGGTAAAAATCCTTGATGAAGCAGGAAATATTGTTCCAAATGCTAACAATATGGTCACGTTTGAATTAACTGGCACAGGCTCTATTGCAGGATTAGACAACGGAAGTCCTACCTGCTTAGAACCCATGAAAGGTACATCACACAGTACTTTCAACGGCCTTGGGTTAGCGGTGATTCAAACGACTCAAAAGCAAGGAAGCATTCAGCTAAAAGCAAGTTCAGCAGGACTAAAAGGGGCTGTCATTACGTTGACAGTGAAGTAATTTGGCAGGTAGGGTGACTGAATTTCATTCCACTTAGCAGGCGACTTAAGTCGCCTGCTAAGTGGAATGAACCTCCGCTAGTCGGGATTTGTAATCCCATCCCAACTGAAAGCTGATTTACCATCAGGACAAGCAAGACACAGTAGGATGCCAAAGTCGAAACTGACTGGTATTTTTATACAAAATCATTAAAAAACAAAATTATGTATAAAAATCGACTCTTTCTTACCTTGACTGTGATTACAGGACTGCTACATTCGCTGACCACGAATGCCCAAGAATCACAAAAAATATACCTTTCAGGAACAGATAAAGACCATACCATTCAGTGGGATTTCTTCTGTACCAAAGGAATGAACAGCGGAAAATGGAGTAAAATCGCTGTGCCTTCCAACTGGGAATTACAAGGTTTTGGAAAATACAGTTACGGTATCGAAAACCGCAAAGCCGAAACTCGTTCAGATGAGCAAGGTTTGTATAAAACAACGTTTGTCTTACCCAAATTGGATAAAACCAAACAAGTAACCATTGTTTTTGAAGGCTCCATGACCGATACCGAAGTAAAAATAAACGGTTCGTTAGCAGGCCCGATTCACCAAGGAGGATTTTATGAATTCCAATACGACATTACTTCTCTGCTAAAACAGGGAAAAAATACCTTAGAAGTAACGGTTAGTAAAGCGTCTAGCAATAAATCGGTAGAAGTAGCCGAACGTCATGGCGATTTTTGGGCTTTGGGAGGCATTCACCGCCCCGTTTATTTGAGCATCAGTCCTAGTACGTCCATCGAACGCATTGCATTAGATGCCAAGGCAAATGGCAAAATGCTTATTGAAGCATTTACGAATAAAGCAGACGAAAACTATACGCTAGAAGCCCAAGTACAAAGTCTGGACGGCAAAACGGTTGGCAGTGCTTTTTCGAGTAAAGTAACAGCAGGCTCTTCCAAAACTATCCTACAACAAGCCTTTCAACATGTGCAGTTGTGGAATGCAGAAACGCCGAATTTGTATCAAGTGACAGTAAGTCTCAAAGATAATTCAGGCAAAAACGTTCATTCAATTACGGAAAGATTTGGGTTTAGAACCGTCGAAATTAGAAAGCGAGATGGCGTGTATATCAATGGAAATAAGATAGTTCTGAAAGGAACAAACCGCCATACTTTTTATCCAGAATCGGGTAGAACAACCAGTAAGGCTCTGAGTATTTTGGATGCCCAACTGATGAAAGAAATGAACATGAATGCGGTGCGTATGTCACATTATCCGCCCGAAAAACATTTCTTGGAAGTTTGTGATTCCCTAGGGCTTTATGTACTGGACGAAGTAACAGGCTGGCAAAATCGCTACGATACCGAAGCAGGACGAAAATTAGTGCGTGAAACGGTGATCCGAGATGTCAATCACCCTTCGGTTATTTGGTGGGACAATGGTAATGAAGGTGGTTGGAACAGGGAATTAGACGGTGATTTTGCCCCTTTAGACCCACAAAAACGCATCGTTTTTCACCCTTGGGAACGTTACAATTTATTCGATTCAAAACATTATATCACCTACAATTACCTGACGACTTCGGCACTGTATGATACGGATATTTTATTTCCAACCGAATTTATGCACGGCTTATTCGACGGTGGACAAGGGGCTGGTTTAGACGATTTTTGGAATGCCATGATGCAACACCCCTACTGTGCAGGCGGAATGCTTTGGGCTTATGCCGATGAAGGAATTATTCGTACCGACAAAAATGGCGAAATGGACTGCTCAGGCAATAACGCACCAGATGGAATCGTTGGGCCACATCGTGAAAAAGAAGGTAGTTTTTATACCGTAAAAGAAATTTGGTCACCGATTGTCATTACCCAAAAATACCTTCCAAAATCATTCGGAGGGATTTTAGACATCGAAAATCGTTACTCGTTTATTAACCTAAACGAATGTTCGTTGGAATGGAAATTAGTCGATTTCCCGAATGCTAAAGCCAATAAAACAGAAGCAATCATACGCCAAACAGGCAAACCGCTTGCTTTAGCACTCGAAGCAGGGGCAAAAGGGAAATTAAACTTACAATTACCTAGCAATTGGTTAGAAAACGACGCTCTGTACTTAACCGCTCGTGACCCAAAAGGCAACGAAATTTATACGTGGACATGGGCAATTCGTTCGCCAGAAGAAATTGAAAATCGTTTGCCTAGTGTAATAAATACGGTTTCTTTTAGCAGTGATGCCGATAGCAACGTGGTCGTAAAATCGGGTAATACCAGCTTTTACTTTCAAGCTAAAACAGGTTTTTTAAGTAAAGTAAACAACGGCAAAAACGATATTTCTTTCAGCAAGGGGCCTTCTTTAATTGGCGTAAAAACAAGCTTGAAATCGTGGTCAGTAAAACAAGAAGGAAGCAGTGTAAGTATCAATGCTCGTTACGAAGGAGAAAATTGTTTTCTGGCAGTTAGCTGGCTTTTTGCAGCCAATCAATTACCCAAATTAAGCTATCAATATCACCAAAAAGGCGATTATGAGTTGTTAGGTATTGGTTTCGATTATCCAGAAAGTAACGTAACAGGCGTAACTTATTTAGGAAGAGGGCCATACCGAGTTTGGAAAAACCGCTTGAAAGGACAAGCATTAGGAGTTTGGTACAAAGCTTATAACGATGCCATCACAGGAGAATCGTGGAATTATCCAGAGTTTAAAGGCTACCATGCTCAAATGCAATGGGCAACGCTTGAAAACTCAGAAGGCAATTTCACTGTGTATTCGGGTAATGAAAATACCTTTTTACAACTCCTAAAACCAAGCTCTCCGAAGGCAGCAAGTAATAATAATACGAGTCCACTTTTTCCCGAAGGAAACATTGGTTTCTTACAAGCCATCAGTCCGATTGGAGCGAAGTTTAACTCAGCAGAATTATTTGGCCCACAAAGTCAAAAAATGAATACCATGCGTAATTACACGCCTTACACTGGCACGCTTTGGTTTGACTTTAATTAGTGGGTAAACGGGTTTTAACCCGTTTAACTAGACAAGAATTCCATAGTTTATATAAAATATAAAAAACATACAAAAATATCAGTAGAACAGTATATAACTCTGCCAAGAAATAATTATCTTGTACTCAGGAATACAAAAAGAGATACGTCTCTCAATGTCAGATAAAATCTTGTATGTTAAACAAAATACTATGGCGAATTTTAATCTTAAAGTAAACAAAGACCACACTTACGATGCCATCGTGGTAGGCTCTGGAATCAGTGGTGGCTGGGCTGCCAAAGAACTCTGTGAAAAAGGACTTAAAACCCTTGTCTTAGAACGTGGTCGCATGGTACGTCATGTGGAAGATTACCCCACAATGAACCATGAACATTGGGACTTTGAACACCGTGGTAAACTCACCGCAGAAGACGAAGCCAATCATCATATCCAAATAAGAAGTGGTTTTGTCAATGAAACAAACAAGCATTTTTATAACAACGACTTAGATAGCCCTTATACCGAAGTAAAGCGTTTCGACTGGATTCGGGGCAATCAAGTAGGCGGTCGTTCGCTTATGTGGGGCAAGCAAACCTATCGTTGGAGCGATTTGGATTTTGAAGCCAATGCTAAACAAGGAATTGCGGTCGATTGGCCTATTCGATACAAAGACATTAAAGACTGGTACACTTATGTAGAAAAATACGTGGGCATCAGTGGCGAAAAATTGGGCTTAGATCATTTACCAGACGGACATTTTTTACCCCCAATGGAAATGAACTGCCTCGAAAAACACGTCAAAGAGGGAATTCAGAAAAACTTCAAGGGTCGTCACATGACCGTCGGAAGAGTAGCCCACCTAACCGAGCCAATCAACGGACGTGGACAGTGTCAATACCGAAATCGTTGTTCGAGAGGTTGTCCGTTTGGAGCATATTTTAGTAGTAATGCCGTAACTCTCCCAGCAGCAGATGCGACAGGTAATTTAACGTTAAGAGCCAATTCGCAAGTAGCGTCGGTGATTTATGACGAAAAAACACAGAAGGCAAAAGGCGTAAAAGTAATCGACTCCGAAACGATGGAGGAAATGGAATTTTACGCAAAAGTGATTTTCTTAAATGCGTCAACGCTAGGAACAACCACGATTTTGTTAAACTCAACGTCTAGCCGTTTTCCGAATGGCATGGGGAACGATAGCGGTGAATTAGGACATAACCTGATGGATCATCATTACCGTGTGGGTGCTATGGGTGGCTACGATGGTTTTGAAGACCAATATTACAAAGGTCGTCGTCCAAATGGGATTTTTATTCCTCGTTACCGCAATCTCGACGAAGCGAGTGCGACCAAAGATTTTATCCGTGGATACGATTATCAAGGTTCGGCTGGTCGTGGAAACTGGGGCGGAGGTATCAATAAAGAAGGCGTTGGAGCTGAATTTAAAGATGGACTCTTTGAACCAAGTGGTTGGGGAATGACCCTCGTTGGGTTTGGCGAATGCTTGCCATACCACGAAAATAAAGTTGAACTGAATACGGAGTTAAAAGATAAATGGGGCTTGCCAACGCTCAAAATTGATGCGGAATTTAAAGGCAACGAAATGGCCATGCGTAAACAGATGAAAGCCGATGCCGTTGAAATGCTAGAAAAAGCAGGACTGAAAAACGTTACCCCGTTCGATTATTCGGGTGGAATTGGCGTAGGAGTACACGAAATGGGAACAGCTCGTATGGGACGTGACCCAAAAACGTCGGTCTTGAATGGCAACAACCAACTCCATGCTGTACCGAATGTATTTGTAACCGATGGGGCGTGTATGACTTCGTCGTCATGCGTTAATCCTTCGCTTACTTACATGGCATTAACAGCCCGTGCAGTGGATTTTGCCGTAGCAGAAATCAATCGTAAAAACCTTTAATCAGCATCCACCATGAATCGTAGAGAAGTACTCAAATCAAGTTCGCTCTTTTTTGGATATGCGGTTTCAGCCTCGGCATTATCCAGTTTATTTACAAGCTGTTCCAACGAAAAAGCTATCGATTGGAAACCCGTTTTTTTCGATAATCATCAAGCATTAACCGTGGCAGAAATAACGGAATGTATTTTACCCAAAACCTCCACACCAGGGGCAAAGGACTTAAAAATCGACCGTTTTGTAGATAAAATGCTGAAGGATTTATTGACAGAAGAAGAGCAAAAAGACTTTATCAAAGGACTCGAAAGCCTGGACGATGCTTGTAAAGAGCAACAGGGCAAAAACTTTATCGAATGTACGCCCGAACAACAAAAGGCATTTTTATTAAAGTTAGATAAAGAATCGGAAAAGCTCCCTCCTTCTGTTTGGGGAATTCGCTTATCTGCTCCGTCGCCAACACCGTTTTATAGAAGGCTAAAAGAACTAACCTTGTTAGGCTATTTTACCTCCAAAGAAATCGGAGAAAAAGTACTAGGGTTCGACCCATTGCCAGGCGGATTTATTGCTTGTATGCCATTAACTCCTGGCATGAAAGCATGGAACGAATAGATTTTTTATAACCCAGTCAGGGTCTCTGACCGCTGACTGGGTTTGCTATCCCATCGGGATTAAACATCGGTAGCTAAAATAATCGTATTACAAAAATCAAAGAACATTGAACATCATGAACCATTTTTAATAATTAGCATAGTTCCATCCAAACCCGTTACATCATAACAAAAACGATATACCACCAATTCAAAATTTAAAATCCATCATCCAAAATTCAACATCACCAATTACCCCTTAAAAATGAATTACTTAAAAACGATTAAACGATTGAGCCTTGCTACTGCCCTTGCCCTACCGCTAGGCAATGTAGCAGTAGCACAATCTGCTCAAAGCGTCCTAAACGAACCCGTTGATTTAAGCAAAGACTTCCGTGATTATACCAACACGTATTTCGTAGCCGACAGCTTGGCGAGTTTCAATCCAGCCACAGGTTCGGGAAGCATCAAGTGGAGAAGAAATCAGTATTTTCCTGCACACGCTTTCAACTATACGCAGTCTGCCCTACACCGAGTTCCGCAAAACGAATTCCCAGGGCCAGAATATGCCGCTGACCCCGTGTTACCTTTCTCTATCGAATTTGTGTCTCCGAAAGCCATTCGTATCAGAGCCACCACGGGAACAGTTGCCAAAGCGGACGAACCTTCGTTGATGTTATTTAAAGAACCTACTCGTGACAATTCTTGTCAATACACCAAAATAGC
>JBMLRK010000385.1:0-1650 GCA_049241065.1 Spirosomataceae bacterium
TTTCAATAAACGAAGCCATTTTTTCAGTTTTGAAAAACAAGGCCAAATCGCACAAATGTTTCAATTTCAACCAAGATTCTCGTCCCCCGTGGTGAGCTAACATCATTAAAAATACCGTTTCGTCCGAAGGTAAAAGCACTTCTTTTTTCACCAAAACCTGAGCATTTCTATTGGTCAAAAAAACACGCTCATCCAACTGATAAGGATACAAACTGGAGTGAAGTTTCCAATGAAAATCGATATCTACGCCCATTGAACCTCCTCTCGTTAACGAAACCTCATTCCAGCCATATACATTTAATAGCTCTTTTATATCAATCGACTCTGCTTCATTTTTAAGTCTAAACGAATACCCCTTACTTAGTAAAAGCCGTAAGGCTTGTTCTGCATGAGACTTTGGCACATAAATATCAATATCGATACACTCTCGTAAAGCATTATTTCGATACAGTAGTTTGTTCAATATTGCTCCTTTATAAGGTAATACGGGTATTTTTTCTGTTTCGAATAGTTGAAGTAGTTGCTCCAATTCGGTTGCGTAATGCAATTGATTTATCGACTGACGAGTAGCATAATTCCGAAGATACCCCAAAAAATCAGCAGGAATAGTAGCCTCTTTTTGTTTAGAAAGGGCTGTATATAAGATGGGACGAATACCGTGATAAATAACTAGCTTCTTCAACCGTTGCCAATCTAATTGAGGACTGGCAAGTAGTTGCTTAAAGGCCTTATCGGGTGCATTTAAGAGTGTGATTTTACAAGCTTCTATCAGGATTTGTAATTCGATTGAAATCATAGGCGGTGTAAGGTTACGAATAGATCGCTTGAATGGTGTATTCTGTTGGATTACAAAAACCAGTAATGAGTTCATCCTGCACGACCGTCCAAGCATGACCTTCGATTTTACCGCTTTCTACTGACTTTTTAAAGCCTACAAAAATTTGATACGGAATAGCATATACTTTACAAAGTAATTTAGCCTGATATGCCTGATGCCGACATACGTTTTCAAAAGGTACGTATTTTGCAACGGTTCTGATAGCAAAAGTAATGTCTCGAACAAGCTCTTGCGAAATCTTGCTTGTAGCGATATTAGGCATAGAAGCAGTTGTTCCAAAAACAGCTTTTGCCTTAAAAAAACGCATCAATAAGTAGGTATAACAAGCTAATATCAACGTAAGTACCAATAAATACTTACGTCGAAAACTCATTTTGTAAAATAAAAAGACATTTCTAAACATTGTTTTAAGTAAGCAATGGTAATTAAATGACGCTTTTGTTTTGGTCAAAACTTTGACTATCTGATTGTTTAATCCAAAATTCAACATTTATAATTCATCATTACTACTTATGCTTTTAGAATGTACTCCTTAGCAAGCAATTTGTCGATTGCAGCTCCTACTTCCTTTTCACAGGTTACAGCATCAATCGCATACTCGTCGCAAAGAGCTGCTACAATTTCGTCTTGTTTTTTCGCTTGTTCGATACCTTGAACGATTTTAAAAAAGGTTTCGTTTAAAGTAATGTATTCATTTTTTTCAAGGTCATAAACAACACCTTCTTCTCCTAATTGAGTAAATAAAATTTTGTCAGCGTTTAATTGGTAAGTCATTTTCGTTAGTTTATAATTCGTTTTATTCCTTGTTTTAA
>JBMLRK010000386.1:0-3289 GCA_049241065.1 Spirosomataceae bacterium
GCCTATTGCCTATTGCCTATTGCCTATTGCCTATTGCCTATTGCCTATTGCCTAAGAGTGTGCTAACTCCAGAATCACATCAAATTCCGTTGCTTTGATAGCACTAACCGAAAGTCGAGATTGTTTGATAAGCCCAATGTCTTGTAAACGTTCGTCTGCTTTAATTTGTTTTAGGGTGACTGATTTAGGCAGTTTTTCGACAGGTACTAAATCGACTACTACCCAACGAGTATCCTCTGTGGTAGGGTCTTGATAGGCTTCTTTAACCACTTTTGCTACCCCTACGACATCGAGTCCTTCGTTAGAATGATAGAACAAAACCAAGTCATCTACCTGCATTGCCTTTAAGTTATTGCGAGCCTGATAGTTACGTACACCGTCCCAAACGCCTACACCTTGATTAACGAAATCATCCCAAGAATATTTGAAAGGTTCAGACTTTACGAGCCAATAATTCATTGTTTTTTTGTATCTAAAATGTTGGAGAAATTGGCTATCAGCCATTTGCTGTCAGCCGTTAATTTGTTTATTAAAGTTTTTACGTAGTTGTATTTCAAGTAGAGTCAAACCCTGACAGCGGTCAACGACCCTGTCGAGCGGTTTTATCTAACGATACACCAATTGAGTGCAACTCCCCGAATAATCATAACACAACAGCAAATAACGAAATTTTTGAAGTAAGTACCAAAGAAGCGTGTTGATGAAATGGTGGTATGATGAATGAAGGGGTCTTGATAGGTTTATTTAAAGAACGTTTTTGATAGAAATACAAACCAAAAATGGAGGAAAAATAATAAAAATACAAATCAAAGGAATTGAAAGAGCCCGATTTTTGGTCAGGCTCTTTTAATTAAAATCTATGTGCTTGAGTAGCTTGTCTATTTCATTATCAGATATAGAATCCTGCTCTTTTTTATCATAAATAGAAAGTAAAATGACTTTTTCTTTGGTGATTTTAACACAGGTAATTATCCTTGCCCCTCCAGATTTACCTTTGTTTTTGGAGGTAATAGCCATTCGTACTTTATAACAATCTTGACCAAGGGGTACACCTTGAAAAGGATTGTTTTCAAGGTTATCGAGAAACGATTCAAAATCGCTTTTTATGGATTTATACTTTTTTGACATTTTCTTGATTTCTCGAAGAAAGTTGTCCGTAAAAACGATTTCAAAGTTCATTAAGTAATTCTCTTGCAGGTTTAAGTGATATTGCTCCTTCTTCAAATAACTTGGCTTGATGTAACGCTGCTTTTAGCCCATTGATCCATTCTTGTTGTTCCGAATCTAATGGTTCATCTCCGAGTTCATCATTGATCGTAAGCGTTATTTTACGACCTTTAAAAATCTTTTTTATGCCTAATAAAAAATCATTATTAAGCTCTTCTGGTGTTAATTGAAATGTTGTGTACATATCTTTTTGAAGTTGATTCTTAGCAAAAATACAATTTATCTGTTGAATATCATTATGTTGTTTCTGTTTTATAGAGCGAATTTTGTTGATTCTCGCAACCATTGAAAAGTAACCTTGTCACACCCCAACAACGAGAAAAAATAAAAGCCCTCCCGTGTAGAATGGGGAGGGCTGAGGAAATAGGCGGATATTAATTTGCAGAGGGTTATTCCTTGTTACTGCGTTTTGAAGTTTTCATTTGCTTTTGTAATCTGGTAACTTTCTTTTCTAATGCAATCGTGTATAGCGTTAGCTCTTCTATTTTACGTAAAAGAGTAGCCTGCATTTCCGTAAAATCAATCCCATTTTCGGTAACTTCCTGAGACGAAGGTACATCGGGTAAGTGTTTGTTGAGAGCTATAAATTTTTCGACTGATGCTAAAGTGGGTAGTTTGTAGTTTTTATCAAAAACATAGTCTGCCCAAAATGTTGAATTGGCAACAGAAACTCGCATTTTTTCAGTCAATATACCTTTTGAAACATATAAACTATATGGATTGTTGGCAGGGATATTAATATTAGCACCAATAACAACGCTTGTTGCTAACGTAGAGGCGGTTGTGTTGTTTAAACTCCAAACACTAGCCCCCGCTGGAACGATTGGTGTTTGACCTACCACTACATTGCCCTGTGCATCTAAGGTAAGTAATGTAGTGGGAACAGTGGAAGCAGTAGTGGAGGCATTGATACCTGTAAATTTTAATCCGCTTCCGTTTCCTTCCGAATCAATAATGAGTTGATTCTTAATTGTTAACGGGGCTTGTGAAAAAGCCTTGCTTGCTAAGGCTACTAGAATTAGTAGCATGAATAAATTTTTCATTGGCATATTTTTTAGATGAATTACAAAGACTATTTAAGACCAGTTGAAAGTTTGGCTTCAATGGTCTCAATTTTACTGAGGAGAGAATCAATGATTTTTTGTTGATTTTTTTCTTTCTCTGTTAACTGTTCAATTTTTGCGGACAGTTCCTTTACCGAATTGACTAAAGGCATTACAAAGTCTGAATAGGCCAAAGAATATTTGCCATCATCTGCTTTTTTTAAACCGCTAAAAGGTACGCCTAAATCATTCATTATTTGCTCAATGTCTTGTGCAATAAAACCATCATAGCGAACCTTATTTTTATCTGCGATATAATTGTAGGAAACAGTTTGTAAACTGTTTACGAACTTTAGACCTAAGCGGTTGGTATATTGAATGTTTTCCTTCAAGCGTTTATCTGAGGGGTTACTCCATGCTACTTGTCCTTCGATGACAGAAACCGATATATTGCCTATTCTTATCTTGTTGCTTGCGTTTACGATGGAGTATGGTCCAATTGCTACTGCGTTCTCTAAATTGTTAGAAGAGGCATCTGCGTAGTTTCCCAAGAACATATTACTATTGCCTATTGTATTTGAAGAGCCTGAAGAACTTCCAATAGATAGGTTATTAGAACCTGTTGCATTATTGTATAGTGACTGATTACCTAAAGCTACGTTGTTCTCACCTATTGTATTATTGGATAAGGAACTCATTCCTATTGCTGTGTTATTGCTTCCAGTTGTGTTAGAAACTAATGAATTAACACCTAATGTATTATTGGAAGATCCTGAAATATTATTGTATAATGACTGATTGCCAATTGCTATATTATTTGACCCTATTGTGTTCCTTGTTAGTGATGATGTTCCTAATGCACAGTTCCATACTCCAGTAGTATTATTATACAAAGCATTTGAACCTATTGCTGAATTATTAGTACCAGTAGTATTAGAGAAAAGAGTTTGATACCCTAGTCCTAGATTATTACATCCAGTTGTATTTTTATGAGTGGCAAATTGCCCAATAGAGATATT
>JBMLRK010000387.1:0-1382 GCA_049241065.1 Spirosomataceae bacterium
AATACAATCAACCGTCATTCCGTGGAATTCAAATAAAGGAGCATTCCATTCGGAGTCTCGTTTTGCAAGGTAGTCGTTCACCGTTACTAAGTGTACACCCAAGCCAGCTAAGGCATTCAAGTATGAAGGAAGCGTTGAAACCAATGTTTTACCCTCCCCTGTTGCCATTTCTGCAATTTTGCCTTGGTGCAAAGCAATACCACCAATCAACTGTACATCGTAGTGAATCATGTTCCACTCGATTTCATTGCCCGCAGCTAACCATTTATTATGCCAAATTGCTTTGTCACCATCAATCACGACATTGCCTTTCTTAGCAGCTAAGAATTTGTCATGTACCGTTGCTTCAACAACTAATTGCTTATTTTCAGTGAAGCGGCGAGCCGTTTCTTTCACTACAGCAAAAGCCTCAGGAAGAATGTCTAATAAGACAACTTCTAATTCTTTGTTACGGTCAGCCGAAAGTTTATCAATTTGATTAAAGATATCCTCTTTCGCATCCACAGACATCTCAGGGTTTGCTTCAACTCCTAAAGCTAAATCAGCAATTTCGTTATCGAATTTTGCCAAACGCTCTTGGATAGTCGCTTTTAACTGTGCTGTTCTTTGACGTAATTGTTCGTCTGAAATAGAATAAAGCTTTGCATACTCGGCTTTAGTCTTTTCTACAATCGGCATGATTTCCTTAATATCTCGTTCCGATTTGGTTCCGAAAAACTTGGTAACAGCCTTTGTTAATAAATTTATCATTTTGCTCTTGTTCGTTTTCGTTTTTTGTTGTCAAAATCTTTTCTTACGAAAGATGACCTTGACAATATACATCTTAAAAAGTAAATACTTACAAATTTAGTTCATTAGAATCTTTTAAAAACAATTTCGTTATAATTAATATTGCATAACTTATCAACGAAATAAAAGACTTAAATCTTACAGGCACTCTCAAAAAGAGTACATATCGCATATAACTAACTGATAATCATGGAACAAAATCCAATACACCGCCGTCCTCCGAGAAAAAAATTAAAAATGCCCCTCTTCGGAAATATGATGGGCGGTAACAGTAAACCCAGTACAAACCAAGGCACTACAGAAACACTAAACCATCGTTTAACCCCAATTATTGTGACTGGCGTGTTTTTAATGGTGGCTGGCGACTACATTTATAAACGTTTTTTTGACGATAATCGCATCATCGACGACCCACAAGATATTAAAGCGATGGTCTGGGATGGTAAAATAACCAAGAAATGGCACAACCAATTGCGAAAAGATAAAATCCAATATTTTATCAAAATCACTAAGCCACTTACCGATAGTACCAACCAAAGCGTCGTGATAAATTTAATAGAAGAGAAAAGCGAACTTTGGGATAAATTAATGCC
>JBMLRK010000387.1:1482-2860 GCA_049241065.1 Spirosomataceae bacterium
GAGGTTTCTAAAAAGTTAAAATCGCAATGGTCAATAAATAGCAGGCCTCCTGCTTTTATTTTTTTATCCAACGCAATTAGCTGTTTTTCAAAGTGTTCAAAAGGATACGCAGAGACGATTCGCCCTTTATCATGGCGATTTTCTGGGTGCTGAAAAACAGCCATGCAAAAAACAGCATCAAAGTCTTGAGCCTCCTCAAAGCTTTTTGCTAAACTATGATAAAAAAAACGATTGGGAGAACCATATTTCTTATTCGCCTGCTTGATACACCAGGTATTAATATCGACTCCCACAAAAGTAGCCTGTGGGATGTAATCGGCTAAAGTGGCTATTTCCTCCCCTGTCGAGCATCCAAAAGAGAGAATTTTAGGATTTGGATGTTCTCTAAAGTACGATTGAGCAAACGTAAATAAGGAAGGATAACGGTTGATTTGGGTAAAATTAGAAAATTGATGATAGTTTTCCTTGAAACGAAACGTATTCACCACTCGTGAACGGTAAGCAGGTACAGCCACAAATCGAAAGACATTGTAGCTTGTCCACACTAATTTATAAAAAGGTTGTAGCCGTCCTTTTTCCCAACGCTTTTGCTTTAAAATATCGGTAGTTTTTGACATAATTTACTTGATAAAACATCACTTTGAGAAGCCTTTTTGCCAGAGATACGTAATAACTTTACTAGACAAATTTAACATCACATATTTATCTTTGAACGTCCATAATCGTTGTTCTTCAATCACATTGGGTACGGAGTAAAACTTTAAGTATTCCTTCCAATAAGCTCTTTTACTAAAGCCTTCGTCTTGATGTTTCATCAATAATCGCTTATGGTTTAATTGAACATCTGCACTATCCCAAAACTCTTTAGCCTGTTCCCAAGACTGAATGATATGCTTTTTAGCCTTCAAAAAGGAAGTAGGTTGGATTAGTACAATTGGACTAGAAAATCCTAGAAATTGTTGCAAACAATACAATCCTAAATAAAAAGTTTGCTGTAGTTTGGCTCTTTGTGCTAGTAAGATGTAGCTATTCAATGCTTGACTATCACCCTCCTCTTTTTTCAAAAATAATAGGATATCTGTGAGGTGTTTTAATTTCATCCACGACTCTCGACCTCCATGATGTGTCAATGTCATTAAAAAGATACTAGCTAACGAAGGCACTATTACTTCCTGTTTAGTTAATACTATTTTTCTCGTATTTTGAAACAAGGTTTCTATATCCAGCTCATACGGATAAAAGGTTTCTTTTAACTCCCAGTGAAAATCTACATGATAGACACTTGTTCCTATTTTTTTTATCAGTGATACCTCATGCCAGCCATAGATAGCAAGTAATTCATCAATTACTAAATCATAATCTTTGCTTTCACCTTTCA
>JBMLRK010000388.1:0-12715 GCA_049241065.1 Spirosomataceae bacterium
AGCCGATTTTTTTCTATAAATATTCTCAACCATTAACGAGCGGTCATCGGTTTAACAAACTATTTCTTTCCCTTCACATATTTCTCTAACCACTCGTGTTGCTCCCAAAGCATGTGTAAAATATTTTCTTTGGCGGCGTAACCGTGACTTTCGTAAGGTAATTGAATAAAACGAACAGTTCCACCGTGGCCTTTGATGGCGTTATAAAGTCTTTCACTTTGAATTGGGAAAGTTCCAGGGTTATTGTCAGCCTCCCCGTGAATCATCAATAAAGGCGTTTTGATTTGATTGGCATAACTAAATGGACTCATTTTGAAATACAAATCAGGAGCTTGCCAATAAGTACGTTCTTCATTCTGGAAGCCAAAAGGTGTTAAACTACGATTGTAAGCTCCACTACGGGCAATTCCAGCTTTGAATAATTTTGTGTGAGCCACTAAATTTGCAGTCATAAACGCCCCGTAACTGTGTCCGCCTACGCCAACACGAGTGCTATCACCCACGCCCATGCTCGTAATTTTGTTGATGGCTGCCTCCGCATTCCAAACTAATTGTTCAATAAAATTATCGTTTGGTTGTTTGTCGCCTTCACCTACAATTGGGAATTCTGTATTGTCCATCACAGCATAACCTTGCGTAGCCCAATAAATTGGAGAACCCCAACTTACACGGACAAAAGTGTGTTTACTACCTCTAATTTGTGCAGCATCATTACTACTTTTAAATTCTCTCGGATATGCCCACATAATCACGGGAAGTAAACCATCTTTTGCTTTATCATAGCCTTTGGGTAAATACAAATCGGCTGCTAAGTCAACGCCATCTTTACGCTTATAAGTAATTTTTTCTTTCGTAATTCCTCTTAATTCTGGTTGAGGGTCGGCAAAATTGGTGAGTTGCTTGGTTGTATTATTGGCATGAAGAAAATAATTTGGCGTTTCATTTTGGCTTTGTTTACTGGTTACAAAACTCAAATTATCGTAATCCAAAATATTAATTACCGACTCAAAATAAGGTTCTTCGCAACGCCATAACGTTTTTATTTCTTTCGTATCTAAGTTGAAAGAATTTAAAAATGGTAAATCTCCTTTTGGTGAAGAACCCGCTCCACGCATTAAAACAGTACGATTAGCTAACACTTTAACAGTATTTTTCCCAAATTTATTAGAAGCAGTAATGGGTGTTCCTAGGTCATTGTATGCGTCGTCAGTACTGCGGTCAATCAAAAGTTTTAGTTCATTTTTGGCAATATCCAATTTGCTCAACTTTTGCTGATGTTTTACTCTTGAATACTCACTAATCAACATTTCATTTTCACTCAATGGAGAAATATTTCCCATTCTCATTGGCGTTTTTGTTAGCACCATAGGATTAGCCGTAAAAGGTGCTGGCAAAATATAAGCCGCATCATGAAACGCTACTTTCTTCTTGATTAATCCACTATCCAAAGGTTCAATCCACGAAAGCGTACTTGGCAAAGTATTCACCCAATTATGTCCTCTTGGGGCGTTCAGAACGTTATCGTAACCCGTTGGGGCTAATTCATTACTTGGTAATTTCGCAATCGTTTTAACCAATTTCCCATCAACATCGGTTATTAAGATTGTTGAGTTGAATCCATTGACCGTTACTAAATAACTGTATGGTTTATCAATTCTCTCTACCAAAAAATACTTTTTATCAGGTGATAGCGTCACATCTCCGTAAATCTGTGGCATCCCAATTTTAGTTTCTACGCCGTTAGTATTTTTAACTAATTGGGTGGTTGTATAAAATTCAAATAATTGCTCGTCGTAAGGCGATTTGATTAAATCTTGATACGTCGGGCTGGCAGCTACTTTTCCTAAGTTTTGTTGAACAACTGGCCCTTTGGGAGCTAAAGGCTTCTTAGGAGCGTCGCTCGCAGGTTTTAGAATCGCATTATAAAGAACTGTGTTGTTATCAGACCAGCTAATTTCATTGATAACTACGTTTAAGGGCGTCTTATTCGCTTTGGTAGCTTTTTTTGTTTTTAGGTCAATGATGTACAAATCTACGCCGTCATTATTGGTTTGGGTAAAAGCAATTTTGTCATCGTTTGGACTCCATTGAAAATTTCCTGCTCTTAAATTGGCAGGTAAACCCATAATTAGGAAATCCTTTCTTGTCTTGATTTCTTTCAAAGACAATCCAATTCCATAAGTAGAACGGCTCGGAGCAAAGTTGTTTGGATTAATTCTTAAACCTGCAATGCGTAATTCGGGTTGAGCTAATTCTTCCACTGTAGGCATGGCACTACGTTCAATGATAAGCATAAAATCGCCTTTTTCATTGATACTTACACTGGGTGAAGGCTTAGCATTTGCCAAATTAAGAATAGCAGTTGGAGGAGTTTTGTATTCAACGGCATCTTGTGCATTGACTTGTTGAAAACAAAAAAGAATGGCAACTAAAAAGTAAAATGATTTCATTTTGGTTGGTTTTATTTTGTGATGAATATTAAAAATAAAGATAATTTTGTCATAAATTGTATGTGCTTAAATTTTATTTTTAAAATGCTATTAAACAAAAAAGCCCCACATAAGAAAAACGCTTACATGGGGCTTTTTGATAAGCTATTTGCTACTTCAATAATGTTCGAAGGTTCATCATTTCGGTTGTAGGTGGTATTTTCTCGTAAAGAATATTATATACAGCATCAATAATAGGCATTGCTACATCGTATCGCTTATTGACTTGATGAATACTTTTTACAGCATAATATCCTTCTGCAATCATATTCATTTCTATTTGTGCTGATTTTACGGAGTATCCTCGTCCAATCATATTTCCAAAGGTTCTATTTCTCGAAAATTGAGAATAGGCTGTTACTAGTAAGTCTCCTAAATAACCAGAACTATGTAAATCTCTTGTTGGTTCTGGATATACAATATCAAGAAAACGTTTGATTTCTTGCATGGCGTTGGATACTAAAACAGCTTGGAAGTTATCGCCATATCCTAAACCGTGGGTAATTCCACAAGCAAGGGCGATGATATTTTTAATCACAGCACAGTATTCAACCCCGTAGAGGTCTCCAATGGCATGAGCTTGGATGTAACGGCAACTCATCAGATTGGCGAAGTCCTGAGCCAAGTGCATACTTGGTGAAGCAATGGTGAGGTATGACTGTTTTTCAAGAGCTACTTCTTCGGCATGACAGGGGCCAGCAATGGCACACATCATGGTTTGAGGAACTCCAAATACTTTTTCCATCCAGTCGGTTACGAGCATATTTTCCTCTGGAATCATTCCTTTGATTGCAGATACGACTCTTTTGCCTGCAAAGTGATTGCGAGTCAGGTTTTTAAGTGCATCAGGAACGAAGGCTGCGGGAACAGCTAAAATTACATATTCGACACCGTTCAAAGCATCGTGCATTTTATGATATGCCCTAATCTTTCTTGGATTTAGGGGAGCATCAGTTAAGTAACTCGGGTTGTGATTGTATTTTTTGATAAAATCTACATCCGATTTACGACGAAGCCACCATTTGATTTTAACGTTATTTTCTGATAAAATCTTAATGATTGCTGTCGCCCAACTACCACCGCCTAACACCGCAATTTGGGTGGGTAAGTTTTTTCTGAAAGTAGGAATCTCTGTCATGTAGTAAAGTTAACGGACTGTTGTCGGATATGAAGTGCTATTGGGTGATTTGTTTGAATAATTACTAATTAAAATCAATATAGTTAAATTTTTGAATATTTTGCTATCCTATCACTCTTTCAGTGCAATTATTTCTTTATTCTGAAAAAGTACTTTTACGGCTGTTACTTTGTAGTTTTCTCGAACAAAAAATACTTGTAATCCAAAGCGTTGTTCTTCAAATTCATCGTCTTTTTTCCGAATCAATATAATGCTCGGAAAGCCCTTTGCTTTAGCGACTAAGTTATCGTTCTGAAAGCTAATTTCGAAGCGGGTAACTTGTTTTATTTCCTGTGGTAAATAAGTACCATAATAGTCGGTAAATTCAAGGGAATCACTACTTGATTGGGTGATATATCCATAAGATTTTGTAGCCAAAAAGGTGTTACAAAAAATGAATATCAGAAGCGTTACAGAAAATCTATTCATGGTTGATTACCGCTGTTTTTTTCCAGTCCATATAGCCTTTGACAGCTAATAAAAGTAGTAAGAAATATAGAATACTCGTACCGATTAGGTGTTTTGAAAAATACATTCCTGTATAAATAAAATCTGCGAAAATCCAGAGTATCCAATTTTCAAGGTATTTTTTTGCAGTCATCCAAACCGCTATTAAGCTGATAGCGGTTAGCGTAGCATCTAAATAGGGTAAACTTGCATCGGTTGAATTTGCATGATAATAGCCTGAAGCCAAAGCGAATACAAGACAAAATAGCCCACAAAAGGGTACTAATTTAAGCGGCATTTTGGTTACTTTTAAATTATCCTGCTCTTTTGCTCCATAAAGCCATTGATACCAACCGTACAGACTTAGGATAATGAAAATTCCTTGTAGCTCCATGTCTGAATAGAGCTGATATTGCCAGTAAATGACGGCATAGATGCTTGAGCTAACGATTGACCAAAACCAACCCCATGTATTCTGAAGGGTATTCAGCCAAATACAAAGTAAAGAGGTAAAAATACCGATTACTTCAAGCCAATTATGTTGGAGATAATCCATCAGGGTTGTGAAACTCATTTGGTAGCTGTTTTACTTATTTTCGATTTCTTTTTTTCAAGGCTATCAAAGTGTTTACAAAATCCTTTTAGCATACATATACCACACTGAGGAGAACGGGCTACACATACGTACCTACCGTGTAAAATTAGCCAGTGGTGAGCTACGGGTACAAGTTCTGTGGGAATATGCTTGATGAGTTCTTTTTCTACCGCTAGGGGAGTAGTTGCGGTTTTAGGAACTAAACCTATACGATGCGATACTCTGAAAACGTGCGTATCAACAGCCATTGCAGGCTGGTTATAAATGACAGATACGATAACGTTGGCAGTTTTTCTTCCAACACCAGGTAGGGTCTGTAATTCTTCGATTGTACTCGGAATTTCAGAGTTGAAATTAGCTACTAATTTTTGACCAAGACCAATGAGGTGTTTCGCTTTGTTGTTGGGATACGAAATAGAGCGAATGTATGAAAATACTTCTTCAAAAGAAGCATTCGCTAATATTTCAGGAGTTGGAAATCGTTCAAAAAGGGCAGGAGTGACCATATTTACCCGCTTGTCTGTACATTGAGCAGACAATACCACCGCCACTAACAATTCAAAAGGATTGTTATAGTGAAGTTCTGTTTCAGCAACGGGAAAATTTTGGGTAAAATAGTCTATCAATAAACGGTAACGTTCTTTCTTTAGCATAATGATTTTGTGTTGATAAATCAAAAATAGCTAGAAATACCGTTATTCCACCAGAGAAAGCACAAAAAAGCCATCATACTACGTTGATTAAACCGTAGTATGGTGGCTTTCTGAACTTTTCCTTGAATATGATAGAATTGTGTCTATACTGCGTGGGGAAGGATGTCGATAGCTTTTATCTAAACCTGCTTGTACGTCAAGCATATCCAAATAAAATTCGAGCATTTCGGCATCGCTTATCAGAGCATCTTGAATTAAGATGTTCTCATCTTCCGTTGTTTCATTATAGACATAACGGATAATGTCATTCTGAGTAAAGGTTTGTATCATAACTTGGAGAATTTTTGCTCATCATTTTGCGTAGATTTATTAACGCATAGCGCATTCTCCCTAAAGCCGTATTGATACTAACGCCAGTGGCATCAGCAATTTCTTGAAAACTCATGTCTTCATAATGACGCATCACGAGTACTTCTCGTTGCGAGTCTGGAAGGAGTTTAATCAAGCTTCTTAGATGGCTGTGTGTTTCGTCTCTAATTTGGATGTCCTCAATAGAGTCTTCCGCAAAATCGAGTGTATTGAACACATTGCTGCCATCTTCAAAAACGACATTAGGATAGCGTTTCTCACGACGGAAATAATCAATCGCCATATTGTGTGCGATTCTTAAAACCCACGGTAAGAATTTACCTTCATCATTATATCTTCCAGAACGTAATACGTCGATTGCCTTAATGAATGTATCTTGCAATAAATCCTCGGCTACGTAAGTGTCTTTTACGATTAAATAAATGGTAGTATAAACTTTTGATTTGTATCGGCGAACAAGGGTTTCAAAGGCGTGTTCGTCACTGAATTGAATATAGCGTGATACAAGTTCACTGTCGTTAACATGGATCTTTTCCATTGCGATAAATCTATTTAGTTAACGTAGAGCTTTATGCCATATTGTATCTCCTATTATTTTTTTGTTTAATTGAAACCTGTGAAATCTGTAGTTGTTTTGATTGGTTGATTCAAAGATAATAGATGATATATTAAATCCAAAAAAAATGCTAAAACTTTTAACATCCGTTAACTAATATTAACAAAGGTTTGTTCGTTTTACTAAAATGGCTCTTTCTGAATGCTAGAATAAAAAAAAGTCCTTGATTTATGTAAATCAAGGACTTTTTAGGATTAGCGTCTCCCTTTTGAAGCTCTAACTCGTACAGATTTCATTCTGGTTTCGAGTTCTGCAATTACTCTTGCTGAGTTTTCTTTGCTTGCTTCATACGTTTCGTTTAATGATTTGTATGAGGCTTGAATCTTGTTATAATCATCTAAGAGACGATTATACTTCACTGTCAAGGTTTCGAAAGTTTCTTTACTATCTTCTTGACATCTAACGTAGTCATCGCTTTTCTTTTTGAACTGACTTTCTAAGCTAAATCTGAAGCTACTCAATTCAGCATTGTCTTGGCGTTCTTTAAGAAGCTGGCTCTCCAAACGGTGAACTTGATCTTGATATGCAGCAATTTGTTTAGTGTCTGTACATCCTGTAAGAACAAGAGCAAAAGCTAATACGAGAAATGTAATGTTTTTTTTCATGGATTGTAACTGGGTTGATAGGTCAACTTATTGGATTTCAAAGATTATGCCAAAATGTTGTACACAGTTTTAGGTACCTAATTATGATGATTGATGGCGGATTATACTGTCCTCACAGATTACCTAGTGAGGTTCGACAACAAACATACTTGTATTTTTTGAATGTTTAAAATGAAAAGAATGTTTTTTTCTGTTTTTTTACAAAAAAAGTCATCTTTTTGACTTAAAGTAAGCAAATTATTAGGAGACTATTAAAATTACTGTGTTCATTCTCTGCTGGTTAGTCTTTTTGTGATTTTTTTTAAGATGAAAATACCACTCGATTTTGGTGCGATTTACTTGCTCATTACGTACTTATTTAAGAGAGTTTTGACTCTTATGAGTTAACATAGTAATAACTGCTATAACTAGAAGTAATGACAAATAAGAATTAGTGATTGGTAAAATGATGATTTCAAGTGCAAATTTGTATCAACAAAACTTATTTCGTATCTGTAATGGTAACATTACCATTCTCAGAAGCTTACTACACAATAAATTATATTGATTTTTCTGATAATGCTTCGTATCAATATAATTCTTTAGTAGTTTTGTATAACAATCTATTTATTTTATAGACTAGATGTTATAAATGGTCATTGGCCTTGTAAATTCATTAAATGCGTTAAGGTATTCGATTGAGCGATGCCTTTTATATACTATTAAATATGCAAAGTTTTAGAACTGAACTCGAAAATCCACTTGTTGAAAAGGATATTATAGACTTAGCCAACAAGATCCAACTTTTCCGTGAAGGTAAAATTCATGACGAAAAATTCCGTAGCCTTCGTTTGGCTCGTGGGGTATATGGTCAGCGTCAGCAAGGGGTACAGATGGTACGTATTAAATTGCCTTATGGTAAAATGACCTTTAAGCAGTGGAATCGTATCGCTGAGATTTCGGACGAATATTCTATTGGAAACTTACACTTGACGACTCGTCAGGATGTGCAGGTTCACTTTGTGTCTTTAGAGCGTACGCCAGAATTATGGGCTAAGTTAGAATTAGACGATATTACGTTGCGTGAAGCTTGTGGAAATACGGTTCGTAACGTAACAGCTTCTCCAACAGCGGGTATTGACCGTAAAGAAATTTTTGATGTTACTCCGTATGCAGATGCGGTATTTAGATATTTCTTACGTAACCCTATTTGTCAAGAAATGGGTCGTAAGATTAAAATGGCATTCTCTAATACAGAAGAAGATACTGCTTTGGCGTTTATTCATGATTTTGGAATGATTCCTAAAATTCAAGATGGAAAGCGTGGTTTTAAAGTTGTTATTGGTGGCGGACTTGGAGCTCAGCCAATGATGGCTTATGTAGCGTATGAATTCTTAGAAGCAAATCAATTGATTCCATTCATTGAGGCGGGTTTAAGAGTATTTGACCGTCACGGAGAACGTAATTCTCGTCATAAGGCTCGTATGAAGTTCTTAATCCAAAAGATTGGCTTTGATACCTTGATGGATTTAATTGCTACAGAACGCAAAGCTTTGAAAAACCAATCGGTAGAAATTGAAACGGCTGGTTTCTCAGAGACTGAAATTGCAGATTATTTACCAACGTTAATTTCAGACGTGAAAGCTCCTGAGACTGAAGCATATCAAGATTGGTTGGCAACGAATACGTTCAGACAAAAACAGTCTGGCTATTATGGTATTTATGTACGTGTTTTGAACGGAAATATTAGTTCAGAAACTACTCGTTCATTAACTTCTCAGTTAGCTGGTTATGTGGCTAATGATGTACGTGTGACGATTAATCAGGGTTTAATGTTCAAATTTGTAAAAGAGGAGAACTTAGCTCATGTGTATAACGTATTAAAATCACACGGTTTAGCAGAAGCAGGAGCTAATTCGATTGCTAAAATTACGGCTTGTCCTGGGACAGATACATGTAACTTAGCGATTGCGGATAGTACGAATATTACGTCTAAGTTAGAAGCGGTAATCATGGAAGATTTCCCTGATTTGATTCATAACAACGACATCAAAATCAAGATTTCAGGTTGTATGAACTCTTGTGGACAACATGGTATGGCTCATATCGGTTTCCACGGCTCTTCATTGAAAGCGGCTGATAAGCGTGTTTTACCTGCTTTACAAGTATTGTTAGGCGGTGGCGCATCAGGTGATGGTCTTGGACGTTCGGCTGATAAAGTAATAAAAGTACCCACAAAACGTGGACCTGAAGTATTACGTGTTTTGTTGAATAACTACGAAGAAAATGCTTTAGAAGGAGAATACTTCAATGCGTATTATCAACGTTTGGGTGAGAAATATTTCTACACGTTATTGAAGCCATTAGCGGATTTAACAACCTTGAAAGAAGATGATTTCATCGACTGGGGTGCTTCTGAGCAATTTGCAACAGAAATCGGTGTGGGTGAATGTGCAGGGGTGATGATTGACTTAGTGGCTACTTTGTTATTTGAATCAGAAGAAAAAATGGAATGGACAGAAGCTGCTTTCGCTGAAAATCGTGTAGCGGATTCTATCTACCATGCGTATAGTGTATTTGTAAGTGCAGCTAAAGCGTTATTGTTAGATAAAAGCGTTACGGTATCAACACAAAATGCAGTAATTACGAAGTTTGACGAAAACTTTGTAACAACAGGCGATGTGAAATTGGGTGATAAAACCTTTACCGAATTAGTGTTACAAATCAATCAGCATGAACCATCTGTAGAATTTGCTACTTCTTATATTGCAGAGGCAAAAGCATTTTTAGGTTTAGCAAAAGCCTATAGAGAACAGTCGGTAGAAGCATAAGCAATGCGTAATGGATTTGTAGATGTAGGTCAGAATCCAGTATTTTGCTTGATTACATAAAGGAAAATTCTATTAGGTGTAAAAGGTTAAAGAAGGAATATTTCTTTGCCCTTTTGCACCTTTTTTGACTCTTAATGGATAGGAGATATGACAAAATTAGCAAATTTCAAGGATTTAGAACCGAAGCCAAAATTGACTGTAGTAGGAGCTGGCCCGGGCGACCCTGAATTGATTACGTTAAAAGCGATAAAGGCCTTAAAAGCTGCGGATGTAGTGTTGTACGATGCCCTTAGTGCTGACGAATTATTGGATTATTGTAAAGAAGGTGCTGAGAAAATCTATGTAGGTAAAAAGCCTGGCGAAAGTCATTCGCAGGATGCCATCAATTTTATGATTGTGGAAAAAGCCTATATGTATGGTCATGTAGTGCGTTTGAAAGGGGGCGACCCTTTTATCTTTGGTCGTGGAATGGAAGAACTGGAATATGCCAAGCAATTTGGTTTAGAAACGGCGTATATTCCTGGGATTTCGTCATCAGTAGCTGCCGCAGGTTATGTAAACATCCCTTTGACTACTCGTGGAGTGAGTGAAAGCTTTTGGGTGATTACGGGTACAAAAACAGACGGAACAATATCCGATGATTTACGTATGGCTTTTCAAACTAAAGCAACGGTTGTCATTTTGATGGGAATGAGTAAGTTAGCTGAAATTGCTCATATTAGTGAAGAAATGGGAAAGGGCGATTTGCCTGTGGCTATCATTCAACATGGTACTACCCAGAAGCAAAAAGTGGCTGTAGGAGTTGCCAACAAAATAAAAGAACTGGCTGTATGCAATAATTTATCTAATCCTGCCGTTATTGTACTCGGAGATGTAGTTAAATACGCATCGGCTAATCAAATTGAGTTAAATGTCTCTAGTTCAAAGAGTCAGAATAATATAAATTAAAAAATTTTAGTGGTTAGGTAGTATGAAAAGCTCAGGAAATTCCATGAGCTTTTTTTGTTTTTTGGTGAAGATCAATATTGCCTTCAGCGGTAAAACAAAGAATGTCCTCTTCAATCAGTTGACGAACGATTCCTTGAAATTCCGTTTGATTATTAGGACTCATAATCTGGAGAATCAATTTTGGACTCATAGAGCCATTTGCCAATAATTGCAGCAATTGAAGTTTTGTTTTTTCAACAACTAGGTTCTCTTGTTTTCCCTCTTTCGCTTGTCGTTTCTTCCGAATACAGGTATCGCAAACCCCACATTCTTGATCGGTAATTTCATCAAAATATTCGAGTAGCAACTGTGTTCTACAACGTTGCTGATGCGTGGTATAATGCTGGACAGCCTTCGCCTTTGCGATATAAGCCTCTTTTCGATTGGTAATTTCCTGTACTTGAAGTGGCAGGGCGTTTGCATCGAAGCGAGGAGTTAAAAAAGTGATTTGTGCCTTATCGCTGTGCTTGTCATAGCTTAATAATTCCATCTTATCCAATTGGGTTAGATAGCTTTCAATTTCGAGTGGAGGAACTAAGAAAGCTTTTGCCAGACCTGTTTCAGAGATATTCAAGAAAGTTGAAAAAAGTTCTCCTCCATACATCCGTAATAGCAACTTTATAAAGCCGTCATAACGAGGATTCCGAAGTTGAAAATCATAAAGTTGTCGGTTATCTACCCGTAACATCACTTTAGATTGGCTATTAAAACCATCGGAAAGAGCTATGAAAGCCTCATTTTCTAACATTTTAATCGCATAATACGTGTCTGTAGGCGGTAAATCAAAACGACGTTGAAATTCAATTAAATCAAATTCAAAGTTGTTAAATTGTCCAGAACCATTGGCTAATTGATAATAATTTCCAAGGCACTGATACACTCGGCGTATCAGCTCGATAGGAGGAAAACACTGATTGGCATTTTTTAGCAAATTATCCAAATCGGGTTGATTATAAAGAGCAACGGCAAATGCTTTTTCTCCATCTCGTCCTGCACGTCCTGCTTCTTGATAATAGGCTTCAAGTGTATCAGGAAGGTCAATATGGACTACTAAACGCACATCCGCCTTGTCGATTCCCATACCAAAAGCATTGGTTGCAACAATGACTCGCACCTGATTTTGAATCCACGAGTTTTGTCTTTTACTACGTTCTACCGCATTTAAGCCTGCATGGTAAAAGGTCGCATTGATGCCATTTTTAACTAAGAAATCCGCTATTTCTTGTGTTCGTCTTCTGTTACGAACATAGACCACGGCTGTTCCTTGAATCTTCTGGAGCATGGCTAATAGCCGATGTTCTTTATCTTCTTCCTTTAGGGTTGAATAGGATAAATTGGCTCTTGCAAAACTCTGTTGAAAAACCTGCGGATTTTGCATTTCCAGTTTTTCAAGAATATCCTGTTTGACTTCTTTGGTTGCTGTGGCAGTTAAAGCGATAAGAGGTACTTCGGGAAAGAAGGCTCTAAACTCCGCAATTTTCAGATATGGAGGACGGAAATCGTAACCCCATTGTGAGATACAGTGAGCTTCATCAATTGCGATTAAACAAACCTTCATTTGTTTTGCCCGTTCAATAAACAAGGTCGTTTGTAAGCGTTCGGGAGAAACGTATAAAAATTTGATATTGCCGTAAATACAGTTGTCCAAAGCGGTATCAATCTGTTTTGGGTGCATTCCCGAAACGATAGCTATGGCTGGAATCCCCCGTTTTTTGAGTTGTTCTACCTGATCTTGCATCAGGGCAATTAGGGGAGAAACTACAATGCAAATGCCATCCAATGCCAGAGCAGGTACTTGAAAACAAATGGACTTTCCGCCCCCCGTAGGCAACAATGCAAGGGTATCTCGTTGGGTTAAAACTGACGAAATGATGTCTTCCTGCAAAGGTCGAAAACTCGAATAACCCCAATATTGTTGAAGGATTTGATGAATAGGCATGGTGTATTTTTGTAGTCGTCAGTTGAAA
>JBMLRK010000388.1:12815-25674 GCA_049241065.1 Spirosomataceae bacterium
TTGTTGAAGGATTTGATGAATAGGCATGGTGTATTTTTGTAGTCGTCAGTTGAAACAGTAAATAGCTACATTATTCAACGAGTGTTTTTATTGGTAAATGTTACTTCAACCAACCTGCATAAGTTAAGTAATTATTGGCAGTACGCATAAAGACTTCGGCAGCTTGTGGCGATACATCTTTTAGGTATTTGGCAGGATTACCCGCATAAATTGTTCCAGACGGAACACGAGTATTTTGCGTCACAATAGCTCCTGCGGCAATGATTGAACCACGTTCAATAACTGCACCGTCCATCACAATTGCCCCCATCCCGATTAACACTTCGTCTTCGATTGTACAGCCGTGAACAATGGCATTGTGAGCAATGGATACGTAATTGCCAATGGTGGTTGTCGTTTTTTGGTAGGTGGCATGAATGACGGCTCCGTCTTGAATGTTAGTATTGTTGCCAATTGTGATAGAGTTAACATCCCCACGGACTACGGCATTGAACCAAACCGTGCAGTTATCGCCCATGGTTACCTCGCCAATGAGGGTTGCATTTTCGGCAAACCAGCAGTTTTCGCCGTGAATAGGACTAATCCCTTTGATAGCTTTAATAAGAGTCATAGCTTCTGTTATTTTTTGTAAAGTTAGAAGATGACAGGAAGAAATGTGGAGAAGAGACGTGTTTTTTATCTTATTCCTTAATATCAAATCGACCATCACGAACGGTGATGATGTCGGCTGGGTTGCGTTTGTTGACAAAACTAACAGTGAATTTCCCCGCATAAATTTTTTGAAGCGAGTCAAAATGAGTGATTGTCAAGCTGTTTTCCATAGACGGATGAATCACATATTGTTCGCAATTGCCCCCTTTACATTTTTGATACACACTGGCATAAGGCGTAAATTCAGAACCGTTGGTATTTTTAGGATAATAGGTCAAAAAACGATACGAACCTTCTCCTTTAATACTCGTTACCATAAAACTCATGGTTTCTAGCGTTTCTTGATTACTTACTGCAATGCGTAAGGTTTGAGCGGTATATTTTCCCCAAAGAGCTGTGGGTACGTGAAAATTAGTATTGCTACTGTAACGTTGAAAAGGCATCCATTTTACACCATTAATTTCTGCTCCAAAGGTTTGTTTTCCTTCTTGTGTAAGGGCTGGCAACTCTGCTGGTTGTACATAGTCATTTTCCTCACAGCTACTTAGTGTGATTAGTGCAAAAAATAGTAGTATGTAGTAAGCCGTTTTCATAGTACTAAAATAGTACTTTTTTGCTTTAAAATTGTTCTTTAGTTATTAAATATTTTCTGCTTTTTATACTAAACTTTCAGATATTCTGAGTTTTGTACAAAATAGTGAAAATTTAACTCATTAGTATATTTTCATTTTAGAACAATCCCTCATCGTTCTGAAATGAAATATCTTGTATATTTTTTTCTAATTTATGCTTAAAGTAGCATAATATTATGCTAATATTGTACTGAAGTTAAACTTGTAATAATTTATCGAGTATCCCAGTACTTGATTGACAGCAGCATCAAACCAAAATTCTTCCAATCTGAGTGTGTTGTTCTGTTTACATCTTATTAAAATTATTATAGTTTAATTTATTCATGAAAAAAGTCCTTGCATTTGTTTTTCAATTTATTTTTTTTGCACATCTATCAACTTTTAGTCAAGTTTCTGGTTTCCAGGATACTTCCTTTGCGAGTGGCTTTGGGAGCGTAAATGGTATTGCCTTTGATAACCAAGGGAAATGCTATGCTTGGGAGAAAAATGGTAAAGTTTGGGTCAGATTATCCAATGGAGATTGGAAGGTATTGGTCGATATATCGGACGAGGTGAACACGCAAACAGATTGTGGTTTAAAGGGATTCGCCCTTGACCCTAACTTTTTAGTAAATGGTTATGTCTATCTGTTATATGACGTAGATCGTTATCACTTATTAAATTATGGGAGTACCAGTTATAATCCTAATTTGAATGACTATTCCAATGCTTCAATTGGTCGTATTACACGCTACACTGTCAATCTTTCAACCTTTGTCGTTTTAGCTTCTAGCAGATTTGTTTTGCTTGGAAAAGATCAATACGATGGTTTCCCTATAGTGTCAGATACACATAATACAGGAGCTTTACTTTTTGGCACAGACGGCACTCTCTTAGCTTCGTGTGGAGAATCCACTCATTATACTGTTGACAACGGCAGTAATCCAAATACCTATTACCAGCAAGCTATTTATGATGGAATTTTGAAACTTGATGACCCTACGACTCCAACGGTTAATGAAAACGATAATATAGGTGCATGGAGAGCTCAGATAGTTAATAGTTTGAGTGGTAAAATTATCCGAATAAATCCAGCTACTGGTGATGGCGTTCCGAGTAACCCTTTTTATGATTCAAACAATCCAAGAGCAGCCAAGTCAAGAGTTTGGGCATTAGGATTAAGAAATGCTTTTAGAATGACGTTGAAGCCCAATACTGGTTCACATAATAGTGCTGATGGTAATCCTGGAGAAATTTATGTAGCTGACGTAGGGAGTTCCTATAAAGAAGAAGTGGATATTATAACTCAAGGGGGGCAAAACTTCGGATGGCCAAGGTTTGAAGGGATGGAAGAAGGGTCATCGCCTATTGTCTATTACCCCGATAATCGCAATGAGTTTACTACGGTTCTTAATCATAAAAGGCCTGCAATGGATTATCGATATGGAGGTAGTAGAGCTTACAAAGGTGGGCAAATCGTATCGACAAGTAGCTTTAATCCTAGTTTTGATATAGAAGGAACTTGTATCATTGGTGGTGTTTTTTATACTGGAACAAATTTTCCTGCGGAGTATCAAGGTACTTATTTATTCGGAAATTTTGATAATAGTGGTAATTCTACTACTTCTAACTGGATTCATTCATTTAAGTTTGATTCAGAGAATGAACTTCAACAAGTTTTGCCAATTGATTATTTCGCTCCAGGGGTAACTTCAATGGCTATAAATCCAATGAATGGTTATTTGTATTATACGGCATACGTTGGTAGTATTAGAGAAATCAAATATGATACAGGAAATCAACCGCCTGTGATTAAACTTACCAATGAAGTATATTGGAGTGCAGATAGTAATGTTAATTTCACTTTTGATGCAAGTGGATCTACTGACCCAGAGGGGGGAGTATTGAGTTATAGTTGGAACTTTGGAGATGGCTCTTCGCTACAAACGGGGAGTTCTGTTTCGCATACTTTCACAACATCAAGCACGTTACCTACAAGTTTCAATGTTGCAGTAACCGTAACAGATGCCTTAGGATTAAGTGTTACGAAAAGTGTCAAAATATATTTAAACAATACGCCACCTCAGATTTTATCTACTTCGGTGGATCATATTGGTATTTTTGCTAACAAAGTCACTACTTATGTACAGTTAAGAGCTACTGTATCAGATAATGAAAGTGCGAATACAGAGCTAAGTTATCTTTGGGAGTCAGAGTTACACCATAATACTCACTATCATCCAGACCCTGTAAGTACGTCAAGTGTTTCGTCGTTCTCTATGACACCTGTTCCGTGTGATGGGAATACCTATTTTTATCGAGTAAAATTGACGATTACAGATACTCAAGGGCTTTCGAGTACTTATGTTAAAGATATTTACCCATCTTGTAGTAATGATTTGGAAAACCCGACTGTTCCCAGCAATTTACAGGTAATAGCAAAATCTGAAACCACTATCTCTTTAGCATGGAATAAAGCAACAGACAACAGTGGAATCTTACAATATGAGTTAGTTAATATAGGGATTGATACCAGTTATACTTCGGATACTAGTTTGACTATTAGTGGATTAATCCAGGAAACAAGCTATGAGTTCAAGATAAGAGCTATTGATAGCAGTGGTAATTATTCAAATTACAGTAATATCTTTAGTGTAACGACGAATGCTGTACATCCATTGGTGACAGCGGATGAATATATCTACCATGAAAGTGTTTCGACAAAATGGAGTTCGCAATATGCAACTTCTCGAATTGATTTAGCAAATGGAGATAACTATAAGATTGATACTAAGTCAATAAAAATAACCACTCCTGTAATGAGTGATGAAGTAACTTTCGATTATACTAGTTATCCACTTTTTACAGAAGATTTTCCTGGAGGAATATCGCTGTGGGTTTATAACTCAGGTATGTCTGCGATACCGATTCAACTAAGGTCAATCCCTAATTTAGTAAGTATTGGTGATAGTGTGCAAGTGAGTTTATCCGCAAATAGTTGGTCTGAAGTGATTGTGCCATGGAGTATGCTAAACTCACCAACGAGAATTGCCCAATTGAAAATCAAGGTACTTGGAAGTCAAGATGAAGCACTCTTTCTTGATGAAATTAAGTTGGTACATTGTAGCGATATGACCACCGTAAAAAGTGGGAATTGGGAGGATGCGACTATTTGGTCTTGTGGGCGTATTCCAATTGTAACTGATACTGTTACAATCAACACTGGTCACATTGTTACTGTGTTATCAGGGGTGAGTACGACCGTTCGTTTGTTGAACCTATTAGGTATATTAAATTTTCAGTCAAGTTCTGAACTCAAAATAAGTACTTATTAGTTGTTGTCAATCAAGTATTTAAGGTCTGTTGGGGAAATATTAAATGAGTAGCTTAGTTATAATAATAGATTTAAACCTTTTGGTACTAATATTGTCAAAGGTAAATAACAAAGCCACTAATAAATAATATTAAACCATGAAAGCTCTCGTCGCTTTTTCACTGCTATTTTTTTTTGCAAGTGTCTGCTCCTTTGGTCAGCAAGCTAATTTCCAAGATACCAATTTTGCAAGTGGTTTTGGAAGTGTTAATGGAATTACTTTTGATCCACAAGGAAGATGTTTTGCATGGGAAAAGGATGGAAAAGTATGGGGTCGTACGAGCGATGGTAGTTGGCATCAGCTCTTAGATTTAGCGGAGGAAGTTAATACGAGTGTAGATTGTGGATTGAAGGGCTTTGCGCTAGATCCCAACTTTTTAACAAATGGCTATTTCTATTTATTATATGAAGTTGAATTTTATCATTTAACTCACTATGGATTACCAGACTATGATGCCAATGCAAGTGATTACGAACACGCTTCTATTGGTCGGATAACTCGATATACCTTAGATTTGAACGATTTCTCGGTGATGCCAGAAAGTCGTTTTGTATTACTTGGCCGTGATAAGAATGACGGTTTCCCGATGGTTGCTGAAACCCATAATGTGGGCAGTTTAGTCTTTGGGACAGATGGAACACTCTTGGCTTCTTGTGGGGAATCAACTCACTATACTCCCGATTATGGTTCGAATTCCAATACGTATTATCAGCAAGCTATTGAGGAAGGAATTTTAAGGCAAGATGACCCTACTACTCCAGAAATAAATGAAGATGATAACGTGGGTGCTTGGCGTTCGCAAATCGTCAATTCTTTGAGTGGGAAAATTATCCGTATTGACCCAGCCACAGGGGATGGAATATCAAGTAATCCATTTTATGAGGGTACAAATCCTCGGATGCCACAATCTCGGGTTTGGGCAATGGGCTTCAGAAATCCTTTCCGAATGACTATAAAGCCCAATACGGGAAGTCATTTTCCAGAAGACGCAAACCCTGGCGAAATTTATGTTGGTGATGTGGGAGCTGGTCAAAAAGAGGAGGTTAACGTGGTTACGCAGGGTGGACAAAATTTCGGATGGCCTTTATATGAAGGAATGACAGAAGATAATAGTCCTTTAGTACCGTTTCCAGAAAATCGTTCGGAGTTTACCAATTCCATTAGTTGGACACGGCCCGTTGTGGATTTTCGAGGTGGTGGGGCAAGAGCCTATAAAGCTGGTGGAGCGGTAGATGCCATTACATTTAATCCTGATTTTGACTTAAAAGGCAATTGTGTAATTGGAGGTGTATTTTATACAGGAACAAATTTCCCGAGTGCTTATCAAGGTGCTTATCTCATTGGGAATTTTGACAATGGAGAAAACTACCTAAGCGATAACTGGATTCATGCTTTATCATTAGATACCTCTAATGAACTTCAAAAACTTTCGCCTCTTGATAGTTTGGCAATGGGCGTAACTTGCATTGCCGAAAACCCTGTGAATGGCCATGTGTATTATGCGTCGTATGTGGGAAGTATTCGTGAAATAAAGTACGGGTCTTCAAATCAAGCACCTAAGGCTAAGGTTACTCAAACGGTTTATTGGGGCGAGTCTCCGCTTGCTATCACGTTGGATGCCACGGCTTCCTCGGATCCTGAAAACGAAGCTTTAACTTATACTTGGGATTTTGGCGATGGTAGTCCAGTTGAAGATGGGAGTATTGTAAATCATATTTTTACTGCCCCAGATTCAGCCATTTATAACGTCAATGCAACACTAACTGTTACTGATTCTCATGGATTAAGTAGTGTCAAAACAGTACTTATCTCATTAAATAACACACCTCCAGTCATAAGTTTAACATCGGTAGATTCTATTCAAATTTTTGCAAATCAATCGCCTCTTCAGGTGGCATTAAGTGCAACTATTCAAGATAAGGAAAGTGCTGAAAATCAACTGATTTATAAATGGGAAACAGCCTTACATCATAACACGCACAATCACCCTAATCCAGTTAGTAATGTTCCTTCTACCTATGTTACATTGAGTCCAGTTCCTTGTGATGGTAATCTCTATTTTTATCGAGTAAAATTAACCGTTACAGATCCTCAGGGGCTTCCGACGGTTTATGTCAAAGATATTTATCCTGATTGCACTACCGAAGTACGTGATACAATCGCTCCAAGTGTTCCAGAAAATTTACAGCTTGTTGCTAAAACCTATCATACAATCAATTTATCTTGGGATGCCTCCACAGACAATGTTGGGGTAGCAGGTTATCAGCTAATTGCTGGAACAGATACGATTTGGACAACACAAAATACGTATGCTTTTGAAAATTTGGCAGCCGAAACTAATTATCGTTTTGTGGTGAGAGCCAAAGATTCTTCGGGAAATTGGTCGGGTTTTACGAACGGATTAGAGGTCATAACGGAATCGTTGCCAGATACTATTCCTCCTTCTATTCCATTGCATTTGGCTATATTGAATAAAAGCGAGACGACTGTACAGTTAACTTGGGATAGATCTATCGATAGTCAGGGTATTGCTAATTATCAAGTCTATAGAATTGGAGGAGGCATAATCACTACATCTGATTCTATTTTAACCATTACTGATTTAAATTCAGAAACATCATATCAATTTTACATTAGAGCGGTGGACAACTCTGGACTTTTATCATCAATAAGTGATACTATTTTAGTAACAACATTACCTTTTCATCCACTGGTAACACAAGATGAATATCTTTATAAAGACAATGTTACAAGTGCTTGGGTGAATACTAGCTCTTTAGCTGGCCTAAACATAAGAGCAGAAGGGGCTTATAAAATTGATAGTTTTGCTATCAAGTTGGCATCGCCTGAGCGAGGGGCTATGCTTAATTTTCGATACCTAAATGCACCTTTGTTTACGAGTGATTTTCCTGATGGAATTAGTTGCTGGGTTTATAATGAGGCATCTTCGGTATTACCCTTACAATTTTACTTATATCAGACAAATGACAATAAGGGAGATAGTGTTGAGGTGGTAGCTTTACCGAAGAAATGGACATCTATCAAAATTACTTGGAATAAGATTGGGTCGCCTAGTAGAGTCGCAAAACTAGCTATTAAGATGATGGACTCGCAAAATATGCCTCTATATATCGACGAATTGAAGTTAGTACATTGTAGCGATATGACCACCGTAAAAAGTGGGAATTGGGACGATGCTTCTGTTTGGAGTTGCGGTCGTGTGCCAATTGCAACGGATAGTGTCACCGTTCGTCAAACCGATACAATTACCGTGCTGAATGGTGTAAGTGCTACAATGCGATTATTAAACTTACTTGGTCATTTACAGCTAGAAAGCGGAGGTATAATGGATATGAAAAACTATTAAAAAAAGATGGCTACCTGATTTTGGTAGCCGTCTTTTTTGTTTAAAAACCTTCTTTTTCTACCTCTTTTTTCTTTTCTGGTTTTGTTGGAAGGTCTTCTTTATCTTCATTTGTGCTTTTCGCTGTTGTTTTAGTGGTGGCAGCTTTTCTAGCTTTAGTTCGATACATTTCAGCATAGCGATCTACAAAGGCTAGTTTTTCTTCTGAACCCACTCCTAAGAAGGCGTAGGCATTTTTTCCACTCCCTTTTTTAACTCCTTTTGCTTTGGTACTGACAATCGCATTGAAATCGTTATCAGATGAAATAACACCCATTTCATTTTTTAAATACGCCATATAATACCACAAATCAGGTGAGGCTTCTAAATACAGATAAAACTCATCACCATCTACGGTTTTGCGAATTTCGATTTGTCCTTCCATTTCAGTATTAATATCCACATCACCAATGGCGGCAATACTCAATTTGCCAACCGTATAATACGACGAATGGGTATCTGAATAACGAAGGTTCGCTTTTGAAATCACCATCGTCGTATTCAGTTTTGAATTAAAGGTATTCAGTGCAACGTGTTCATTTTTGATTCTTCTTTCAAAAGGGTCAACCACTTTTCCACCAAGAATGTTAGCCAGTTTAGACATTAAATGGTCTCTGTCTTCGGGTTCATCGGCACTGGCATTATCCCTGGCTTCTGCATTTGCTTTTACGATTTTATCAGCCATTGTTTTTAGTACTTCTGTCGGAATTGGGAAGTTCAGTACCATCATTTGGTCAAATTTATAACGACCGCTATCCGTTTGCATTTGAGCAAAACCTGCGGTTTGTACGTAATTGGCAGGGTTAAAGAAACGGAAATTACCTTCTAAATTGAGCGTTTTTTTCTCATCGTCATAAATATAGCGATTTGCCTCATACGATTTTTCTTTATCATCAGGGCCAATTTCGAAGCGACTTGTTTTTGAAATATCTCGTAATTTTCCATTTGCTAGAAAGAGGTCTTCGTCTTTGGCATCGCCTTTATTACCCAAGAATGTGGTGTACAAGCCACCCGATTCATTCCTAAAATGTAAACCCGCATAAATCGGGAGATTTATGTCACTTTTTAAATTTGCTTGTACGTCAATCGTAACATTATCGGTATTATTTCCTTTAAAGGCAAACCAGTTAATAATATCAGCTCTATTCTTGGTATCAGGGCGAACGTAGCCATCTAGTAACAGGTTTTTCTCTGTTGCCAACATCGTGATTTCGCCACGGTAAAGCAATTTGCTTGACAGTCTGAATTTATCTTTCTCTTCAATATTTGCTTTGGCAGTGGTGATATAGCCTTTGACCTTTTTACGGAATTTATCTTCTATGATGGTTTCTTTAAAGTCAAAGTTTCCCATTTTAACATTTAGCGTATCGCCTGCAAGATTTAAGAAACGATAGGTAGCATCGCCTTCAAATTTACTTTTTGAAAGAATGCGGATATTTCCATTCACAAGTGTATGGTAGCCATTTAGCGTATCCACTTGTAATTTTGCGTTATAGAATCCTCGCATTTCGGCATCTCGACGGATGGAAACAGCACCTTTGTCAGGGAATATTTTGGCATCTGCTGATTTGATGAAATATACTCCGTAAATATTAAGTGACTGTTTTTCAATTTCATAAAGGGCTTCAGAACCATTAAACGAAAGTCCTTCTTGCAAGGGGTCGAGAGATGTAAAGGTGGATGTTCGCACGTCGCCTTTCATCGTTATTGTCTTTTTGTTAATGTCCCATTCTGCACTGTTGATAGATGTTTTATAGGCAGTATATGGGAAGAACAAGCTCGTTGAATCTTGGATTTTAAGGTTAGTTGGTGTTTTAATACTGACTAAACCTGTTGCCAAGTTGAAGTTTACGTTCATATTTTTACCCAATAACGCTGGTTTGGCTGCCGATAAGTTGCTCCCTACTGATAAATTGGCAGGCAGAGCAGAGAAGGCTTCTTTACCAAACTTGAAATTATTTGATTCTGTTTCGGAGTCAGCACGGCGGACTGTTCCAAAGCCAAAGATTCCCGATTGTTTAAGTAGGAGTTCTCCTTTAAGTTTGGTACTTCCTGCGTATAAATCAAAATCATTTCCTTTGGTTTCAATCAGCATACTATCTACTTTCGGAGTCCATTTTAACGAGAAGTTATTAAACGCAACCTTCGTGAAATAACCCTGTCCGATTGTGCCTTCATTTATCAGCCCCGATGTACCATAAGCAACCACGGTATCACTCGTGAAAATCGCATCTTTCGCTTGAATCTGTGCCGTCAAATGGTTGATTTCTCCTTCGGCATGGAGTCCTTTTTTATCCATAATTAGCGGCCCCGTAAACTTCATAAATGCCTTACTATTGTATAAACTGTATTTTCCTTCGGGTGCTTTGTGGGCAAATCCAAGGGAGTTGTCAGGCATTGAAATAAGGGTTTCTTTGAAAGGAGGGAAGATACCGTCTGAATAGAATGTACCAACAAAGTCGATGTCCTTCACATTTAAACTGTCAAAGTCAATATTCGCTACTTTGAAATAAACCTTTTGGTTATAAGCTCCATTCGCACGCCACGGATGGTCGAAATAAGCAGTCACGCCCGTTGGTACAACCAAACGAGGGTATTCTGGCATTCGTTGACGACCCGATTTATTATCGGGTTTATTGATGTAAATTACCCCTGCATCGTATTTCAAATCGCCCCCAATTTCGGTGCGTCCTTTACGGGCTAATTCTTTTTGAGGAACAAAAGTGATGGAGTCAATTTTGTTTAGTTTTACACTAAACTCATTGTAGTTGAACGATAAATCTTTTCCTCTAAAACGGAAGTTACCCGTTTTTAACTCTCCATTAATAGCAAAGTTGCGGTCTTTATTCACCCGAATCAGTTTGTCGGATGGAGCCATATACACATTCAGGGAATCTGAAAGATAAAATTGCTTTACTCCTCTGATAATCATCTGATTATCTTTTAAGTTAATCGAAGCATTGGCTGTCGTATCTTTTGTATTAGACGAATAAAAAGAGGAAATCAAGAAGTTGTCATAGTCTTTTTTCGCTCCATTTACCGCCAAGTAGTGCGTTCCTTTTCTGGATAAAACCAACTTTTCAACTTCTGGGTCATAATTGAAATATCCCCTTTGCATCATGCTTAAAAAAACTGGTCGAATGGCACTTGCATCTTTTTGAAAAGCCCTAGCCAATTCAGTTACACTTGTACTAGTTAGGTTGTTTTTGCGGGTATAATTGGCAACTACCAACAAGGGATTGAAGTTGTAGCTTTCTGAAATTTTACCAAAGCGTTCTGGATTAAAATAATCAAAGGATTCAAACAAGGCTGGTACGACGTTTTTAGCAGTAACAATACTAAAATCCATACGTTGCTCATTCAAGGCCCAGTCCATCGCATCGGTTGTAATGTCTAGTTTGTGATAACTATCTGAGTAGGAGGCATCTCTAAAGCCTCCATCATCCACTTTGCTCAAATGCAATAGTTGTTGTTTGCGGTTGTATTGAAACTTTACAAGCGGATGATAAATAGAGTCGTTCGTTGCAAAATAACCGACAAATGTTGCCGAAGGAGATTTAATAAGCGAATCGCCTAAGTCGAACTGTTTACTTATTGCCCGAAAAGTTAAGCGTCCGTTTTTCTTTACTTCAATGCTTGCATATTTAGAAGCTACTGACATACTAGAGACTTTCGTACCGATAAGTGCAAAACCTCCTTTATAATCAATTTCACCGATGTTTTTTAAGGTCACATCATTGGCTAAGGACTTGAACCGAGGGAAAGTCGAGAGCGTATTTTTATTTCTTTTTTTACTCTGAAACTCAAAAATACCTTTTACGGGGGTAATCAATTTGCTTGGGTAGGTCATGGTTGCAAACTCGGTACTTAACGTTGGGTTACGTACATTCATGCTGTAATTGCCCAAGGTTACATACGCTTCGTTGATACCTACATTTTCCCAAGTAATGACACCGCCCGTACCTAACAAAACCCCGTCTTTAATACCCAATACGCAATTGGTTCTGATTAAACTTACCGAGTCATAAGAAGTTACAATGCTTAAATCCACATCGTTGAAAGACAAGGCTGGGCCAGGGTTGATAAACTGCGGAGCGGCTTCTTCGGGAGTAGCTGTATTGTTGTCGGCATTGGCAACAGGGGTATCGCCCCAATCATCAAAGGTATTAGGCGTTACTTTTGCAGGTGTCGCAGGAGTAACCTCACCCGTTTTACTTTTATTTACTTCTACTTTTTGCTCGTTATAGACAAAAGAGAGCGTACCATTTAAGGCAAATAAACGGTTATAATTGGTCAGGTACAAGGCTCGTGACGCAAAGTAAGTACGGCAAATATCTACGTACCGCATCGTTGTTTTATTATCACTTTGGTCAGCACTTTTTTGAAGGACTTCCAAAAAGCTATCCAAATTCGTAGCCGAAAGTTTGGCTGTAAAAACCGCTTGATTGATGGTCTCAAACAAATTGGTTAATTGAGGAGCTTTGTAGCCTTTTTTGAACATAGAACTCGTAACGAGTGCCAGACTCCCTTTCTGTTTATCGCTAATGGTTTTGCCGTTCCACCAAGCAGAGAAATTAGTGGCAATCGCCTCCGTTTGTGGATTTCCAGAAATCGCCATTAAATTGATGGCATCGGGTAAAAACTCCGCAGGTTTATCCGAGACTTTTAGTCCTTGTGCTTGTGCAAAGCTTATTATAAAAAAACTCAGGAAGGTTAATGCGTACCTGTTCAGTTGCATGGGTAGTGGGTTTGGCTTTATAGAAGTTATCAACAGCTTTATCTTGTTGTAAAATTAACGAATTTATTGGATTCGGATTGTT